>JAILRU010000027.1 GCA_024697945.1 Bacteroidaceae bacterium
GGTGGTGCCGGGCTGGTGGGCAGACAAGATTGTCACCCCGGGCGGTCACGACGGCATGATTGGCAAGAAGGTGGCGTTCAGAGGCGTGCTCTGGTTGACCTACGCGGACGGTTCTGAGGAATGCTTTCCCACGAACCTGAAGGACTGGAAGGCTGGCATATCAGGGCCTGTGAGACATGCCGCCATCTTCGACGGCGAGGACTATGATGAACGTCAGATGTGGTGGAATAAGGATGATTTGTGTCAGCCAGAACTGAACACGGAGTTTCAAGGTGAGGTGTTCCCGACCGACGGCGCCGAGATTTATCATCGTTGGGACATCGCACTTTCTCCTGTCAAGGCCTATACTTGGAAGGGTGCTACTGGCGCTACCGATGACCAGTACGGCAAGGTTAACATCGTCGAGGAGTTCGCTCCAGGCAAGCCCATGACGGTTCGTCCAGGCGAAACGCTCGTGATTGATTTCGGTCAGAACGCTTCCGCAGTACCTGCTTTCGAGTTCAAGGCAAAGGAAGGCACCGTGCTGACTTGCCTGCCTGCTGAGCTTTTGAATGACGGTAACGGTGCAAAGAGTCGCGGCATGGATGGGCCTGAAGGCAGCTGTCACCGCACTAACCTCCGTATCCCGAACACAGGAATGCAGCTTCACTATACTTTTGCCTTCAATGTTAGATGTCTCTTTGCTCGTCATCCAGGTTATACTTATTATACCCCCCGCAGCACCTTCTTCGGCTATCGCTTTTTGTCGATAACAGCCACAGATGAAGTCGTCATCCGCAGAATCATGTCTGTTCCCGTCACTTCCATCACGAAGGAAATGGAGACAGGCACCATCGAGACAGGCAATGCAGACATCAATAAGCTTATCTCCAACACGGTATGGGGACAACGTTCTAACTATCTCTCTGTTCCTACCGACTGTCCTCAGCGCAATGAACGTTTAGGTTGGACTGCAGACACACAGGTCTTCACCGAGACAGGCACCTTCTTTGCCAACACAGACCGCTTCTTCCATAAGTGGATGCGGGACATGCGGGACACGCAATCTCCCACAGGTGCCTTCCCAGGCGTTGCACCTTTGGCACAGTACGGAGCAGGCGATGGCAAGGGCAATGGTGACATGATGCGTCTCGGTTGGGCAGATGCAGGCATCATCGTGCCTTGGACCATCTGGAAGCAATTCGGGGACAAAGCCATCGTTGAAGAGAACTGGGAAGCGATGAACCGTTTCATGGACCATATCTACGAGACGAAGTACGAGCACACGGTCATGACGGGAGAGAACGGCAACTACCAGTGGGCGGACTGGCTGAGCTATGAGCCTCTGGAAAGTTGCAGCGGGCGCAGTCACGAGAACGGTCAGCCCAAGCCCGAAACGATTGTCTATTGGAACTATCTCAGTGCCTCATATTGGGCAATGGATGCAGGCATGATGCGCGATATGGCAGGTGCCATTGGTCGCGATACGGCTCCCTACGAGAAGATGCTTGCCGAAGCAAAGGATTATATAAAAGAAAAGTTCCTCAACAGCGACGGTTCCTTTAAGCTCGACATCCTCAACACGATGCAGACACCTGCCCTCTTCGCCCTCAAGAACAACTTGTTGGAAGGTCAGGCAAAGGCAAACATGATAGCTCGGCTCAAGGAGAATTTCCGTCAGCACGACAACTGCCTCCAGACAGGTTTCCTCGGTACGTCCATCCTTATGCAGACGCTCACAGACAATGGTATGCAGAACATCGCCTACGAACTCCTCTTCCAACACAAGAACCCGTCGTGGCTCTACTCCGTGGATAATGGTGCAACGACCATTTGGGAACGCTGGAACAGCTATACTGTGACAGAGGGCATGGGCCCAAGCGGCATGAACAGCTTCAACCACTATGCCTACGGTTGTGTCTGCCAATGGCTTTGGGAAACGGCAGCCGGCATCGCAGCCGACCCGAAGGAACCCGGCTTCAAGCACATCATCATGAAGCCCGTGCCCGACAAGAGGCTGGGGCATCTCAAGGCGGAGTACAAGTCGGCAGCAGGCCTCATCAAGAGCGAGTGGCTCTTCATCGGCAAAAACTGGATATGGAAATTCACCATTCCCAAAGGCGTCACAGCCACCGTCACCCTCCCCTACGAGAAAACCTCGAAGGAGTATCAGGCAGGAACGTACACTATCAGGTGCGACGGAATAAAGTTCTGACCTTTGCCCCGTTCTTATTATTATATAATGTGAAGATATGCGCCTGCTTCTGTTCCTCTTTTTCATGCTTCTTGCGTCTTCCTTAGCTGCGCAAAAGTATGATTGGGACGACTTCGTGGAGGAATACACAAGCGACGTGGAACGGGCAGAGGAGGAGGACTTGCAGCTTCACTTGCAGGAACTCAAGGAACTCTCGGAGCATCCGTTGAACATCAACACAGCCTCCGTCGAGAACCTGCTGCAACTGCCTTTCCTGTCAGAAGCTCAAGTAGAACAGATACACGCCTATATCTACCTGCACGGGCAGATGCAGACACTTGCTGAATTGCGCCTCGTGCCGCTCATCGACGAAGTGACACGTAGGCGTCTTTCTCTTTTTGTCTATGCCGAGCCGGAACAGCAGAACGTCAAAGACAAGTTGTTAGGACATCTTCGTAGTGACTTCTCCACGCGTCTCGATGTGCCGCTCTATTATCGCCTTGGGCAGCAGCAATCGGGTGGCTATCGCGGAGACCCCCTCTATCATCGCATCCGTTATCAGATAGGGAACAGTAAGCACTTCCAAGTTGGGTTTCGCTTGGAAAAGGATGCAGGTGAACGTTTCTATGACAGCTACGGAGCATATGCCATGCTGCATGATGTGGGTATCCTGACGCGAGCTATCGTGGGCGACTATCGTATCGGTTTTGGCGAAGGACTGGTGATGGGCGGTAGCACTTGGAACAGCAAGAGTACGCCGCCACTCAAGACGCAGGGCGGCATTCGTCCCATGACCAGCAACGACGAGGTGAACTTCCTACGCGGTGCTGCGGTGACGCTCTCTTTGGGCAAGCATGTCCGTCTGAGTGCCTTTGGTTCTTACCGCAAGCGCGATGCGACACTGACAAACTTAGGAGAGGTGCAGACGCTTCTCACTAACGGCTACCATCGGACAAGTACTGAGTGGGAACGACGACGGAACGTGGGCAGTACGGTGCTGGGCGGCAATGTGGAGTGGTACAACAAAGGCTTCCACTTGGGAGCCACAGGCTATTGGCAGAAGTTCAACCGTGTGCTCAATCCTGGCACCCAGACCTATCGGGCTATTTATCCGAAGGGAGATGCCTTCGGTGCGATGGGAATTAACTATGGCTACACGCGCTACCGCTTTTCTATTGCCGGCGAGACGGCCTATAGTACTGTAGGCGGAGGCATGGCAACTATCAACCGTGCTTCATGGAACATCGGCAGGAACTATGTCCTCTCTGCCATACAACGCTTCTATGCCTATCAGTACTACTCCTTCTACAGCAGTGCCTTGAGCGAGAACAGTAATGCTCAGAACGAGAGCGGCGTGCTCGTGCATCTGCAAGCAGAGCCGTTGACAGGTCTGCAGCTGACTACATACGTTGACTTCTTCCATAACCCTTGGCCGCGCTATCGTATGACGCACAGCAGCACGGGTCAGGAGTTCATGCTGCAAGGCATCTATGCCATCTCGCGACAGCATTCCTTGTTGGCACGTTATCAGTTGAAACGAAAGGAGAACGGCGACCTCATGGAGCCGCATCATCGCATTAAGCTGCAATGGACTTGCGAGCCTTCGAATCGGTGGCGCTTGCAGACAACAGGCTCTTTCCACCACGTATTGGGAAGTAAGGGCTTGATGTTCACTCAAAATGTTCATTATGTACTTGCCAAACCGAGCCTGTCCCTCAATGGACAGTTAGGCTGGTTCCACACCGACGACTACCTGAGCCGCATCTATGTGCAGCAACCTGCCCTTTATAGCAGTATCTCTTCGGCATCGTACTACGGACACGGCATGCTTGGCGTCTTTACTTGTCGCTGGCAAAGCAACAACGGGCGTTGGATGCTCGAAGCACGCTACGGCATGGTGCGCTACTTCGACCGAGATGAGCAAGGCTCAGGCCTGCAAGCTATCATGAGTCCTTGGAAGAACGACCTGTCGTTTCAGCTGCGGATAAAGATTTAATCATACACCAAATCCCTAACACAACAAACGGCACGGAGAGGAGTTGGCCCATGTTGAAAAGCATGCCTTCCTCGAAAGCCTCCTGATTTTCCTTTGTATATTCGATGAAGATACGGCTGGTGAAGATCAGGAAGAGACAGAGTCCGAAGAAGAAACCCGTACCTACCCTCTTGGGATAGCGGCGGTAGAAGAACCAGTGAATGCCAAAGAAGATGGCATAACAGATGGCTTCGTAGAGCTGCCCGGGATGCCGAGGCAGCATATCAACCCTTTCAAAGATGAATGCCCAAGGCACGTCTGTAGGGCGACCGATAATCTCTGAATTCATCAAGTTGCCGAGTCTTATGGCGCAGGCACAGATAGGGGTGACGATGGCTACGTTGTCGAGCACATGCAGGAACCGCAACTTCACGTGCTTGGCATACAGCCAAAGAGCAATCATCAGGCCAAGTGTGCCACCATGACTGGCGAGCCCTTCAAAACCGGTAAACTTCCATCCTTCTCCAGGAACATTGCGCATAGGCAACACCATCTCGAGTGGGTGAGACAGGTAGTAGCCTGGCTCATAGAAAAGACAATGCCCAAGGCGTGCTCCGATGAGGATGCCAAGGAAGCAGTACATGAACATCGG
Source organism: Bacteroidaceae bacterium (assembly GCA_024697945.1). Lineage (GTDB taxonomy): Bacteria > Bacteroidota > Bacteroidia > Bacteroidales > Bacteroidaceae > Physcousia. The sequence goes on from JAILRU010000027.1 coordinate 4,801, forward strand.
TTCGAATTGTTCCTCGCTTATCTTCTGCTGCCTATAGAGCTGGTGCATGAGCAGGTAAACGCTTATGAGTCCAATTGCCCAGCATAGCGAGTACCATCGTATGGCAAAGAAGCCCAAATCGAGCGCAACGATGTCAGGATTCCAGTTGATGAATAGAATGTCCATTGTCAATTATCCATTATCAATTGATTCAATGCTAAACGTTGAATCTAAAATGCATAATGTCGCCGTCCTGCACCACATAGTCCTTACCTTCCACACTCATCTTGCCGGCTTCGCGGACAGCAGCCTCACTTCCATATTGAATATAGTCCTCATACTTGATGACTTCGGCGCGGATGAAGCCTTTTTCGAAGTCTGTATGGATGACACCAGCGCATTGAGGTGCCTTCCAACCGCGGCGGAAAGTCCAGGCCTTGACCTCCATTTCGCCAGCTGTGATGAAGGTCTGCAAGGTAAGCAGGTGGTAGATGGCTTTGATGAGGCGGTTACAGCCGCTCTCCGTCAGGCCGAGGTCTTCCAGAAACATCTGCTTCTCTTCGTAGGTCTCGAGTTCAGCGATGTCGGCTTCCGTCTGGGCAGAGATAATCAGCATCTCGGCATCCTCGCCCTCGATAGCCTTTGCAACGGCTTCCGTATAGGCATTCCCTGTAGCAGCCGAGGCATCATCGACGTTGCAGACATACAGCACGGGTTTGGTTGTGAGCAGGAAGAGACTGCTTGCAGCAGCCAGTTCGTCCTCGGTCTCGAAGGTGACACTTCGGGCACTGAGGCCTTTGTTGAGAGCGTCTTGGTAACGGAGGAGGACATCAAGTTCAATCTTTGCCTGCTTGTCGCCGCCCACGCGAGCTTGCTTCTCCACCTTCTTGATGCGGTTCTCGATAGTTTCCAAGTCCTTGATTTGCAGTTCTGCATCAATAATCTCCTTGTCACGAACAGGATTGACACTGCCATCAACGTGCACGATACCATCATTGTCGAAACAGCGCAGCACGTGTATGATAGCGTCACACTCGCGGATGTTGGCAAGGAACTGGTTACCCAGTCCTTCGCCCTTGCTGGCACCTTTCACCAGGCCTGCAATATCAACGATGTCGCACACGGCAGGCACGATGCGTCCAGGGTGCACGAGTTCGGCGAGTTTGGTCAGTCGCTCGTCAGGAACAGTGACCTGTCCCATCTGTGCGTCAATGGTACAGAAGGGGAAGTTCGCTGCCTGCGCCTTAGCGCTCGACAGACAGTTAAAGAGGGTTGACTTGCCTACATTAGGCAGTCCTACTATGCCAGCTTTCATCTCACATTTACCATTTAATCATTTACTTATCAGAAATCCTTGAAGCTGTCGTTCTTTGCGGGCTGTATCGCAATGCATTCCATTTCGATGAGCCAGGCGGGACGGCAAACTGGAGCCAGCGTGAAGACGGTCGGGATGTTAGGGTATTTCTCCTGGAACATGCTGCGGACAGTCTCGAAGTCAGACCCATCGCGAAGATAGACAATGATTTGTGCAGCATTGTCCATCGTCATACCTGCCTCTTCAAGTAGTTTTCCTACGTTCTCCCACATACGCTGGGTCTGCTTCACGATGTCACCCTCATACATGACCTCGCCCTTCATGTTGATGCTTGCTGTGCCAGAGATAATAGCATGGTTGCGGTCACCGAATTGCAACAGAGTGCCTCGCTCGAAGGTGACTCCATACTCGCTGGTACGGTTCAGATGCGTTGTGGCATAGAGATAGCGTTGCTGCTCAGGCTTGAAGCCCTTGAGGGCATAGCATCCCAACTGTATCAGGGCCTTTGGGTCGGCAGGATTGCCGCCGATGCCTGTCGAGGCGATATAGTGAGTCTCAGGTACCAGACCGTGCCCAGCGAAGTTTTCCCAGCGTGCTACGACAAGGCCCTTGTACTGCGTATCGACGTCTCGGACGAAGAACCATGTGCGGATGCAGTTGTCTTCCAAGGTCATATCGTAGTCCTCGAGGAGCTTTGCATAATTCACGAGCAGATGTTCCGTCTGTCCGTAGCTACTCCCTTCGTCTGTCGTCATACCCATTGTCCAAATATGCTCGTAGCCGTTGTGGCGAATGATGGTAGAGCGCAGGGTGTCGGCAATTGGGATGACCTCCGTGCCGCGTTGCAGGTAAATCCACTGAGCCACTTTACTGTTGTCGAGTGGCGGTTGCTGAATGTAAGAGACGGTGCAGCTGTCGTCCAGACCCATGAGGGGACGCTGATTGGTGGCATCCGAGAGGAAGTAGCGCTTGAAGACGGATTTGGCTCCAGTCATATCAGCCAAGCCCATCAGATGAGCTTCAGCCTGACATATGCGGCGAAACTGTCCTTGGAACGCCTCGCCACGCGGTTCAACGTGCAGCATGGCGTGCCACTCCGCCGTTTTCCCCTCTGGCTCATAAGCCATCAGTTCGATAGTAGCACCCAGATTTTCCAGGTATATTTTCTTAAATTGCATAGTGCGTTTTTATAATATTGGGTGCAAAGGTACGAAAAAAAGTTTATAATTCTCCATTCTTTACTCTTCATTCTTCATTTTTTTGTATCTTTGTGGCAAAAATCAAGAAAAACCTATGAAAAGAAATTTATTTGCAGCCTTGCTGCTTTTGCTCTCCCTGCCATTGGCAGCGGGGCGCATCGTGACGGACTCTTTGAAGAGCCAAATCCTTGGGGCCAACGTAACTTTTAATGTCTATCTGCCTGACGGATTCGACAGAAATCAGGACCAACACTATCCCGTCATCTACCTCCTGCACGGCCTGAGTGACGACTACCGTGCCTGGCGTGACCGTGGTCAGATGCAGACCGTCGTGGATGAACTCATCGGCTCTGGAGAGTGTGTGCCCGTTATTATCATCATGCCCAATGCTGGTGGCCCTGACACGCACAATACGTGGAACGGCTACTTCAACATGCCTGGCTGGAGCTACGAGGACTTTTTCTTCCAGGAGTTCCTGCCCACTGCCGAGAAGAAGTATCGCGCTGTGGGCGACAAGCAGCACCGTGCCGTGATGGGACTTTCTATGGGCGGTGGTGGCAGTACTGTCTATTGCCAGAGGCATCCGGATATGTTCTCGTCCTGCTATGCCATGAGTCCGTGGCTCGATAACGAAGGCAACAATGTCGGACCTGGCGGCGAGAAGGACAAGCGCTACTATGTCTGTGAGGCTGTGAAGGAGCACAGCGCCCTGCGTTTCGTAGAGCAGGCGAACGATACCACTAAGGAGAAATTGCGTACTGTGAAGTGGTTTTTCGACTGCGGTGACGATGATTTCCTTTTCGACCAAAGCGTTCGCATGCACCAGCTGATGCGCGCTGCCCGCATCCATGACGAGCTGCGCATTCGCAATGGCGTTCACAACTGGGAGTACTGGCATCAGGCACTCCGCATAGCATTGCCCTACGCCTCCCGCAACTTCGGAAAGTAAACTATAACTTCCTCAATTGGAAGTGATGTTTGCGAGGCTTGTTCAGCTCGTAGATGCGGTCGATGAGGCATTCCATTTCCTGACGGTATGCTTCGCGCACTTCGGGGTGAACCATTTGGTCGTATGTACCCTTCTTACTTGCTAACCAAGAGTTGTTCTTGCAAAGCTCTCGGAACTTCTGTGCGCCTTGCTCCGTATTGTCATTGAGGTGCCCCGCTGGCATCATGAAGTCGTAGTTGACCCATGCCCATTCGCGGAACCGGCGTTCCACGTCCCAACGCGTCTCGTTCAATGCCATCACCGTCAGTGCCTGCTGGTACTGCGGTGTGTGTCGATAGGCGGAAAGGTTGATGCCGCGTTGGAGCGTGGCGGCAGAGAGGGTGTCAATGACGATGTTGTCGATGGTCAGTTCGTAGCGTCCGCCTGTCAGTCCTTTGACGGTCAGATGTTCGTCGCTCAGGTCATCGATAAAAGACGGGATGACCCGTGTGACTTGTGCTGCGCCGTGATTGAAGCCCCAGCCGTGTGCGATGGTGTCGAGGGGGTAGGGCAGGGACGCGGCTAGATAGTCGAACTCAAGGCCGTCTGCCGTCCGCTTCACCTTTGAGATGCGGCAGTTGTCGCTCTTCGTCGCCTTGCCGCTTGTCGCATTCAACTCCATGTCGGCCACCTTCTTTCCCACCATGCCCTGTGCTTGGAGGAAGAGGTATGCCATCGCCATGTGTCCGTCATTGTCTGGGTGGATGCGGTCGTTGCCGATGATGGTGAACGTTGGGTCAGTCTCTTGCTGCTTCATGTTCATTGCCACCATCGGGGCGTTGAAGTCGAGGAACTCCCATCCGTTTCTGCTGGCAGCTTCTTTCTGGACGGCGATGACGCGCTGCATGTTGTCGTTCTTGCGTGCGAAGATGTCGTCGTTGAAGGTGGACGTCTGGTCGTAGGGCGACGTGCCAATCATGATGGTGCGCACGCCTTTCAGTGTCTTCAGTTTCTCTTCGCAGCGGGCGAACCATTCTTTTGCCTCCTCGAACTTGCGGCGGGCAAAGGCAGCAGAATCAGCACCATTGTACTCGTAGTAACCCGTGTCGTTTATTCCGAAAGTAAAGGTCAGGACAGACGGGTTCTTCGAGAGCACATCATCGTCGAAGCGAGCCAGAATCTCTTTCGCCGTATCGCCGCCAACGCCGCAGTTTGCCATCCAGAGGCGCATCTGGGGGTAGTGCGTCATGTAGTAGAGCCAGATGTAGCTGTGGTAGTGTCCGCCGTCGGTGATGCTGTTGCCGACAAACGTCACACGGTCACCCTTCTGAAAAGGCGCAATGGTCTGCGCCTGTATCAGGGCGCAGACCATCAAGATGAGTGACATGAGGATTTTCTTCATGTGTCAGGTTCAATTATATGTCAGAGATTACCACACATCGTCCCAGAGGTTGACATCGCCGGAGATGTCGTTGATGTTGTTGAATTCCTTAACGTCGCCGATGACATTATCCATAGGGTCGTCAGTAACCAGAATACTGGTGGTCACGAAATTCTTGGGTGCTAGGATTACCTGTACTAATGCAGGTTGTATATATTGCTTCTTCATTGCTATATGCAATTAAATTAAGAATTAAGAGTTAAGAAAGAAGAATTAGTAGAGGACTTTCTTTCCGTTGGTGATGTAGATGCCCTTGCGTAATGTACGATGTGAAACTTTGCGTCCTGCGAGGTCATAGACATCATCCATCATCGATTGTTCATCATCGATTGTTTCGATGCCGTCGGGATCGTCGAAGATGCTGATGCTCTTCACGCCTGCTCCGCCAGAATAGACGGGTACCTGTTCCATGTCGATGTATGCACGGTTGGCGGGGATACTGCATCCTGTGCCGCAGCGTACTATCGTATTGTTGGTGAGGAGGTAGTAGCCTTCTGCCACAATCATACCCGTGAAGGAACCGATGAGGCCGTTTCCGCTGCCTGGCGTGCTGACGATAGTATTGCCGTAGTATGTCAGTGAGAGTTCATCTTTGGACGGGAGGAAGAGGTATGGCTTGCCAGCCTCCATATTCTCGACTCGTTCGAGCTTGAGTGCCTGGGGGGTGTCCCCGTTCATTTCTTTACCAGCGATACGATATATTTCGGCTCCGCTGATATCAGCAGCTGCCACTGCACCAGGCACACAGACGGTTCCCCAACGTTCGGGAGTGACGTTGCGGCTGTAGTGATATGCAGGATACAGGATAACCACGAAATTAGCAAAGGTAAGCCACTTGCTGGCATCTGTCGTGGTGATGGTGATGGCTGTAGAGGTAGCTGATATATCAGAAACGTTGATTGGTGTATAGGTACTACCGAGATTAGCGGGTGTTACGGGGGTGCCGTCAGAGGGTGTCAGCGTGTATGTCGATGCCTGATATACGCCGGTCTGTACAGAGTAGCCTGTGATAACATAGCCTTCGGGAGCCGTCAGCGTCAGCGTGGAATTGGTGTTGGCAGCGGCGGGATGATAAGCCATATTGTAACGGCTGTTATAATTTGAGAATTTATCATGTTTGCCGTCGCTCAACGTCATTGTCAGACCTTCAACTCCGCTGGCTGCATTGGAAGTCCAGGTGAGATCGTTCCATGAGCCGTATGTGGCTTCGCCGGATGTTCCATAGACAATCTTCACCTCTTTCTCTTGTGACGACTTCTCTAAGTCGGGAATGTACTGGAGCAGTTGTTCGCGTGTTATCTCAAGGAAGTTCAGGGGGTAGTGGTTGTAGTCGGTGTAGCCACCGCCGTCACCATTGAGGCTCTGGTCCTCGAAGAAGAGGTAGAGGCTGCCGGGATTCTCCTTGGTGCCGCTCTTCTCCATTGTGACGTAGCGTGTACCTTTGGTCTGAACGTTCAGGAACTCTGTCCAATTGCTTCCCTGGTCAGTGCTGTAGTAGAGCTTCAGGTTGGTGTGGTTGCCAGTCGTTATCGAGTGGAAGATGTAGTCCTTCTTGCCTGTCTTTGTCTCGCGCTGATAATAGATAATGTCCTGGTTGTTCTGGCTGGACTGATAGAGCTGGTTGTTTTCCCATTGCGTGCCGAAGTTGAAGCTGAGCGTCTTGCCGTCGTCGTTCTTCGTATAGGTGGCGGTGTTGAAGCGGCGTGGCCCTCCCTTGCGGATGGAGCCGAAGAGCGAGCCGTCGTTCATCTGGATAATCTTGGCTTCGTCGCCTCCCTGAACCATGGGGATCTCGCTGAAGTACCACGACTCGCCACCATCTCTTGAGTAGAAGACGTAGTCTTGTGAGTCGCCGGTGTGCTCGGTGGCACTGGTCATCGTCTGTGCCGGGATGAGGTACATCAGGATGTCGTCCTCGGGGATATAGAGACCGCGACCGGAAGTCACGAAGTAGTCATAGAGACCAAAGCCTGCGGCACCTGCGGTGGCGACGTTTTTGATAGCACCGCTCCAGTAGAGGTCAACAGGCGGGTTGCCCTCGCCGCTGCTCCAGGTCACACCGTTGTCGGTGCTGACAGACATGCACATGCCTTTCTGACCGTAGAAGTAGCCTTCGTTGCCAGCGGCAAAGAGGCAATAGAGCTTGCCGTCCTTACCCTTCACGAGACTGGGGTCGCCGAAGCCGCAACGCTTATCATCGCCGCCGCTTGCGGTGGAGCCTTCGCCCTTGGCGATGGTCACGGGAGCGCTCCAGGTCTTACCGCCGTCGGTACTGCGTCGCACCACGATGTCGATGACGTGTCCGCCGTTGCCGATGTCGGTGTGACTTTGATAGCGCTTGTCGGCGGCTACGACGATGCTGCCGTCCTCAGCCACAATCATGGCCGGAATACGATAAACGCGGCTGCCATTGTCACGAGGCAAGAAGGGATAGGATTGTGCATTGAAGACCATAGCGCCACGGTCGGCAGGGTCGCCAACTGAGGTCAGGTCGAGGTTCTGTGCCGTCTGGCCTTCCACCTGATAGGAGATGCCTGTCACGGCTGCATCGAGGACTGCACCGAGAGTGGCTGTGCTGCTCACCGTAGCGCCAATCCAATAGTAGTGTGTGCCAGCAGTGAGGTTGCCGATGTTGAAGGTAGCAGTAGAGCCGGAGATGGTTGCAGTGGCAACCTCTGTCTTTGTCGGAGCGCCGTCGCCTGTGGAATAGATTTCAGGTGAGTTGTTGTTTGCTTCGTAGAGTTTCAAGGTGGAGATGTTGGCAGCTGATCCGTCCTTGAGGTTAACGGTAAGCGTTGTGTTGGTAGCATCCTTGAAGGGCTTAGCTGTGACGCGAAGCAGCATTACCTCACTGTCGCGTCCTGCTGTCTGCCAGCCCTGCTCCACAATCACGCCGTCGGCAACGATGGCCAGATTCGGGTCGTAGGCAAACGATATGGTGTTGGCCTCATCGTCAACGACAATGCCGGAAGCGCCGTCCAAGCTGAAGTCGGAAGCGTCGGGTATCACACTGGTCGGCAGGAAGAAATAACCATTCTTGTAAACAGCCGTCAGACCATTGACATCGCTACGAGAGCAGGTAATCTGTGCAGTTTCAGGGGCATTGTCGCAGAGGACTTGCCAAGCCGTAAGCCCAGCAGCAGCGAGGTCGATGGGATAGATGCTCCAGGTGGTGCGATAAGAGGCTGTTTCACCAATGAAGAAGTTTCCATTGCTTACATACGGATCGGCAAATCTGCCATTGGATTTGATGTAGCATCCGTTATCATAGCCAGGAACCACAGCTACAGGCTCACTGGAAGCCGTGGGGAAGACGTTGCTTCTGTTTATGAGGTATTGACCGTTTGTCATTTGCCAATTGTAGTCCGTTTCATTCTTTACAAAGCGCGTAAAGAACGTTGCATCACTGATAGCAGGCTGCACATCTACGCCACCTGTGAAGGTGAGCGGATAGTTGGCCTGATTCGTGGTACCGGGGTAGATATAACGACCCGGAGAGGCGGTTGCTGTGCTATTGCTTGTCGTCTTGATGCTAATCACGTACCATCCGTCATCTGCTGTGACGGCTCCCGTCAAAGCTGTCTGGTTCTTGACGAGCTTGGCCACGGCAGCGTTGGCAGCTGCGCTGGCATCACCATCCACTTTCGTAATGGTGAAGTTGCCACCTACATCATTCCAGTTGATGATGGGACCCGTGTAGTTGTTAGAGATGGCCATATAGGCAGCATTGGTGCCGCTGACAGGATTCGAAGCCATCTTTATCTTGTACTCGCCTGTACCCACTGATTCGAGAACCACAGCCACTGCGTTGTCGCTAAATATCCATGAATTCTGATTACTCTGGGCTATGCCTGTGGGAATGGCGAACTTGCCAGCACCTACGTTGTAGAGGTAGTATTGCTTGCTGGTTCCCGTGGGCACGAGCACCCACTGGTGATTGACGTTCGATGCATCGAAGGCCGTGGCACCGCTCTTACCGCTGCTCCAGACGAACTTCGTACTCTTCGCAGGCTCGTAAGTCAGAGCACCACGGTTTGTGTTCGTGTTGTTGATGGTATAGACTTCGCTAATAGTGGGAATCCACGAGTCAACAAACTCTACGGGATAGAATGCCCAGTCGTTGTTGCCGCCTGTGGTGGTAGGAGCTGTTGTGCCCCAGCCGACGACGGTGGCATCGCCTGCTTCGAGCGAGTTGGCATTGAGGACGACACCGGCAGCAGACATCAGATAGAAGTGTCCGTCTGTGGAGTTAATCTTTTTCACGGTTATCTGCTCGGTTGCTGTTGCCGTCGTGGAAACGTTTGTTCCATGCTGGATGTTGCCGAAGAAGTTGCCGAGACCTGTCTGGAGGTAGTATTCATTGTCCCAGCCGACGATGCGGACGAGGTACTTGGCATTACTGATGGCAGAGCCGCTGGGAGCAGTAGCTGTGTTGTAGAGCTTGTTCTCACCATTTTCGTAGAGATAGCCGTGATTGGCGCCACGGTCGAACATCACGTACCACTGGTTTGTCTCCAGAGAGGCTGCAGGTTCGTCGCTGAGAGAGATGTCCTTTTCGACAAACACATTATTAATTGCGGCTGTGGACAGGTCTGGCGTGACCTCATAAATTTTCATCTGAGTGACAGTGCCGCTGCCTGAATTCCAACTGACAAGATAGGGAGTGTTACGGTTGAGTCGATAGCCATTACATGTGGGTGCTGCTATGCCATTGCTAAAATTCAAGGTCCAGTTGCCTGCATTGGCGGCATCCGTACCTACCAGATTGGCATTGCCAGTAGGTATTGGCCAGAACTTACCAGTGGACGAGTTCTTTATTCTCCATGTACCGTCGCCATTATCATACAGATACCAGACAGAGGCAGCGTTGCAGTTACCTGCCGAGTTGGGGCAATTGTAATAAGTACCAGTATCTTCAATCCAAGGCTTATTTGTACCATTGCCCTGATGTTGCAGCAGATACGCCCTTCCACTGACGAGCTGGCTCTCATCAGTAATTTGTACACCAACGCAGATGACATCCGTCACGTCGCTGGGGTTAATCGCTACGCCCTCGTCGTACGTTGCTTCTGCGTCTGTGCCGTCTCCTGCGGCTGCCTTGATGGTGTAGTCATCACCGATGCCGTCGGGCAGGGTGAAGGTGTAGGTGTTGTAGAGGCCGCGGAGCTCGCCTGTGCTGTCATAAACCTTGAAGCCTACGGCACCTGTGCCTTCCATGGTGACGGTGCTGCCGCTGACGTTGTACTTGTAGGCTGAGCAGGAAGCTCCGAAGTCGGTGTACTGTCCTGTCTCGCCAGCGCCGCCTATGGGATATTCGTTAGAGAAAGCGGTTTTCTTGGTTCCTGCAGCAGCGCCTTCATAGGTGGCATCGGGGGCCTTGATGCGGTCTTCGATGAAGATAATGTTAGCCTTGGGCAGGTTCATCTTTGCCACGGCCAGCTTGGCAGCGTCTATCTCTTCCTGGGTGACGGTGAGATAATAGTTGCCGTAGTCTCCCACTTGGTAGGCATCCTTGGTGACACTGTTAAGCGTATAGCTGGTAAGCGAAGGTATTACGAAGAAACCGTAGGCTTGGAAGAATTCGGTGAGGTCATATCCGCTGACCGAGCAGCACTTCTTGTAGAACTTCAGGTAGTCGTCGGTGGCTGATATGAAGGTGTTGGCTGTATGTACAAGCGGGTCGCTGCGCAGAGCCTTGAAGAGCTCGGGATAGAAGTCCGTCTTGTTGCCCAGAATGTGGAAGAACTGGTAGAGCTGGAAGTAGAGGTGCGTGCACTCCCATATCCCGCGGTCGTTCCAGAAGACGCCAGCGGCCATGTTCTCAAATGTGGTGCTGATGTGGGAAGCACGCGAGGTGAGATGGCCGTTGTTATAGACGGCGACATTAGAGAACAGGTTGTTGGAGACCTCCGTCTGTCCTACCATGTTGATGTACTTCTGGAAGAGATGGCCGTTCTCGTGAGCAGGTCCCCAAAGTGCTCCACCGGCAAACATCTCAGCATAGCTCATTATAGAGGATAAAGTGTTCACGTCGTAGTATGTGCCGTATGTCGAAGCATGCATGTAGTCCATGTCTGCCATGTCCGTTGCAATAAGCATATTGTTCCAATAGCCTTCGAAGTTCTCCAGTCCCATCAGGCTGTACTCCATGTTGAGAATCTTGTCCCACTCGCCAAGCAACTCAACCATCTTCTCGGGGCAGGCGGCTTTGACGAGGTCGGTCATCATGTGGAAGACCAGATTGTCGGTCTTGAGTTCAACAGAAGAGCCTTTCAGCAAGTGTGTCTGAAGGCTGGCCCAGTCGCTGTTGTCATCACCCTTGGTGAGGTCGAAATAGCCGTTGACGTTGCCGCCCTCGATGTGTACGGTTACGGGAGTGTAGCTGTTGATGGCTGTGTAGGGGGCATTGCCGTCGGTGGTATTATCCACTTCGTAGTTCACGAAGCAGTTGCCGCTGCTTGCCATCAGCAGGACGTTCATGCCTTCCTTCAGCGTGTAGGTGGTGCCGGAGGACTGATGGTCGCCGGCTACATCGAGCTGAACAGCCTGTCCCGACGGGATGGCTCCCACATAGACTTGGAGATAGTCTCCTGCCGAAACGGAGATTCCCGTGGGGTTGGTCAGGCGACCGAAGCTGTAACCGAGGCCGATGATGGATGTCCAGCGCGAGGGGCTGCTGTATGCCTTGTAGTCGGCAATGCGGAATGTTTTCTCCGTCTTGTCCCAGCCGTCATATACTGTCCACGAGTTGTTCTTTATCTTCGTGGCGAGCTCCTGGACAGAGGCGGGGAGGGCAGCAAGGTCGCTCTCCGAGTACCCGCTTTTGAGTTCCGTGCAGGCCGTCGTCGTGAAGACCTTCAGCAGATCGGTAGTAGTAGCTATAGTCGTAGTGGCTTTCTGGGCAGCCAGTGCGTTTGCGTCAACAGTTGCGGAAGCTAACGTCCACTTGGACTTGGCCTCAGAGATGTCGTAATATACAACATTTTGATTGGCATCGCAATGCAAGCCAATATACTCGTAGGTGATATGGAACGTATAGACTCCATTATCCTCTCCATAAGTAAAATTCCGTGCATTGGCATCCGTGTAGAACTGTCCGCCGTCATTAAGCCAATAAATGTAACGGTCCGTCAATACGTTTTTGAAAGACACGGATGTTTCATTGACATCCAGATACCACACCTGCGAATAGCTGTCACTCATCAGGTCGGAGCATACCAGTGTGTTGTTGCTGGTGTTTTCGGTAAGGTACTTGCCGTTGTAGCTCATCACGCGGTAGTATCCCGAATTGAGAGCCGATGCTGCTCCGCTGACGAGCAGGAGCAACAAAAACAATAAAGATCTTTGTTTCATATTATTAGGTCTATTTGTTGTTAGTTCATAAATATTCCGCGGGCAAAGGTAGTGAAAAAAAATGAATTACACAACTTTCCGCACGTTCTTTAGTAATAAAATCAATAAAACCACGGATTTGTCGGTTCAATCCGTGGTTTTGTATTGTTCTACTTTTCATTTGTCATTTAGGCCGAAGGCACTTAGTCCACATTACCACCGCCTGAATTGTTGAGGTATAACTCAGATTCAATGTCAACATCAGCCACTGCATAGCTCTTTTCGACAGCCTCGGCCAAACTGCACAGGTCTCTGCCAAAACCAGCCTCGTTGAGCACGAGTTGGCAGTTGCTTCGTAGCCAGTCGTCACCCTCGCCCTTGCGGCTGACGATGATACCGGCAGCCACTACGATGCCGCCACGACCCAACACGAAGTTGAAGTGGTCGGCGTCGAATCCGAAGGACGAGAAGTTCAGATCGTTTTTCGGGTTCGAGCAGGGGAATTCGCCCTGGCTATTCACAATCTCTGTCGTCATCGGAGCGCCACTGCCGTCGGCATTGCGAGGGTTAAGCACGAGGCGGGCAAACGCCACTTCATAAATTTCCTCCCGTTTCTGAACGGTCACGAACGTCACCTGATCGCCACGCTGCAAGTCCCATGCCGTGACAAAGTCAGCATAGGTGGGGCCGGGGGAGTTGACATAGGCCTTATGTCCCCCTGCGGCATCGATGCCCACAACGACCTTTGGAAGATGACCTTCGGAGATGATGGCTGCGAAAGGACTCCACTTTTCGCTTTCAAGAGGAGCGAACTGGTAGAACCGGTCCAGGCCCTGTCCGGAATTCAAAAGGGTTGTCGCATGCTCGCGAAGGTACTTCATATTGACCCTCCTGAACTTGTTCATACACTCGAAGCTGTTGTTGTAGTCTTCGAACGTATGGTCGCATATATCCTTCAGCTTGCTGTAGCTTTTGTTTACAGCCTTGACAAGGACACGATGCAGCGACTGGGCATCTGACTTAGGATTTTTTGGCGTGGTGATAGTCCTTGCGATGGTCTTTCCCAAACGCTGGTAGTACGTCTTGTTACCGCATCTTCCGATAGCACCGTACATGTCTTGCTTCATTTCTGCCATAATTCTTCTTATATTTATTTGTATTATATCTCTAGTTATTGTAACTAGAGAGGAACTAGAGAAAAACTAGAGATGAAATAGAGATGAACTAGAGATATGATGGATGCAAAGTTAAGAAGTTTTCTCTTATCTCCCAAGTTTTTTGCCTCTTTTTAACTTCATACTGCGTAAAAATGATTAAATGACGGCTTATTATGCAGTTTTTTGCCCTCTAAGGTCAGAAAAAGAATAAAATTCTTCACTCTTCTTATGTGCTACTCGGACGGAACGACGAGAAAGGTCTTGCTGAAGTAAGAGTCGCTCTTTTCTTTATAACCCGCTTCGGGAGGCCGTTGCTGCAATCAGCGTAGCCTCCCGAAGTTTTCGGACCCCCTAACCCCCTTTAGGGGGAATTTTCGACCCCTTAACCACTTTAGGGGCATTTTTCGGAAGTTTTAGCCTGTAAAGTTTTGCAGTGTCGGAAAAAAAAGCTAACTTTGGGTGCGAAAACGTAAAAGTTAAACTATATTAACCATGAAACTAACCAGACGTTCCTTTATTACGAAGGGTGCAGCGAGTGCTGCCCTCTTCAGCATTATGCCCCGCGAGGTGCTGGGTAAGATGGGAGGCAAGAATGACTTCATCGCTCCCAGCGACCAGCTGACACGAGGCTTGATTGGTGTGGGCGGCATCGGCCGTTCCGGTTCACACTTCATCAGCGACCAGAACTGCCGCCTTGTGGCACTCTGCGACGTTGACCAGAAGCATCTCGACTCTGCCGTCGCTGCTGCCAAGCAGAAATGGGGCGATGAGATGAAAGCCTATCATGACTTCCGCGACCTCATCAACGACCCCAATGTCGATATCGTTCACATCGCCACTCCGCCACACTGGCACGGCCTGATGTCCGTCATAGCCGCCAATGCGGGCAAGGACATCTTCTGCGAGAAACCCATGACACGAACCATCGGCGAGGGCCGTCGAGTGGAAGAGGCTGTGAAGCGCAATGCCCGCGTCTTCCGCCTGAACACGTGGTTCCGCTTCAAGGACACGTTCTACGGACTTGGCACGGAGGTGAAGCCCCTGAAGAAGCTTGTTGACAGCGGTCTGCTCGGCTGGCCCCTGAAGGTGCGCATCTCCGGCGCGACAGGCTTTGCCTGGAAATTCTTCTGGGTAGGCAAGGAGAACCTCGAAGTGCAGCCCGTTCCCAAGGAACTCGACTACGACCTCTGGCTCGGTCCGGCTCCCTACAAGCCCTACAACATCCACCGTACGCACCAGACCTTCCGCGGCTACTTCGACTACGACGGTGGCGGATTGGCAGACATGGGTCAGCACTACATCGACCCCGTGCAGTACATTCTGGGCAAGGACGACGAGTTCCCCATCAAGGTGGAGATAGACGCTCCGCAACAGCATCCCGACGCTGTAGGCATCTGGAGGAACATCACCTATACGTATGCCGACGGTTGCCAGATTATCCTGGAGGGCGAAGGCTTCGAGAGCCAGGGCAAGGTGCCCTACATCGAAGGTCCGAAGGGCAAGGTCTATAAGGGCTTCGAGTGCACCATCCCCAATGTGCAGCAAATCATCAACGAGCTGCCCGACCCCGAGGAGCGCAATACCGACTTCCTGGAGTGCGTGCGAACCCGCCGTCAGTTCGCCCTCAACGAGAGCAACGGCCACCACAGCGCCACCATCGTCAACATCGGTGTCTGTGCTTTGCGCCTCAACCGCACGCTCAACTTCGACCCGAAGACGCAGACGTTCATCAACGACGATGAGGCCAACCGCCTCGTCAACCAGCCGATGCGCGGCGAATGGGGGAAGCTGATTTAGCGACGCAAAGCGTCTAAATGATAAATGGTAAATGATTAAATAGTAAATGCTAACATGAAACGTACATTATATATTATATTAGCTGCGATTCTGCTGAGCATGCCTTCCTTTGCGCAGGATGCACGCAATCGCGCTCCAGAGACCATCGTTCAGGATGTGCTCGCTCTTGTGCCTATACAGAAACAGGCCGACTTCAACAATGAGATGCAGCCGCTCGTTCAGGCTGCGCCAAAGTCCATCACCATACTTGCCGCTATGCTCAAGCCTGCTGCTCAGCGCGTCAACGCCAAGGTGGAATATGCCATTCACGGTGCTGTTGCCTATGCAGGAACCAACGACACTTGGGCAGCCAACGTGCGCGAGGGCCTCAAGCAGGCCATTGCCGCTCAGGCCGACAAGGACGCCAAGCAGTTCCTCGAGAATGAGCTGCGTCTGCTCTCCAAGGAGGAGGACGTCACCTATACTGCCCAGAAAGGTGCAAGCCCCTACGCTCAGGCTTACGACAAGCTTGTCAGCCTCGGAGCTGGTGCCGGAACAGCAATAGCAAAGGCCGTCAAGGGCAAGGACCACGCCCTGCGTATGCAGGCCCTGAAGTTCGCTACTGCCCAGGGACTTGTGACAGACGAGTTGGCTGCCAGTGTGGCCAAGAAGTATAAGTCCCTCAGCGAAGAGGCTAAGTGCGATGTTCTCTACTGGCTTGGCGACAATAAGTTGAAGAGCCAGTTGCCTCTTCTCACCAGTGTTGCCACCCAGGGCGACAAGCCTGCAAAAGCTGCCCTTGAAGCTTTGGGTAAGATTGGCGGCGCAGCTGCTGAGAAGGTGCTCATCGACCAGTTAGGCGGAGCAAACGACACAGAGGCCTACCGCGCACTCTGCTCCTTCCCCGGGAAGCTGAACCTGCTGGAGCCCTTGAAGGCTGCTGAGGGTGACAAGAAGCTCTCCCTCCTGAAGCTCGCTTCCGCACGTCACTACACCGAGGCTGCTGAGGACATCTTCAAACTCGCTACCGACAAGACTTACGACCAGGCTGCTCTGAATGCCCTGGCTGGCGTGGTAACGCCCAAACAGTCGAAAGCGGTCATTGCTGCCCTGTCCACCGTTCAGGACGCCAAGAACATCCCCGCATGGCAGAAGGTCAGCGCTGCTTGCCTGCAGACGCTCTCTGCCGACGACCAGTACAAGGAGATTGCCCAGTTCGTGAACCAGCCCGCAATGCCCAACAAGGAGCGCCTCTATCCCCTGCTCGCTGCAACAGGTACCGACGCCTCTGTTGCCGACCTTGAGAAGATAGGCGACGCTGCTGCCATCGAGGCTCTCGGAAAGAGTACGAACTACAAGGCTGCAAAGGCTTTGCTCGCAGCAGCAAAGAAGGGTGACCAGAAGGCGCTGATGAGCTACGTACGCCTTGTCAGCAACAACGAGAAGAGCCTCGACAACCGCTCGGCTAAGCTCAGCGAAGCTTTCGCTCTGGCTCAGTCTGCCGATAACAAAAAGAACATCCTTTCCAAGCTTGCCGGAGCTCCTACCCGCAATGCCTTCCTGCTTGCCGCCGGTCAGCTTGACGACAAGGACCTGAGCTATGATGCAGCCATTGCCGCTAAGGAAATCATCACAAAGACCACGGAAGACATCGAGTACGACGTCGTCAAGGAGAAGCTGGAGAAGTGTATCAACATCTTCAAGGGTACAGGCGATGCCGATGACGGCTACGCTGTTGATGCGCTCAAGCAAAAGCTCTCCGAGATGAAGCCAGTCCCCGTCTATGTTCTTTCTGACGAGGAGAAGAAGCAGGGCTTCGAGCTCCTCTTTGATGGCACAAACCTCGACAACTTCGTAGGCAACAAGGTGGGTTATGTACCCATCAATGGCTGTATCAACGTTACCGCCAACTATGGCAACGAGAGCAACCTCTACACCAAGAAGGAATACCGCGACTTCATCTTCCGCTTCGAGTTCTGCTTCCTGCGTCCTGGCGTGAACAATGGTGTGGGCATCCGTACCCCGATGGGCGTCGATGCTGCCTACTACGGCATGTGCGAGTGCCAGATTCTCGACCACGACGACCCCATCTATGCTGGTCTTCGCGAATATCAGGTACACGGCTCCGTCTATGGCGTCATCCCCGCCAAGCGCATCAAGCACAAACCCCTGGGCGAATGGAGCGAGGAGGAAATCCGCGTGCAGGGCAACCACATTACTGTTACCGTCAATGGCGAAGTCATCGTGGATGGCGACATCAAGGAAGCCTGCCAAGGACACAACGTAGCGCCCGACGGCAGCGACAACAACCCCTACACGGTTGACCACAGGAACCACCCCGGCATGTTCAACAAGACGGGTCACATCGGTTTCCTCGGTCATGGAGCCGGCCTGAAGTTCCGCGCCGTCCGCGTACTCGACCTCACCAAGAAGAAATGAAAAGTGAATAGTAAAAAATAGCTTTGGAATTACCGATAGGAATGGGGGAGATAGAGAGATTATTCTTCGTCTCCCTCTTCTTTTTGTTCAGGTGTACTCTCTTCGGAATAGGTCTGCTCCTGTCCGCCATAGGTTGCATCAGAAGATGAGGACGAGCCGGAGAAGTCATAGTCAAAGGTCGTAGTGTCCGGACGTTGGTAGGAATAGCTGGAGCCAATCCATAGACGCGAGTCAATGCCCTTCGCTGGCGGGAACTTTGCGCGATACTTACTGAAATGCTCATCAGAAAGGACACTCTGTATGAACTCTCCGAAGATGGGAAGCGCAGTCTTGCTGCCTTGTCCCAGCTGTCCTGTACGGAAGTGAATGCTTGGATACTCGCCTCCCACCCAGACTCCGCCCACAAGCTTGGGCGTGACACCAATGAACCAGGCATCGGCATGATTGTTGCTGGTGCCAGTCTTGCCTCCGAATTCCGTATCGGCATAGAAGGGACGAATATAGTGCCACAGACCGCCGGATGTACCAGAAAGCCCACCTACCAGCATCCTCTGCATGAGGTAGGCAGAACGATAGGAGATGGCCTTATTCTCGTTCTTACGCGCTTGATAGATGAGGTTCCCGTCGCGGTCCTCGATGCGCTCCACCAGAAGCGGCATGTTGTAACGTCCGTCATTGGCAACAGTACAATAACTGTTAACCATCTCCAACAGGTTGACTTCGCTGCTGCCGAGCACCAGGGAGCGCATTTCCTGCAATTTCGTCTTGATACCCATCGCATAGGCCGTCTTGGCGATATTGTGCACGCCACACTCCATACCTACCCGCACGGCTACGGAGTTGATGCTCATTGCGAAGGCACTCTTGAGCGAAACTTCCCTATTGGAGAAATAGCCGTTCGCATTATGCGGCGCCCATATTTTCGGTTTGCCGGCTATGGTATCGACAAAGGCAATGTAGGAGTCCGGTCGATGGTCTATAGGATTGAGTCCCTGGTTCATAGCCTCAGTATAGACAAAGAGTTTGAAGGTAGAGCCGGGCTGATGCACAGCGCGAACGTTATCCATCTGCCAGGAGTGGAAGTCGATGTCTCCTACCCAAGCGCGTACAAAGCGAGTGTCGGGTTCGATTGCCACAAAGCCGGTGTGCATGAAGCGCAACATGTAGCGGACGGAATCGATGGTGCTCATCTCCTGCAGTATGGGGCCGTCATAACTGAAGAGGCGTACGGAATGCGGCTGACGAAGATAGAAATCAACGGAATCGGCATTGCCTTGATATTTTGCCTCCAAATACTTGCCATAAGGTGAGCGGCGGGCAATGTCTTCAGCAAAATTGGAAATCTCCTGCCGACGGGCATTCTGCCAAGGATTGGAGTATCTCCAGTGATCGTTGAACCGCTTCTGTATGGCTTGCATCTGCTTCTGAACAGCGTCCTCAGCGTAGGCCTGCATCCGCGAATCTATAGATGTATAGATGCGTAGCCCGTCGGCATCGAGGTCCAGCTTGTTGATGGCATCATAGCCAGGAACGAATCCTTGGGAACAGAGCGAATCAATGTAGCTCTTGAGCGCTTCGCGGAAGTAAGGTGCCATACCATCTTGATAGCTTTCGGTGGTGCGTGTCCGTAAGGCGATGGGCAACGCTAACAGGGAATCAAACTGTGCTGCTGATGCTTCCAGCCCGTTCAAGAAGATGTGATGATGGTCATAGACAAGTTGCAGTACCGTGTTCCTACGTTGCAGGCTATTATGCGGATTGAGTCGCGGATTATAGAAACTCGTTGCCTTGAGCAGTCCTACCAAGGTAGCTGCCTGCTCATAGGTGAGTGCATCGGGTGTAGTACCAAAAAAGGTACGGGCCGCCGTCTTGATGCCGTATGCATTGCTGCCAAAATCGACAGTATTGAGGTACATTGTCAGTATCTCTTCCTTTGAGAATACCCATTCCAGCTTTAGGGCTACATTCCATTCCTTAGCCTTCATAATCAGAATCTTGATGCCCGGCAGACGCCCCAACAATCCAGTGGAATATTGTGTGCGGACGCGGAAGAGGTTCTTAGCCAACTGTTGTGTGATGGTGCTGGCGCCTCGGGCACGTCCCCGCATGATGTCCTTAATGGCGGAGAAAAGACCGACGACATCAATTCCATGATGCTGATAGAAACGTTCGTCCTCCGTATCAATGAGAGTGCGAATCAGGACGGGCGATATTTCCTCAAATGTGACAGGTGTGCGGTTTTCGTTAAAGTAGCGCCCCATGAGCACTTCGTCGCATGTATAGACTTCCGAAGCTTCATTGACTACTGGGTCTTTGATGTCATCAAAGCCTGGCGAGCGCCCAAAGAGATAACAGAAGTTGCAATCAACTGCAATAAAAAACAATATGATGGCGATGATGAAGGTGGCAATCCAAACAGCCACTCTCTTGTACCAAGGACCGGAAAAGAAGATTGTTCTTAATTTATAGTTCATAGTTCACAATAGGTAGAGGTTCTTCAGGATGGAACCACTGTATGCTTGTGTCGTGGGCGAACCACGTCATTTGCTTCTTTGCATAATCACGGGTGTTCTTTTTAATCTTCTCGATGGCGAAGGGCAATTCCCATTCCCCATCAAGATAACGGAAGATTTCCTTGTAACCAACCGTATTTAGAGCATTTTCCTTGCGAAGGGGATAAAGGCGGCGGGCCTCGTCAACCAGCCCATCTTCCATCATGGCATCCACGCGCCTGTTGATACGGTTAAAAAGGTCCTGACGCTCGCGCCTCAGACCAATCTTTACGATACGGAAAGGACGTGGCTTGCGCTTCTTTGTCAAAAAAGAAGAATAGGGACGGCCTGTCGTATAGCAAACCTCCAGCGCATGCACGACACGCTTTGGATTGCGTGTGTCGGCTGTGTGGTAGTAGTCAGCATCAAGCAAGCGCAATTCGTTTCGCATTTCATCAATGCCGCCAGAATTCAATCGCTCTCGAAGCATCTCACGCACCTCAGCATCTACAGACGGGATGTCATCAATGCCATTGCAAACGGCATCCAAATACATCATGCTTCCTCCCGTAAGCAACAAGGCTTGATGGCTGCTGCTAAGCTTTGAAACGAGAGAAAGCACATCCTGCTCATACTGGGCTGCACTATAATAGGAGCCGATGTCGTGTGTGCCCACAAAGTAATGTTTGACACGACTTTGCTGTTCTACGGTGGGAGCGGCTGTGCCAATCTCCATCCCTTTGTAAATTTGGCGGCTGTCACAATTCAGAATGGGACTTCCGAGCTTCTCTGCCATCTGCAAGGCAAGTTCTGTCTTACCGACAGCCGTAGGTCCAAGCAGAACATAAAGAGTCATCACTCGTCAATTTCGTAGCCTTCGAGGTCAAGCTCTTCGGTCTCAAAGCCATCATCGCCATAGAAGTTCTCTTCTATGTCATTTTCCTCGGGTTCCTCATCCGGCTCTCTTTCAGAATAGGAAGCCTCTCTATAACCTCTCTTCTGGGAAGTTTTAGGGGAACTGTTGGAGCTTTGCAACGGAGCATAACCATGACGGCGGTTCACGAAGGCCTTCTTCTCTGTTCTGCCAAACACATTCTCCGTGAGTTCCATCAGGAAGAAGCGCTTGCCTTCTGGGTCAAAAACATAGGCCAGACGCTGCCCTTCGTCCTCCAGGAAATCACCAATGCGGGTACGCGACATCAGATTCACGTCTTCGTCATAGCCCAAATCCTCACTATCATAGAGGCAGATGCGTTGCTTGACACGCCAATCTTCATCGCAAATAAGGAAGCATTGCTTCCTATGCTCATCATAGTTGCAGTCGTTCAAAATAAGCTGATGCAGTTCGGAAAAATTAGCATCGTTGTCAATAAGAATCTCCAAAACGAAGTCTTCTTTCTCTTGACTAAAAAGTGTCAGCTTTAATGTCATGTCCGGTCGTTATTCGTTAGGTGGTTTAAAAATGCAATTTATCTGATAAAGCCGCGTTCGCTGTTGCGGATGAAGTCAAGGATATATTCAATCTCCGGACTCATGGGAATCTCCTGCGCTACGCGATCGAGCAGGTCGTTCAGTTTGCCAGTTCCTTGCAGGACAATCTGGTAGGCCATGTGAATGTTGTTGATGAGGTCTCTGTCGAAACCGCGACGACGAAGCCCAATGGTATTCAGTCCGCAGAAAGCTGCAGGGTCACGAGCCACGAGACTATAAGGCAGGACATTCTGTGAGAAACGTGTGCCACCGCCAACCATCGCATAACTGCCTACCCGACAGAACTGGTGCATCAGTACGCCGGCACTCAAAATGGCATTGTCATCAATAACTATCTCGCCTGCCAACTTGGTGCTATTGCCTATGATGACCCCGTTGCCTACAATAGCATCATGTGCAACATGTGAGCCCTCCATCAGCAGGTTGTTGTTGCCGACAATGGTACGACCCTTAGCCGCCGTGCCACGATTGATAGTCACATTTTCGCGAATCTTGTTGTTGTTTCCTATTTCGGCTGTGGTATCCTCGCCCTTGAACTTGAGGTCTTGTGGGATGGCACTGATGACCGCACCAGGGAAGAAGATGTTTCCATTGCCTATGCGAGCGCCGAAGAGCACCGTCACGCTGTTCATCAAGGTGTTGTTGTTGCCAATGACAACTCCTTTGTCGATGTAGCAGAAAGGACCAATCTCGCAATTCTCGCCTATGACGGCTTCAGGATGTATGTATGCCAGAGGGCTGATCATGTTTGTTTACGATTTTGACGATTAACTATTTACGATTTATTATTGATGACCTGAGCAGTAAAGGTTGCTTCTGCGATGCAGTTCTCTCCGATGAAGGCGTAACCCTGCATGGTGCCGATGTTATGGCGGAACGGAGCCACCCTTTCTACGCGGAATATCAATGTGTCGCCGGGCACGACCTTCTGGCGGAACTTGACGTTGTCGATGCGCAGGAAGTATGTGCTGTAGTTTTCGGGATTTTCTTTTTCGTTCAGGACAAACAGGCCTCCTGTCTGCGCCATAGCCTCTATCAGGAGAACGCCAGGCATAACAGGTTCGTCAGGGAAGTGTCCCAAGAAGAAGGGTTCGTCGCTTGTCACGTTCTTGACAGCAACGATGCTGTTCTCCTTGATGTCGATGACCTTATCGACTAACTGCATAGGATAGCGATGAGGCAGCATTGCCCTTATCTTGCCTACATCCATCAGGGGCGGCTGGTTGGGGTTGTATTTCGGAGCCTGAACCTCGTGCTTCCGAATCTCCTTGCGCATCATACGCGCAAACTTGTTGTTGATAGTGTGTCCTGGGCGGGTGGCAATGATGCGTCCCTTGATGGGCTTGCCGATGAGCGCCATATCTCCGATGATGTCAAGCAACTTATGGCGGGCAGGCTCGTTATCCCATACCAGCGGCTTGTGCTGAATATAGCCAAGGTCTGTGGCATCGTGAGGCTCTGCACCAGTCAGTTTACACAGTTTGTCAACGTTCTCCTGAGTGGTCTGACGCTCATAGATGACGATGGCATTGTCCAGGTCACCACCCTTGATGAGACCTGCCATGAGGAGTTGTTCTATCTCACGGACAAAGACGAATGTACGGGCTGCTGCCACTTCGGTAGCGAACTTGTCCATACTGTCAAGAGTGGCAAACTGGCTGCTGAGCACTTTGCCGTCGAAAGCAATCATGCTCGTGATGGAAAAGTCGTCGTCAGGAAGAAGTGTAATGCAAGCTCCTGTCTTGTCATCACGGAACTCCATCTTCTTGGTGATGTAGTAATAATCCTTTGGAGCATCCTGCTCCTCAAGGCCGACCCGCTGTATCTCGCGAACGAATGGTTCCGCGCTTCCGTCCAGGATGGGGAACTCCGGCCCGTCAACCTGCATGAGCACATTGTCGATGCCCAAGGCATATATGGCAGCCAAAGCATGCTCCACTGTGCTGCAACGCATTTCACCTTTACCGAGGACGGTACCGCGCTGTGTATCAACCACATTCTCCGCCACAGCATCCATAATGGGTTGGCCAGGCATATCAATTCGTTGTATCTTGTATCCGTGTCCTGCTGGTGCAGGCAGGAAGGTCACCGTCAGGTTGAGCCCCGTATGAAGGCCTTTTCCGCTGAGCGAGAAACTGTCTTTTAGAGTGTTTTGCTTTAACATTATTGGTCGTTTAGTCGTTTAATCGTTTGGTTGTTTAGGAATTGAAGAGAAGTAGCAAATTATTCACTATTCACTTTTCCCTTTTCAATCTGTTCCTTGAGCATTTTGATCTCTTTCTTCACTTGATTCATTTCGGCCCACATGTCCGGAAGGTTTTTGAAGATTGCACTACTCTTCCAGAAGTTACGTCCATCGATGGCTGGGGTACCCTGAATGGTAGCCCCCTCCTTCTTGACGCTGTTAGGGATGCCTGCCTGTGCACCTGCCTTTACGTGGTTGGCGATGGTCGCATGATCGGCAATGCCGACTTGTCCGCCGAACATACACCATTCTCCGACTTTCGTGCTGCCAGCTATTCCGACTTGTGCTGACATCACGGTATGGCTGCCTATTTCGTCATTGTGGCCAATCTGCACGAGGTTGTCAATCTTAACGCCTCTGTGTACAATGGTTGCTCCCATGACAGCTCTGTCCACGCAGGTGTTGGCACCTATCTCCACATCGTCCTCAATGATGGCAATGCCTATTTGAGGTATCTTTTCGTAGCCTTCTTTTGTAGGTTGGAAGCCAAAGCCGTCAGCTCCGATAACGCAACCTGCATGTAGCACGCAACGGTTACCCACTTGACAATCATGATAGATAACGGCATTGCTGTAAATCTCTGTGTTCGAGCCTACCCGAGCGTTTCTGCCTATCGTGACATGCGGATGGAAAATGCAGCCATCGCCTATCTCCACGCCCTCGGCAATAGCGACGAAAGGCCCGATATAACACTGGGCACCTATTTTTGCCGATGGATGGATGTAGGCAAGGTCGCTGATACCTTCCCGCTTGGGCTTCATACTTTCGTATGTCTGCAAGAGCTTAGCTACTGCCTCACGAGCATCAGGCACCTTGATGAGCGTTGCTTTCGTCTCTTGCTTCAACTCAAAACTCTCGTTGACAAGCACGATGCTGCACTCAGTTTGGTAGATATACTGCTCATATTTGTCGTCGTACAGGAAACTAATACACCCAGGCCTTCCCTCGTCTATCTTTGCGAAGTCATTGGCCTTGGCTTCGGGGTCACCAACAATAGTACCATCGATTAGACCTGCTATCATTTGTGCTGTGAATTCCACGAATTAATTATTAATTATGAATTGTGAATTATGAATTATCTTTGCCATTTGGTCAGCCACTTCCTTGGCTTTCTCAGCGGCTACTTTTGCAAAGTTCTCTGTCTTGTCGGCATAGATGATGGCACGGCTGCTGTTGACCAGCAAGCCGCAGTCTTCTATCATGCCATACTTGCATACCTCTTCGAGGCTGCCACCTTGTGCTCCTACTCCTGGCACGAGCAGAAAAGCATTCGGAGCCACTCGGCGAATATCCTGGAACATTTCGCCTCTCGTGGCGCCAACGACATACATCATGTTCTCGTCGTTGCCCCACTCCTGACTCTTGCGGATGACTTTCTCGAAGAGTCGCTCGCCCTGCTTGTCCTCTGTGAGTTGGAAGTCGAACGAGCCTTTGTTGCTGGTCAAAGCAAGCAGGATAACCCACTTGCCTTCGTGCCCTTCGATGAAAGGCGTGACGCTGTCTTCGCCCATATATGGAGCGACGGTTAGTGCATCAACATCATACTCGCCAAAGAAAGTGCGGGCATACATCTGACTGGTGTTGCCGATGTCGCCACGCTTGGCGTCTGCAATGATGAACTGGTCGGGATAGTTCTCCTTTAGGTACTTCACGGTCTTCTCGAAGGCCATCATTCCTTTCACGCCAAAGGCTTCATAGAAAGCCAGGTTGGGTTTATAGGCGACGCAATAAGGAGCTGTTGCATCGATAATCGCCTTATTGAAAGCGAAGATGGGGTCTTCCTCTTCCAGCAGATGCTCTGGTATTTTCTTCAGGTCGGTATCAAGGCCGACACAGAGGAACGACTGCTTCCGACGTATATTTGCTATTAATTCTGATCTTGTCATAACTCCTTATTAACTCAATTTCTTTATGATGACCTTTATCACACCTACTATGACACCTGTGATAACCGCAATAGCTATCCAAATAACCAAGAAAGTCCAGAAACAGTTTTCCCAATCGAATTTTTCTATTATGAAAGGTGTAAACCAGCCCGCAATAAACACAGCTAAAAGGTCCGGCCAACGCTCCTTGAAGTCGGCCTTAATACCTTCCCATGTCCATTCTTGCTTGACATCATTCAAAAATCCCATATCTCTTTCTCTAAATTTACAACTCTGATTCCTTAAGCCGTTCGGCGTTCTCTGCTACGATGAGGTGGTCGATGCAATCCTGTATCTGTCCGTCCATAAAGGCAGGCAGGTTGTAGATGGTGTAACCGATGCGGTGGTCGGTGATGCGCCCTTGCGGATAGTTGTAGGTGCGAATCTTTGCCGAGCGGTCGCCTGTAGATACCATAGTCTTGCGCTTCGAGGCAATGTCGTCGAGGTACTTCTGATGCTCTTTGTCATAGATAAAGGTACGAAGTCGCGCCAGAGCCCTTTCCTTGTTCTTCGGCTGGTCGCGCGTCTCTGTACATTCCACCAGTATCTCTTCGTCTTGATTGGTGAAGGGATTTCTCCAAATGTAGCGGGCACGGACGCCAGACTCCACCTTGTTCACGTTCTGACCACCAGCGCCACTGCTACGGAAAGTATCCCACTTGATGGCTCCCTCGTTGATTTCCACATCGAACTCCTGAGCTTCAGGGAGGACTGCCACCGTTGCAGCAGAGGTATGGACACGGCCCTGTGTTTCTGTGACTGGCACTCGCTGTACGCGATGCACGCCGCTCTCATACTTCATGATACCATAGACACCTTCGCCTGTTACGGAGCAGACGATTTCCTTGAAGCCGCCTACTGCGCCTTCGCTATAACTGCTGACAGCCATCTTCCATCCCTTCATCTCGAAGAACTTCGAATACATGCGGAAGAGGTCGCCAGCAAAGAGCGCTGCCTCGTCACCGCCTGTGCCGCCACGAATCTCGAGCACGATGTTCTTGTCGTCCTCAGGGTCGGCAGGAACCAACAGGAGCTTTATCTCCTCCTCCAGTTCGGGTATGCGCTTCTCGCTCTCGGCTAGCTCCTCGCGAAGCATCTCCTTCGTCTCGGCATCTTCCTCTATGGCAAGCATCTCTTTTGCATCAGCCACGTTTTGCAGACAACCGATGTACGCTTTGCGGGCCTCGACAATCTTGCCCAGGTCCTTGTATTCCTTCGTCAGCTTGACATAACGTTTCTGGTCAGCAATTACCGATGGGTCAGTAATCAGCGTACTGACCTCCTCGAAGCGGCTCACCAGGCCGTCCAACTTATCTAATAGGCTGTTACTTTCTGCCATGCTTGTTCTTTTTCTTGTGAGTTAAATAGAACTGCCTCCATGCGAAGAACATGATGACCACGAGAGCTATGAGAAATAAATATTCTAATGCCATTCCGTACTTAACTATTTACCATTTAAACGTTTACCATTTGTTCCCCCTAAAGGGGGCTAGGGGGTCTTTAGTATTCAAATTCTCCATATTCACTTTTGATGAGGAGGCTCTTCTTGCCCTCCTCGATTCGGCCAACCACCTGGGCGTCAATGCTGAAGCTCTTGC
This sequence comes from Bacteroidaceae bacterium, assembly GCA_024697945.1. Classification (GTDB taxonomy): domain Bacteria; phylum Bacteroidota; class Bacteroidia; order Bacteroidales; family Bacteroidaceae; genus Physcousia. Next base: position 32,118 of record JAILRU010000027.1, read on the forward strand.
TGATGGCGATGACCTTCTCTGCATCTTCTGGGGCGACATAGACTTCGAGGCGGTGCCCCATGTTGAAGACTTTGTACATCTCTGCCCAGTCTGTTCCGCTGCATTCCTGGATTATCTTGAAAAGCGGCGGAATGGGGAACATGTTGTCCTTGACGACGCGACAGTTGTCGCCCACGAAGTGCAGCACCTTTGTCTGGGCTCCGCCTGTGCAATGCACCATTCCGTGAATCTTCGGACGCATTTCGTCGAGCATTTTCTTCACAACAGGAGCATAAGTGCGAGTAGGGGAGAGGACGAGGCGACCTACAGACATTTCAAAATTATTAAATTCAGAATTCAAATTGGGCTGCGCCTTAGGTCCTTCGCCCTGTAATTTTGAATTTTGAATTAAGATTATAGCGTCCGCTATACACCAGTTCCTCTGGCACGTTGTGGTCGTAGCTTTCAGGATACCTCTCCGCCAGTTCTTTGCAGAAGACATCGTGACGGGCACTCGTCAGACCGTTGCTGCCCATACCGCCGTTGTATTCCTTCTCGTAAGTGGCTTGTCCGCAGGAGGAAAGTCCCACGATGACGTCGCCAGGACGGATGTTCGCGTTGTTGATGACATCGCTCCGCTTCATGCGGCACGTCACCGTGCTATCGACGATGATGGTCCGTACCAAGTCGCCCACGTCGGCTGTCTCGCCACCTGTGCCGTAGATGCCGATGCCCATTTCGCGCAGCTCCTGCATCAACTCGTCCGTGCCGTTGATGATGGCGGAGATGACTTCACCAGGAATCAACATCTTGTTGCGGCCTATCGTCGAGGAAACCAGAATGTTATCAACGGCTCCGACGCAGAGCAAGTCGTCTGTATTCATGATGAGCGCGTCCTGTGCTATGCCTTTCCAGACACTCAGGTCGCCCGTCTCCTTCCAATACATGTAGGCGAGGCTCGACTTCGTGCCGGCGCCGTCAGCATGCATGATGTTGCAATACTCAGGGTCGCCTCCAAGAATATCGGGAATTATCTTGCAGAAAGCCTGCGGAAAGATGCCCTTGTCGATGTTCTTGATGGCGTTGTGAACGTCCTCTTTTGCGGCGCTCACACCCCTCATCATATAGCGTTGATTACTCATATTTGCACTCAGTCTCTATATTTCGGGTACAAAGATACGAAAAAATGAGCGAAATGCCAAATTTATTTATTTTTTTCCAAAATCTTAGGTTTTCTTAACATTGCAAAGCAAATTCCTCCCCACACCAAAAATATCTTCTACAGGGTTTAAAAATATTTACTCCTAAGCACAAAGTTATTTTTGAGGTTTGAAAATATATTATCAAGCCTTTAAAATATATTATCAAGCCTCGAAAATATATTATTAAACCTTGATAATAAGTTTTCTCCTAGGTCTGAATATTTTTGTTCCTCAGAGTAGGAAATTTTATCCCTAATAGCAAACAATTTTGTAAAGCCCTCTTTTCAGTGGCCAAAACTAAAAAGGGTGTGTCTTTTCACTTTGACACACCCTCTCCTATATATTAATAATGTGTAATCGTCTCTTTTAGAATGTGTAGCCGATGGTTGCGAAGTTATTCTTTGACTTGCCGTTTGATTCGAACTGCAAGGTGTAGCCAAGAGACCATTTCTGGTTGTACTGAATGCCGACACCCCATGTCAGACCAAAGGCACTGCGAGCCTTCATTTTTGCATCATATCCTAACACTTCATACGGGCCATCCCAGTCTATGCCCTTAGCAAGTATGCAGGTGTAGCCCATCGCGAAGTTTGTGTAAGCACGCAGTTTCTCATTGCAGAATGATGGGCTGAACGCACGGGCACCAGTCTTGATGCTTAACTCGTCAAAGTCTCCAGGAGAATCGAAGGGAGCGTCCCATTCGAAGTGTGCAACGTCCCAAGCCAGCGTTATCCAGTCGTTTGTGAAGACTTCCGTCTGATAGCCGACACCAAGGCCAAAGCCGCCAGATTTAGCTATGGAACCCAAGTTCACGTTAGCAGTGAAGTGACCGTCTGAGAAGAGCTGAGCATTTGCACTCATTGCAAAGGTCATTGCCATTGCGGCTACAAAGAATTTAATTGCTTTCATAATACATGATTTAAGTTAATATTTATGTTGTTAAAACACCAAGTTATACAAAACATGTCCGCTTTTATGCATAGAGAAATATAAACAAATCGGTGAAGAAACCGATGAGAGCGTGTATGATTAGGGTTGGATAGATGCTCTTTGTCTTATAGGCGATATATCCGAAGATGATTCCTGCTGGGATTGCAGAGAGCGTTTCAATCATGGGTTTCCCAAATGCACCGATAGAGGTATGGATTAAAGCCGAAATGAGCGTGGTGAAAAGGATTGCGCCAACGATTCCCATCTTCTCTTTACTTGCATTGAGCAGCAGTCCTCTAAACAGATACTCCCACCCGATGTAGTATAAAAAGTATGAGATGTAATAGCCCAGGACGAGATTCCAAGCCCCATATCTGTTGAGGTCCACAAGAGGGTAGGTGGCAATCATTTGCTCATCACCTATGCAAGAGAGCCCACATAGTGCGGCTATAGGAATGGCAATCAGTATTAAGATTAGACTTAGCTTCTTCTGAGTGAAAGCCAGCCCGAAGTCTTTAGGTGATTTCCTTAGTATGAATTTGGTAAACATCAGGCCACAGCCGAATGCCAGTACAAAATACATACAATTATGGTAAATAATCTTCCAATATCCCAGGTCGGGCAAATCCGTAAAGGTTTTTTCGAAAAAGCTGAACGACCCAAAATAGCAGTAAATGAATAGTATGATACAGGCAAAGAGTAGTGAAAGGTTCAAGTTCTTGTCACTCGTCCTATTCATTTCCGTAAATTCTTGAATAATCTCTTTCTTCATACGAAAACATTTATTACAGTTGTTTGAAATATTCAACCGTTCTTTTTATGCCTTCATCTTCCGAATACAGTCTTTTATATCCAGTTGCCTCTAACTTCCTTGTACTGAAACTGTAGTCTGCCAAGTTCTGATAAACGGTGAATTTTGTTATAAGCGGCGCATCCTTAATACGGAATAGCTTATAGAATCCCTCGATTAGGATAGCGGTGAGCTTTGCAAGCGGGGCAGGAACTTTTGTAAACCTTGGTCTGACATTGAAAGCCAAAGCAACTTTTGTCAGATAGTCTATTAGGTTCGTATTGCCGTCTGCCACGTTGTAATCGGTATTCCGTGCATCCATATTTTGTGAAGTAAGGATGATTGCTTCAACTAGGTTTTTTACATAAACCCAGCAGCTCTCGTATTTCCCGCTGCCGCAAATTATCATCTTCTCTTTTTTTATGAGGTCATACACTTCATGACTGGAAGTGAAGTCATATTCGCCATAGACATTTCCTGGACGGATAATCACGTACGGCAGATTATTCTCTCTTGCGTATTTGCTTACGTAGTTCTCGGTCTCCAGTTTGCTGAGGCTGTAGGGATTGTTAAATGGCCTTTTTTCTCCATCCTCCTCAAGTTGCTTATACCCATAGAAACCATACACGGCAACAGAGGAAAGATATGTGAAACACTTCACGTTACATCTCTTTGCGTACTCTAGGAAGTTCCGAGTGCCGCCCAAGTTGATTCCTCTGAACTCGTCCAGTTTTCCCCAAGCACTGACCTTTCCTGCGATGTGATAGACGTAATCGACATTGGGAATTGTGTTCGTGTCAATATCGGAGACACTCCCATAAAAAATCACAATCTTGCCCTCTTGGACATATTTCATGTATTCTTCGTTTTTTGAATTGTGGCTTCTGTGTACGCCATAGACCATATAACCGCGTCTTACCAGTTCACATGCAAGGTGAGAGCCGATAAAACCATTGGCACCTGTTATAAGAGCTGTTTCCATAATAATCTTTCCTTAATTCACCGTTTATTTTGCTATCAGCAGGAAGTATTTCTTCTTGCCTTGCTGGACGAGCAGGTACTTGCCGTCGATGAGGTCGGCCTCTGTGACCATCTGGTCGAAGCTGGCGAGTTTCTCCTTGTTGAGGCTGACGCCGCCACCTTGCGTGAGCTTGCGCATCTCGCCCTTGCTGGGGAAGCACTGGGTGTGTTCGGCAAAGAGGTCAACGGCCTTCGTGCCTTCGCCTGCAAGCAAGTCCTTGCTGATTTCGAACTGAGGTACGCCGCTGAAAACATCGAGCAGCGTCTGTTCGTCGAGCTTCACGAGGCTCTCCTTTGTGGATTTGCCGAAGAGGATGCCGCTGGCTTCGAGGGCCTGCTCGTAGTCCTCGCGGCTGTGCACCATGATGGTGAGCTCCTCTGCCAACTTCTTCTGAAGGATGCGCAGGCCAGGGTCTTGGCGATGCTCCGCAATGAGGGCGTCAATCGTCGGCTTGTCGAGCGAGGTGAATATCTTGATGTAGCGCTCTGCGTCCTCGTCGGCCACGTTGAGCCAGAACTGGTAGAAGGCGTAGGGACTGGTGCGGTTGCGGTCGAGCCAGATGTTGCCCTTCTCCGTCTTGCCGAACTTCTTGCCGTCGGCCTTCGTGATGAGGGGGCAGGTCAGGGCGAAGGCTTCGTTTTCCACGCCCAGTTTGCGGCGGATGAGCTCTGTGCCGGTCGTGATATTGCCCCACTGGTCGCTGCCGCCCATCTGCAGTTTGCAGTTTCTGGTCTGGTAGAGGTGCAGGAAGTCATAGCCCTGCAGCAGCTGGTAGGTGAACTCGGTGAACGACATGCCGTCCTGAGCCTCGCCGTTGAGGCGGCGCTTCACGCTGTCCTTTGCCATCATGTAGTTGACGGTAATGCACTTGCCTATCTCGCGGGCGAAGTCAAGGAAGGTGAAGTCCTTCATCCAGTCGTAATTGTTAACCAATTCAGCACGGTTGGGCGTATCGCTCTCGAAGTCGAGGAAGTGAGCCAGCTGTTTTTGGATGCAGGCTACGTTGTGGCGCAGAGTCTCTTCGTTCAGCAGGTTACGCTCCTGACTCTTGCCGCTTGGGTCGCCTATCATTCCAGTAGCTCCACCGACCAATGCGATAGGTTTGTGGCCGCAGCGCTGCAGGTGCCGCAACATCATCACGCCGCACAGATGGCCGATATGCAGGCTGTCTGCCGTAGGGTCTATGCCGACGTAGGCCGACACCTGTTCTTTCATGAGTAATTCTTCTGTGCCGGGCATCATCTGGTGAATCATGCCCCTCCATTTCAGTTCTTCAACAAAATTCATCATCGCGATTTACTATTTACGATTTATTACTATTCTTGTCATTTGTTCATTTGCCTTGTTAGAGGAAGACAACGCATGTACTTCCTTTGCGGCAATTTCGCTGCAAAGGTACGAAATAATTCTTAATTCCGCTTTCTTAATTCTTATTTTCTTTTTGTATATGCTGTGTTAATAATAGCAACACAACTTTTTTTGCTCCTTTACTTTGTCATATTGATTATTTTGTCTAACTTTGTCAAGGAAACAACGCATTTTATGAGGAAATCCAATTACGACAAGCAGCCAAGCACGCATATTGACGGCAAAGTCATCTGCGGATGGGACAAAATCGTCCAGACGCTCGCAGAGGCATGGGCGGACGAACCTGTCTGGGTCATCGACCTCTACTGCGGCACCTACGAGGAGGTCTTCATCAGCGCCTTTGCCAAGACGGGCCGCAAGATTATTGACACGCGCTCGTTGATGCGTCCTGAGGAGGACATCCGCCAACTCACCGAGCGCTTCATGACGGACGACGTGCTGTTCGGATACATGTCAAATATTCGTTTGCACGAATACTTTGATAATTCAAAATTAATAAATTCAAAATTCAAAATAGAGGCGCCCTGCATCATTATTGGCACAGGGGCGGCTTTCGTCGCAGAGCAATTATCAATTATCAATTATCAATTGTCAATTGCCCCCGTGGCCTACGCCGACATGGCGCGCTGGGAGATTCAGCAGCGGTTCCGCAGGCACGAGGTGAAGGCGCTCGGCATCGACAACCGCGAGGACAGTCCTTCTGTTCAATATAAACGCGGCTACTTCAACGACTGGAACATCGTGGACCGTTACAAGGACGAACTGATGCAGAGCGGTCGCATCCAGTTTTGGATTGATTCGAACCGCCGCGACGAGCCCAAGATGATTAACGATGCCCAGATGCGGCAGGGACTGGAGCGGACGGCGCACAAGCCTTTCCGCGTTGTGCCCTTCTTCGACCCAGCGCCGTGGGGCGGACAATGGATGAAAGAAGTTTGTGATTTGCCTCGCGAAGAAGCCAACTACGGCTGGTGCTTCGACTGCGTGCCGGAGGAGAACAGCCTCTATTTGGAAGCCGGCGGCGTGCTCTTCGAACTGCCCTCGCAGGACGTCGTACTGGCGCACAGCCGCGAGTTGCTTGGCCAGCAGGTCTGGGCACGCTTCGGCAAGAGTTTCCCTATCCGCTTTGACTTCCTCGATACGATGGGCGGTGGCAACCTCAGCCTCCAGGTGCATCCCACCAACGAGTTCGCCCAACGCGAGTTCGGCCTGCCATACACGCAGGACGAGAGTTACTATCTGCTCGACGCCGCTCCGAATGCCGTCGTCTATCTCGGCCTGAAGGAAGGCATCGACAAGGTACAGATGATTGAGGACCTCAGGGCGGCCCAGCGCGGCGAGATACTGTTCGACGCGGAGAAGTACGTCAATAAGCTTCCAGCCAAGAAGCACGACCATTACCTCATCCCCGCCGGCACTATCCATTGCTCGGGCCACGACAGTATGGTGTTGGAAATCAGCTCGACGCCTAGCATCTTCACCTTCAAATTGTGGGACTGGGCACGGCTCGGATTGGACGGCAAACCGCGTCCCATCAATGTGGAGCGCGGCAAGTTCGTCATCCAATGGGAGCGTACCACGCCCTTCGTGAAGGCAGAGATTGCCAACCACTTCGAGGTGCTCCGCGACGAGGACGGCATCCGCGAGGAGCGGACGGGCCTCCATCCCAACGAGTTCATCGAGACGCGCCGCCACACCTTCGCCCGTCCCGTCGAGCACGACACGCGGGGCGGCGTGAACGTCCTGAACCTCGTGGACGGTGAGGCAGCTCTTGTCGAGAGTTCCGAAGGCAAGTTCGAGCCCTTCGAGGTGCACTACGCCGAGACTTTCATCATCCCCGCCTGCGTGGGACGTTACTGCATCAAGCCCCTTTGCGGCGAGTGCATGACGATAAAAGCCTCAGTGAGAACGACAGAATAATCTCGAAATAACATAATAACGAACCCAAACAAATCTAAGATTATGATTAAAGACAAGAACATCGTGCTGACGCTGGATGCGGGAGGCACAAACTTCGTTTTCTCCGCCATTTGCGACAACGAAGAAATTGTAGAACCAGTGCGCCTAAAGGCCGTAACCACTGACACTGAGGGCTGTCTGGCAACCCTCGTGCAGGGCTTCACCACCGTCAAGGAGATGCTCGACGCCGAGCCTGTTGCCATCAGCTTCGCTTTCCCTGGTCCAGCCGACTACGAGCGCGGCGTCATCGGCGACCTGCCCAACTTCCCCTCCTTCCGAGGCGGCGTGGCGCTCGGACCGTACCTCGAGAGCGTCTTCAAAATTCCAGTTTACGTGAACAACGACGGCAACCTGTTCGCTTACGGCGAGGCATTGGCAGGAGCCCTTCCGCGTGTCAACAAAGCACTGGAGGAGGCGGGCTGTAAGCGTCGCTATAAGAATATGGTAGGCATCACGCTCGGCACCGGCTTCGGCTGTGGCGTGGTATTGGACAAGGTGCTGCTGACGGGCGACAACGGCTGCGGCGGCGACGTTTGGTGCATGCGCAACGGCATGTATCCCTTTGTCATTGCCGAGGAGAGCGTCAGCATCCGTGCCGTGCGCCGCGTCTATGCAGAGATGTCGCACGAAGAGATAGGCGACCTAACCCCCAAGGACATCGGCGACTTCGCCAACGGGACCCGTCCCGGCAACCAGAAGGCCGCACAGGAGAGCTTCCGCCAATTGGGGCAGGTCTGTGCAGCCGCTCTCGTGAACGTGCTGAACATTGTGGACGGCATCGTTGTTATCGGCGGCGGATTGTCGTACAATGCGAAGTGGATACTGCCCGGCATGATGGAGGAGTTCGCCCGTCCCGCCGGAACCTTCACTGGCAACCTGCTCCCGACGCTCCAGAGCGAGGTCTATAACTTCGAGGACTCTGAGCAGCGCGCCGCATTCCTCGTCGATAAGGACGTCTATGTCGATGTTCCTCACACTGACCGCAAAGTCCTCTACCAGGCCCAGCGCAAGGTCGCCGTCTGCATCTCCGAGCTTGGCGCCAGCAAGGCCATCAACCTCGGAGCATACAACTTCGCGCTGAACCAATTGAAGAAATAAAAAATAATTTACTATTTGACAATTTACTATTTACGATTTATTTACCATTTAATTATTTAACGATTTGCCAGACTCGGAATTGGTGACTCTTAAATAATACAATAGGAAAATCGTATATAAATAGTAAATCGTAAATAGTGAAATCGCAAATAAATGAGGTATGAATAAGAAGTTAATCCCCGTCATGCTGTGCTTCTTCGCCATGGGCTTCGTCGATATGGTAGGAATCGCCAGCAACTACGTGAAGGCCGACCTGGGCCTCACCGATGCGATGGCAAACACGCTGCCTTCGCTTGTATTCCTCTGGTTCCTTATTTTCAGCATCCCTACCAGTCTGCTGATGAACAAGATAGGGCGCAAGAACACGGTTCTCGTCAGTCTTGTGATGACGCTTGCCGCCATGCTCGTGCCCGTCTTCACCCTTGACTTCACCATGTTGCTGCTCTCATTCTCCCTCTTGGGTATCGGCAATGCCATCATGCAGACGTCGCTCAACCCATTGGTTGATAGTGTGATGAAGGGCGGAGCATCTGCCAGCACTCTCACCTTCGGCCAGTTCATCAAGAGCATCGCCTCCTTCCTCGCGCCCATCATTGCTTCGTGGGGAGCCACGACGGATGCCTTCGGCTACGGATGGCGAGTCCTTTATCCTATCTATTTAGGTGTGGGCGTGCTGGCGACACTGCTGCTGCTCGGAACGAAGACCCCCTCTGACTCTCCCGTAAGTGGGGAGAAATCAGTGGGTGAGCAGTTCGCTGGAGCTTTTGCTTTGCTGAAAAACCCGTTCATCCTTTTCTGCTTCCTTGCTATCGTATGTCATGTGGGCATCGATGTGGGTACCAGCGTCATTGCTCCAAAAGTATTGATGGAGCGCATCGGCATGAGCCTGAACGATGCCGCCTTCGTCTGTACCGTCTATTTCGTGGCGAAGGCCGTCGGCAGCTTCAGTGGCAGCTTCATCATGAAGTTCATGAAGGAGTGGATGTTCCTGCTCCTGAGCGTGGCGATGATGCTCGTGGCACTCGTTGGCCTGTACGCCGGCAGCACTACGTTTGAGATTTACGGCGCTGTGGCACTCATGGGCTTCGGTAACGGCAACCCCTTCAGCATCGTCTTCGCACGTGCCCTACAAACCGTCCCCGACAAGAAGAACGAGGTCTCCGGCCTGCTCATCATGGGAATCTGCGGCGGAGCCGTCTTCCCACCCCTCATGGGCTATGCCAGCGACACCGTGGGCAGTCAAGCGGGAGCCATCGCCGTCCTCGCTATCGGCATACTCTATCTGTTCTTCTTCTGGTTCAGCGGCAGGAAGAAACTAAACCCTACAGCCTAAACGGATAATTCTTCTATAGTCTCTCAGTTCTTCTTGACGGGGTCGCAAGTGAGATCGACGCCGAGCTTCTTGAATATCTTGCGATCCACTTCGCCGAGCATGATGGTGGTATGGGCCTGCAATCCCGATAGGCTGGGCAACTGGGCGAGAGCGCGGCGGCAGTTCTCGTCCTGACGGCTCAGGACGGAGAGTGCCACGAGCACTTCGTCAGTGTGGAGGCGCGGGTTGTGGCCGCCAAGGTATTCTATCTTGGTGCGCTGTATGGGCTCGATGAAGTCCTGCGAGATGAGCTTCAGTCCGTGGTCGATGCCCGCCAAATGCTTGGTGGCGTTGAGCAGGAGTGAAGCCGAGGTGCCGAGCAGCGGAGAGGAGGCTGCCGTGATGATGGTGCCGTCCTCAAGCTCGATGGCCGATGATGGCACGCCGGATTCCTCGCGGCGGAGACGTGCCTCGACGGTGACACGGCGGTCGTCTGTAGTAATTTTCGCCTGCTTGAGCAGCAAGGCTATCTTGTTCACCTCTGCATCGTTGCAGGCATCGTTCGCCATGTGGTTCAGGGCTGTGTAGTAACGACGGATAATCTCGTCCTTGCCCGCCTGCTGGCAGACCTCGTCGTCGCAGATGCAGAAGCCCACCATGTTCACGCCCATGTCGGTGGGTGACTTGTACGGGCACTCGCCGTAGATGCCCTCGAAAAGCGTGTTCAGCACGGGGAATATCTCGACGTCGCGGTTGTAGTTGATGGCGACCTTGTTGTAGGCGTCCATGTGGAAGGGGTCTATCATGTTCACGTCGCCGAGGTCTGCGGTGGCGGCCTCGTAGGCGATGTTGACGGGATGCTTCAAGGGGAGGTTCCAGACGGGGAAGGTCTCGAACTTGGCATAGCCTGCCTCGTTGCCTCGCTGGCGTTCCTGGTAGAGCTGGCTCAGGCAGACAGCCATCTTGCCGCTGCCCGGACCTGGGGCAGTGACGATGACCAGCGGGCGCGTTGTCTCCACGTAGTCGTTGCGTCCAAAGCCCTCGTCGCTGTTAATCAGCTTTACGTTGTTGGGATAGCCTTCGATATTGTAGTGGTAGTAAGCGCGGATGCCGAGGTGCTCCAGGCGGCGGCGGTAGATGGCGGCGCTACTCTGTCCGTTGTAGTGGGTAATGACCACACCATTCACCATGAAGCCACGCTTCTGGAACTCAGTTCGCAGACGTAGCACGTCCTCGTCGTAGGTGATGCCCAGGTCCTGGCGAACCTTGTTCTTCTCGATGTCGAGGGCGCTGATGACGATGACAATCTCGGCACTGGCACTGAGCTGCTGGAACATGCGCAGCTTGCTGTCGGGCTGGAAACCAGGCAGCACACGGCAGGCATGGTAGTCATCGAAGAGCTTGCCGCCAAGTTCCAAGTAAAGCTTGCCCGAAAACTTCGCGATGCGTTCCTGAATGTGCTGCGACTGGATGGAGATGTATTTGTCGTTGTCGAATCCGTACTTCATAACGTCATTTACTATTTAACATTTACCATTTACTATTTGATTTCGCGTGCAAAGGTACAAATTAATTCATAATTCATAATTCATAATTCATAATTATTTTGTATTTTTGCGCGAGAATTGTCAATGTTTAATGGTCAATGGTCAATAAATTAATCCACAAGTATTGCGAAGGCAACGAGGCGTTGGAGCAGATATTGCTCAAGCATAGCACGGATGTGGCGCGACGAGCCTTGAAGATTGCTAAGGCTCATCCTGAGTTGGAAACTGACGAGACGTTCCTCTGGGAAGCTGCCATGCTGCACGACATTGGCATTGTTCGTGTCGATGCTCCAAGCATCTATTGCTATGGTACGGAGCCATACATCCGTCATGGTCTTCTGGGTGGGGAAATCCTGCGCAGCGAAGGCCTTCCCCGTCATGCCCGAGTGGCAGAGCGGCACACAGGCACCGGCCTCACTGCCGCCGAGATAGTGCGGCAGAACCTGCCTCTTCCCCATCAGGATCTTACGCCGGAGAGCATCGAGGAGCAAATCGTCTGCTATGCCGACAAGTTCTACTCCAAGTCCCACCTTGACATAGAGAAAACGCCAGAGCAGGCCATGCGCAGTCTGGAGAAGTTCGGTAGTGATGGCGTAGCAGTCTTCAAGGCTTGGATGGAAAGGTTTGAGTAGTTCGCAATCCATAATTCATAGTTCATAGTTAAAAGTTATGAATTAACGGCGCAGAGATACGTTTCATTGTTAAAAAAGACGAAGAAAAGGAAAACTGTGAACTATGGACTTTGAACTATGAACTATTTGTCGTACCTTTGCAAATCCTTTAATAAGATAACGTTTAGCATTTGAAGGCAAGGTTACTAACTATACTAACGGGATTTTATGTCCTGGCATCACTGGCAGCGCGTCCCGCCGGCAGGGCAATCCTTCCGCGGCAGGATGCCGATACGCTGGCGACGGACAGCATGCCTGACTCTGCCCGAGTGGAGGCAATGCCTTTGCGTGGCTATACCATCATGCCCGACACGACCCAGAAGGACACTGTGCCCGTCGATACGACGCCCAGGAGCAAGAATGCCCTCGACATGCCTGTCAACTACTCCGCCGAGGACTCCATCACCTTCGACTATGGCCGCTCACGTGCCCACCTCTACGGAGGCAGCAAAGTCAACTACCAGAACTTGGAACTGGAGGCGGACATCATCAACATCTCCATCGACAGCAGCCTGGTCCATGCCACCGGACGCTTGGACTCCACGGGAAATGTCGTTGGCAAGCCGTACTTCCGACAAGGTACGGACGAATATGAGCCGGACAGCATCAGCTACAACTTCAAGACGCGCAAGGCATTCATCTCCAACGTCTATACTCAGCAGGGCGAGGGTTTCATGAAGGGCCTGGACGGCAAGCGCGACAGCGTCGGCACCATGTATGTGCAGAAGGCATTCTATTCGACCTGCGATGCCGAGCATCCCCACTTCTACCTCAACATGACCCGTGCCAAGATGCGTCCGGGCAAGGATGTCGTCTTCGGTCCCACATACCTTGTCGTGGAGGACGTTCCGCTGCCGCTGGCCATCCCCTATGGCTTCTTCCCGTTCAAGGACAAGTACAGCAGCGGCTTCATCATGCCAACCTATGGCGATGAGACTTCACGCGGCTTCTACCTGCGCGATGGCGGCTATTATTTCGCTTTCAACGACTATGTGGATGCCAAGCTCTTAGGAGAAATCTATACGAAGGGCTCCTGGGCACTCTCCGTTCAATCTACTTATAAAAAGCGCTACCGATACTCTGGGAACGCCCTTATCAGTTACCAACACACTCAGACGGGCGAGAAGAACATGCCCGACTTCAGCATAAATAAGAGTTTCAAGGTGGTGTGGACTCACCGTCAAGACGCGAAGGCAAACCCGACGCAGAGCTTTTCTGCCAGTGTCAACTTTTCCACCACCAGCTACGAGCGCAACAACCTGACGAGCATGTACAATCCCGAGAGCTATACCCAGAGCACGCGAACCAGCAGTATCTCCTATAGCAAGACATTCACCGATATCGGCCTGACGCTGAGCGGCACCTTCAACCTCTCGCAGAACATGCGCGACAGCAGCATCTCCGTCACGTTGCCCAACCTCAACATCCAGCTTAATCGATTCTTCCCGTTCAAGCGGAAGAAGATGATGGGCAAAGAGCGATGGTACGAGAAGATTGGTATGAGCTATTCTGCTTCGCTAACCAACAGCATCAACACGAAGGAAGACCTGCTCTTCAAGAGTAGCCTGGTAAAGGACTGGCGCAACGGCATGCGTCACCAGATACCCATCAACGCCAGCTTCCCGGTTTTCAAATACATCAACATCACCCCCAACTTCACCTTTACAGACCGCATGTACTCCAAGAAAATCATGCAGTCGTGGGACGATGAGAGGCGAACCGTGGCCCGCGACACCGTTTACGGCTTCTACAACGTCTATGACTTCCGCATGAGCGTCGGAGTTAATACGAAGCTTTATGGCTTCTACACGCCGATGCCCTGGTTCGGTGGAAAGAAAATCAAGAAGATACGTCACATGGCCACACCCTCCCTGACCTTCAGCTACGCGCCCGACTTCAGCTCTTCGACGTGGGGGTTCTGGGACACCTATCTCCGAACCGATGCCGACGGCAATGCGTCAGTCGTCACATATTCGCCATTCGCCAACGGTGCGTATGGCACAGCCCCCAACACTATGACGGGAAGCGTGCAGTTTGAGGTCGCGAACAACCTGGAGATGAAGATTCGTTCCAGTCGTGATTCCACCGGTGAGAAGAAAATCAGCCTTATCGACGATTTTGGTTTCTCCATTGGCTATAACATGGCTGCCAAGAAAAAGCCTTGGAGCGACCTCAACGCGCGTCTCCGTATCAAGCTCACCAAGAGCTACACCTTCTCCATGAACGCAGTCTTCGCCACATACGCCTACGAATTTGACAAGAACGGCAATGTCATTGTCGGTGACCACACGGAGTATTCCCAGGGACGCTTCGGACGTTTCCAGGGCATGAGCTGGAGCTTCCCCTACACCTTCAACAACCAGACGCTCAAGAAACTGTTAGGAATGAAGGACTCTATTTCGAAACGGCTTGGCGGCAGGGGTGATGAGGACGACGAGGACGATGAAGATGAGGACGAGGCAGACCCCAATATGCAGAATGTTGACCCAGAACGGAGAAAAGGGATGACTGCTGCAAAGAAGACAGAAAAAGCCGATGTTGACGAGGATGGCTACCTAAAGTTCAATGTGCCGTGGAGCCTCTCCGTCAGCTATGGCATTTCGATGCGCGAGAATACCAGCGCACAGATTAATCCCAAACGAATGCGCTATCCCTACAAGTTCACCCAGACGCTCAACTTCTCTGGCAATGTCCGCATTGCCGATGGCTGGAACATCAACTTCTCATCCGGTTATGACTTCAATTACAAGAAGATAAGTATGACTGTCATTAATCTGTCTCGCGACCTCCACTGCTTCTCGATGTCCTGCAGCATGGTCGTCTCTCCCTACACCAGCTTCAATTTCATGTTCGCAGCCAAGGCCAGTACCCTTGCCGATGCCCTCCGCTACAGGAAGCAGAGTTCCTACAGCAGCAACATCGAGTGGTACTGATTTATGAGGTGCCTGATTGTGGCGAAAAGATTGTGAAGGGACTCTTCAAGATTTTATTATCTGTTCGATGTAGGCAAGCAGTTCGTCACGGCCCTGACGGGTCTCGCTGCTGGTGATGAAGTGCGGCGGAAGTTCCTCCCATTGTTTCGAGAGCTCGCCGAGGTAATGGTTGACGTTCGCACTGAGTTTACCCTTCGATAGCTTATCGGATTTGGTGAAGACAATACTAAAGGGGATGCCGTTCTCGCCGAGCCATTCGATGAACTCCATGTCGATGCGTTGCGGCTCATGGCGGGAATCGATGAGCAGGAACAAGTTCATCATCTGCTCGCGCCGTAGGATGTAGCCGGTTATCATGCGTTGCAGTTCGTCGCGTTGCTGCATGCTGCGCTTGGCATAACCGTAGCCTGGCAGGTCAACGAGGTACCAGTTCCCGTTGATGAGGAAGTGGTTGATGAGAATGGTCTTGCCGGGCGTGGCGGATGTCTTGGCGAGGGCAGTCCTTCCCGTCAGCATGTTGATGAGGCTGGACTTGCCTACGTTGCTTCGCCCGATGAAGGCAAACTCCGGTAACTCGCCTGCGGGACATTGCTCCACACGGGCGCTGCTGATGGTATATTCGGCGGATTTAATTATCATGGGAATAATTGGACTTATGGGACTTAAATTAGAAACTATAAGTCAATCCGAGGCTCAGCAGTTCCTTGAACATGAGATAGGTACCATCGTGAGCTTCTCCGGAGCGGTAATTCGCGTTACTGTTATCGAAGCGCGGATAGAGATGCAGGTTAGCAGAGATGAGCTTGGTGACAGAGAGATTGATGTTGTTCTCCCATTCCCAAATGTGATAATCAAAGTTGCTAAACCAATACATACGGTTAGTCCACGTGATTTGTTTGCAAATCTTCCACGTCGTATTGAGGGTAATGTTGGGACCGAATGTGGTCTTCTGGTTCTTTCCTTCAGGTAAACCGAAGTTCTTGACGAGGTCATCATCGTGGACATACAGTACTTTCATGGCAAGAGGCGCCACGTTGAGCTGACCTGTGAACTGCTTCTTCTTGCCCCACGCTATTTCCCACTTCATACTGGGAGCAACCGTAACCTCAAGAGGAGACAGAATTTTCGAGGTGACATTGTCGGTATTCCTTTGGTAATTAGGCGCAATCTGCGTCTGAAGGATTATCAAAAGAGAATAGTACCAATTCTTCCAAGCCTTGTAACCTCCGTTGAAAGTATAGCGAAGCAAGTTGTGACTTGGGCGGAAAGTGCGCTTCTCGTCGGTTCCTGTCGTTTGAAAACCCAGCTGGGCATCCAATGTGTTCTCCCAAGTAATCTTGCGTTGGTCATTGTAGTTGGCGCGAAGGGTTAAGTCGAAATTACCAGTCCAATTGGTTTCACCTCCTTTGTACCAGTTGTCCGAGATGTAGGTTTGGGCGAACTGCAATGAAGAATTTCCAGTGAACTTCCAGAAGTTCGGACGGCGCGTGATAACCTCCACCGGCTCATCCATCGTCGGTGTCAGAGTGACGGTAGCTACCTTGTCAGCTAGTTTGTCGGAGGTTTTTACTATGTCGTTCACATCGCTGCGGATGGCAGTCTGTGCCATGATGTCGCTTTCTGTCTGTGTCACCAGTTGCGGGGCCCTGGCATAGAGCATGGAGAGCATCTTTCTGGAGGCATAGATGCGTTGCAGTTGCGGGTCGGTACTTGTCAGGTCTGTCTCGCTCATCATCTGGTGTAGCGGTGAGTTGAAGAGGGTGGGCTGTGAGAGAACTTGGTAATAATAGGCGTTGGGAACCGGGGTTGTCGCGACGGAGTTCAAAGAGTCACGTTGCTTTGCCATCGCATTGAGGATTTGCAGATAACCATTCAGCAAGGAAGAGTCAGCAGGGGCTGTGGTTTCATTTGTCACAGCGCAGTTGGCTCCCAGGGTCATCATGCAGATGCAGAAAAGTATTGTAAGACGCTTCATTCGTTCAAATTTTGTGCAAAGATACGACATATAATTCAAAATTCAAAATACAGAATTCAAAAATATAGTGAAAAGTGAAAAGTGAAAAGTGAAAAATTATAGGAATAGAAAATAATTATGGATTATGGATTATGAATTATGAATTATTTCGTAACTTTGCGCCCGAAATAAAAAAACGTATATGGACAAAAACACGATTACAGGATTTATTCTCATCGCCCTCGTTGTTATAGGCTTCAGTTGGTACAGTCAGCCAAGCCGTGAGGAATTGGAAGCGATGGCACGTCAGGACAGCATTGCTGCCGTGGAAAAACAAAAGCAGGAAGAAACAGAAAAAGCTGCAGCGGTTGCAGCATCTCCTGCAACAACTGCAACTTCTGACAGCAGCGCCCTCTTCTTTGCCCAGCACAGCGGCGAGGAGCAGGAGATTGTACTTAAGAATAATAAGGTAAAGGTAACCCTCAGCACTTTGGGCGGTACCATTCAGAATGCCGAGATTCTGGGCTACAAGAGCCGCAATCATGAGGGCGACGTCATGCTCATGACACGTAAGGATGCCCAAATGACATTCTCGTTGGCTGGTAAGCAGGAGAACATCGTCAGCAGCGACCTTTTCTTCACTCCTACAGAGCAGACGGACAGCAGCGTCGTCATGACCGCAGAGCAGGACGGCAAGCAGTTGGCTATCAGTTACCGCCTGCGTCCCGACTCTTATATGGTTGACATCTCGCTCCGTGCAACTGGCATGAGCGGATTCTTCGTCCCCAACATGAAGGCGATGGATATCAGTTGGACCGACCGCATCATGCAGCAGGAGAAGGGCTACGACTTTGAGAACCGATACAGCAGCCTCACGTATATGAGGAAGGACAAGGGTGTGAAGAAGCTCAGCGAGATGAGCGACGACAGCAAGAATCCAGAGGAGGCTTTGGAGTGGGTGGCCTTCAAGAACCAGTTCTTCAGCGCCGTACTCATCGCCTCTCAAGACTTCACCGAGGCCCAGCTCGCCAGTACACAGGAGACCGACAAGAAGAGCGGCTTCCTGAAGACCTACGAGGCACAGATGAAGACCTTCTTCGACCCAACGGGCAGTCAGCCCACAGAGCTGCAGATGTATCTTGGCCCGAACGACTTCCATATCCTCAAAGAGCACAGCAAGATGACGGCCTACGGCTCCAAGGCCGACCTTGACGAGCTGGTTTATCTTGGTTGGTGGATATTCCGCTTCATCAACCGCTGGTCCATCCTTTACATCTTCGACTGGCTCAAGGCAATGGGTCTCTCAATGGGCATCGTCCTGCTCCTCTTGACCATCATTGTCAAGGTGCTTGTCTATCCCACGCAGAAGAAGAGCTTCATGAGCAGTGCCAAGATGCGTGTGCTCAGGCCGAAGCTCGATGAACTCTCCAAGCAATATCCCAACCCAGACCAGGCCATGCAGAAACAGCAGGCCATGATGCAGCTCTACAGCCAGTATGGTGTCAGTCCTATGGGCGGCTGCCTGCCTGCACTTGTACAGATGCCTGTTTGGATAGCAATGTTCAACTTCATCCCCAACGCTATTGATTTGCGAGGTGAGAGCTTCCTCTGGGCAGACGACCTCAGCGCCTACGATGACATCATCCGTTGGAGTACGGACATCCCTCTCCTCGGCAACCATCTCAGCCTCTTCTGCATTCTGTTTACTCTGACCAACATAATTAATACATGGATAAGCATGCGCCAGCAGCAGAATCAGTTTGCGGGCGAACAGGCTCAGCAGATGAAGATGATGCAGTGGATGATGTATCTCATGCCCTTGATGTTCTTCTTCTGGTTCAACGGCTACAGTAGCGGCTTGAGTTATTTCTACTTCATATCCGGCCTGATCAGCATCATCACGATGTGGTACCTGCGCTGGTCAACCGATGATGCGAAGCTCTTGGCTGGTCTTGAGTCCTATCACGCACAGCACAAGAACGACCCGAAGAAGGTTTCCGGACTTCAGGCTCGTCTCGAAGCCCTGCAGAAGATGCAGCAGGAGCAACAGGCAAAGAAAAGATGAAAAAAGTGAAAAGGTAAAAAGGTGATAAATTATATAAGATGAAAAAGATACTAACGATTATGGCAGCAGCTTTATTGTGTGCAGCGTGTGGCACACAAAAGGAAAGCGAGAAGGTGAACATACAGAAGCAAACCGTACAACTTGAGAGTGACCTGATGACGCCCGAGGCACTTTGGGCCATGAGTCGTATCGGTGCATATCAGGCTTCGCCAGACGGCAAGCACATCGTCTTCCAGATGGGTTACTACAGCGTGGAGGAGAACAGGAGCCATCAGGTGCTTTGGATGATGAATGCCGACGGCAGCGAGCAGAAGCAACTGACCGAGGATGCCGAGAACGAGACCGATGCCCAGTGGCTCGACGACGAGACCATCGCCTTCCTCCGTGGCGGCGAAATCTGGAAGATGAACTTGGCTGGCTCAGCCCGCAAGCAATTATCCGAGACCGAAGGGAAGGTGGAGAGCTTCATGTTCTCGCCCGACCGCAAGAAGGTCCTCGTATTGCAGAGCATCGACTTCAACGAGATTATCCAGAAGAACCCCGAAGACCTGCCCAAGGCCCAAGGCCGCTTGATTACCGACCTCATGTACCGCCACTGGGACCACTATGTGGAGAGCATCCAGCATCCCTTCGTTCTCGACCTTGCTAGTGGCGAGGAATTTGACATTCTAGAAGGCGAGCCATATGAATGTCCAATGGAACCTTTCGGTGGCATTGAACAACTGGCCTGGAGTCCCGATTCCAAATTCATTGCCTTCACTTGTCGCTGCATGACAGGTATAGATTACAGCATCAGCACAGATTCCGACATCTTCCTGTACGATGTAGAGAGCCGTGACATGAACAAGACCAAGAACCTTTGCAAGAACTGCGGCGAGTTCGACGTAGTGCCTGACGGAGGCTATGTAGATAGTCCTGATAACACTTGCAATCCCACAAAGACGCTGAAGAACCAGTACATTAACCAACACGACGATGTGAAGGACTATAATGTAGGCTATGACTTCAATCCCAAGTTTTCTCCCGACGGACGCTACGTGGCTTGGCTCTCGATGAAGCGTGACGGCTACGAGGCTGACCGTCAGCGCCTCTGCATCTACGATCTGAAGGAGAACACCAAAACCTACGTCACAGAGAGTTTTGACTCAAGTGTTGACGATTTCTGCTGGGCGCCCGATTCCTATACATTATATTATATAGCTGTTTGGCACGCTACCGAGAACCTCTACAGCACCAATCTGAAGGGCGAAGTCAAGCAGCTCACCAACGAGTGGGCCGATTTCGGTTCCTTGCAGATGCTGAACGACAAGCAGATTCTGGCCGAGCGCCACAGCTTCACAGAACCGGCAGACCTCTATGTGGTGACACCTGGCGACAGCATTGCTGATACAAAGGTGGCACAGATTACTGAGGTCAACAAGGACATCCTCGACCAGCTGGCAGTGCCCAGCATCGAGCAGCGTTGGGTGAAGACCACCGACGGGTTGGATATGCTCTACTGGGTCATCCAGCCGCCTCACTTCGACCCCTCGAAGAAATATCCCACGATTCTCTTCTGTGAGGGCGGACCGCAGAGTGCCGTCTCGCAGTTCTGGAGCTACCGTTGGAACTTCATGATTATGGCTTCGCAGGGCTATGTCGTCATCGCTCCTAACCGTCGTGGCGTACCCGGATTCGGACAGGAATGGCTCGAGGAAATCTCTGGCGACTGGACGGGTCAGTGCATGAAGGACTATCTCAGCGCCATCGACGATGCAGCCGAGAACCTGCCCTACGTCGATAAGGACCGCATGGGAGCCGTGGGTGCTTCGTTCGGCGGCTTCTCCGTCTATTATTTGGCTGGTCATCACGACAAGCGCTTCAAGTGCTTCATTGCCCACGACGGCGCCTTCAACCTCGAGTCGATGTACACCGAGACCGAGGAGAACTGGTTCTCGAACTGGGAATACGACGATGCTTACTGGAACAAGGACCAGACGGAACGTGCCCGTAAGACCTACGAGAACTCGCCGCACCGTTTCGTGGATAAGTGGGACACGCCCATCCTCTGCATTCATGGCGAGAAGGACTACCGCATCTGCGCAACGCAGGGCATGTCCGCCTTCAACGCCGCCCGTATGCGCGGCATCGAGGCCGAGCTGCTCCTCTTCCCCGACGAGAACCACTGGGTGCTCAAGCCACAGAACGGCATCCTATGGCAGCGGACATTCTTTAACTGGCTGGACAAGTGGCTGAAAACAAATTGATAATTGATAATTGACAATTGATAATTATGACTCAAACAATTCAAAAGACCCTTCGCGACAGCGCCGGTATGCGCTGGACTGCCCTGCTGCTCTTGGCGCTGGCCATGTTCTGCAGCTACATTTTCATGGACATCCTTTCACCCATCAAGGACCTGATGCAGGAGACCCGTGGCTGGGACTCCACAGCCTTCGGCACCATGCAAGGCTCCGAGGTTTTCCTCAACGTCTTTGCCTTCTTCCTCATCTTCGCCGGCATCATCCTCGACAAGATGGGCGTCCGTTTCACCATGATACTCTCAGCCGCCGTCATGCTCGTCGGCGCCTGCATCAAGTGGTACGCCGTGGATGAGAGCTTCACCGGCACAGGCTTGGAAGCCTGGTTCACCAACAACCTGAACTACATTCCCGTGTTCGACGAGTTGGGCGTTTCGCCCTTCTATGCAGGCATGCCCGCCTCGGCCAAGTTCGCCGCCTGCGGCTTCATGATATTCGGCTGTGGCGTCGAGATGGCAGGCATCACCGTCTCCCGTGGTATCGTCAAGTGGTTCAAGGGCCGCGAGATGGCTCTGGCAATGGGTAGCGAGATGGCATTGGCCCGCTTGGGCGTTGCCACCTGCATGATATTCTCGCCCTTCTTTGCCCGTCTCGGCGGTTGTGTAAGCGTCAGCCGTTCAGTGGCATTCGGCGTAGTGCTGATGTGTATTGCCCTCATCATGAGCATCGTCTATTTCGTGATGGACAGGAAGCTCGACGCACAGACAGGCGAGGCTGAGGAAAAGGACGATCCGTTCAAGATCAGCGACCTCGGTCAGATACTCACCAGCAGCGGCTTCTGGCTTGTTGCCCTGCTCTGCGTGCTCTACTACAGCGCCATCTTCCCCTTCCAGAAGTATGCCGTGAACATGCTGCAGTGCAACCTCACGCTCACCGCGCCCGCCGAAGGCTCCTTCTGGGCATCGGAGAGCATCACCATCATTCAGTACGTCATCATGCTGTTCGTGGCAGCCACCGGCTTCGCCAGCAACTTCCAGAAGAAGCCTGGCATGAAGTACGGCTTGCTGGGCCTCAGCATCATCGCCCTCGTCACCTACTGCTACATGGGCTACATGCGTCAGTCCGCCGAGAGCATCTTTGCCGTCTTCCCATTGCTGGCTGTGCTGATTACGCCCATCCTCGGTTCCTATGTTGACCACAAGGGCAAGGCCGCAACGATGCTCGTCCTGGGCTCGCTGCTGCTCATCTTCTGTCACCTGACCTTCGCTTTCGTGCTGCCGCTGTTCAAGGGCTCTGCCGTCGGTGGCATCGCCATAGCCTACATCACCATCCTGGTGCTGGGCTCCAGCTTCTCACTGGTTCCCGCTTCCTTGTGGCCCTCAGTGCCCAAGTTGGTCGATGCCAAGGTCATCGGTTCGGCATACGCCCTCATCTTCTGGATTCAGAACATCGGTCTTTGGCTCTTCCCGTTGCTCATCGGCAAGGTACTGGACGCTACGAACCCAGGCGTCACCGACCCCACTAAGTTCGACTACACCTGGCCGCTGGTCATGCTGGCATGTCTGGGTGTAGCAGCCCTCCTGCTCGGCTTCGTCCTCAAGGTCGTTGACAAGAAGAAGGGCCTCGGCCTCGAATCCCCCAATATAAAGTAAAAGAAGAGAAAATATAATCATCCCCGCTGTGGAACCATACAATTCCGCAGCTGGGATTTGCTTTTCATTTCCTTAAGCTTTCATTGCTCTCGCTTAATCACAGCCTTCATTTAGGCGATGCTGACCTTAGTCAGCGTCGCCTGAGCCACTGCTCTTCGTGAACACCTTGGTAGTCACTTCGCTGCTCTGACCGTCCTTGATGGCGATGGCCTTCACGGTGGTGGTGGCAGAGAGGGTGATTGCCGAGCTGTAGAGAGAGCTGGAGCTGGAGGGAGTCGAGCCATCCGTGGTGTAGCGAATTTCAGCCCCAGAAGGGCCGCTCATCGTCACAGAGGTGCTCTCAGCAAAGGGAGAGGTACCGCTGATGGTTGGAGCCGTCAGAGTGGTCTGGCTCTGAGAACCGCTTGAACCGCTTGAACCGCTTGAACCATTTGAACCGCTTGAACCGCTTGCGCCTGAGCCCTGCGAAGAACCGCCATTGGGGTTGTCGCCGCCTTCCACTACCAGTGCAGCCTTGGCAGCCTTCTTTGCCTTGGCCTGCTCCTCGCGTGTCATCACGTACTCGAACTCGGGCTCGTTGTTCAGGAAGTTCTGGACATCGTCGTCCACATCGCCGCGCAGGTTGATGCGGGTGAAGTGGACCGAGGGGTTGAAGTCCTCGACATCGTCCACGCCCTGGCTGTTGGCGGTGACGTAGAGGCGCATGAGCCCTTCGAAGTCCACGCTGTAGCCCTGCTTCAGCAGTTCGCGCGTACACTCCACCATGTCGGAGAGCACGCCCTGCAGGGTGCCCACTGAGAAGCTGGAGCCGTGCTCGTGGATGTGGGTTGCCAGAGTGCGGAGCCCGATGGTCTCGCGCTGCTGGATGGAACCATAGATTTTCTTTTCCGTGCAATCCTTCTCGCCCGGAACAGTTGGCCTGAGAGCCAGACTGTACGGCATAGAGCCGATAGTTTTTGTAACCATTTTTTTTAGATTTTTAAGGTTAGAGATTCTATTGCGACCACTACTTCGGGGGCCGCTTCCGCATTGTTGTTATCCTGTCTGTTATCCTTTTCTATTTCCTTTGCAAAGGTACAACATTTTTTTGAATTATGCAAGTTTTTGTCAAGAAAAATTCGCATGAAAATGAACTTTTTTTATGAAGTTTTTTCGAGACGTTTAGAAGACTTAGAGCGGTAGCAGATTTTTCACTTTTCACTTTTCATTTTTCACTTAAACGATTAATTCGTTTATTCAATAGGGTGCTATCCCTCCGTCGAAGGAATAGTAATCCTTCCGTCGAAGGAATAGTAATCCTTCCGCTGGAGGAATAGTAATCTTTCCGCCATAGGAATAGTAATCCTTCCTGCTAAGGAATACTATCGCTCCGGCAGGAAGGACGGCACGCTACTGGCAAAGGAAAAGGTCGCAGAGGTCGGTGTTGGCGGGGTACTGTTCCAGCACGTCGGAGATGTTGTAGTCGAGGCCCTGGGTCTGCTGCATCACCTTGCGCCACTTGTCGTAGCAGCCGCTGTCGGGAAAGACGGTGACGCGGCGGCCCTGGAGGCAGGCGACCTTCTCGACGCTGAGTCCGCCGCTGCCGCTGGTGGCCATCCACAGGTACTGGGGCTGGCAAGCTGCCATGATGAGGGCGGTCTTCTCGCTCTCCACGAGGCAGACGTGGGCGTCGGGGTAGCGGCTGAGCAGGTGCTCACCGAAGAGGCACTGGTAGAGCTGCCAGTCGGGCGGCAGCAGCCCCTTCTGAATGAGGGGCCCGTGCGTCCAGCCCTGATAGCCGCCGCGGTGCCCGTCGGGACGGTACTGCATGATGTGGCCTCCGTGCACCAGTCCCTGGCGGTCTATCTGCCAGAAGATGACGCAGCCCCAGCGCGTGGCGCCTACGAGGTAGTCCTCATAGACGCGCTGCACCTGTTCGGGCATGAGGTCGCACTTGCTGGCCAGGTCCGTAGAGAACCACTGCCAGAAGGTGCTACGGGGCGAGTGACTACGGTGAACATACTCAGGAGCCAAAGGCTGGAACGG
>JAILRU010000065.1 GCA_024697945.1 Bacteroidaceae bacterium
CGTTTTATTTGCTACGCACAGAAAATTTTCTTAGTGCACGTCGGAAAAATATTTACTACGCACAGCAGTAAAATCTGCTTCCCTTTGACTTTGCAAAGATAAGACAATTTTTTGGATTTTGCAGGCGAAAAAGCCTAGGAAAACCTAGGAAATCCTAGGAAGCCCTAGGACATCCTAGGATTTCTGTGACAGATCTGTGACAGATGGATATGCTTGTGTTTCAGATACTTATGTTCTATTTTCTTATTTTGTCACACTGTCACAGTAAAAAAAAGGAAAAATTGAGTAAGTAAAGAAATAAAAGAAATACAGAAAGAGAAGTGAAAAGATGTGTGACACGTTTTTCTGTGACACGAAAGCCCGCTCCAAGCTGATCATTGGGGCGGGCTTAATTATGACAGGAAGAAACGTTAGATGTTGAATCTCGCCATTTTGATGGCCGTGACAGCGCATTCTTCACCTTTGTTGCCAAGCATGCCGCCACAACGTTCCTGTGCTTGTTCGAGGGTGTTGCAGGTGAGCAGCCCGTAGATGACTGGTATCTTACCCATGCGGTTCAGGTCGGCCAGTCCTTGCGTCGCTCCCTGACAGATATAGTCGAAGTGGGGCGTGTCGCCACGTATGACGCATCCGATGGCAATGACTGCATCAACCTGATCGGCGTTGACAAACCGTGCTGAGCCGTATATCAGCTCAAAGCTGCCAGGAACGAACCGAACGGTGATGTCCTCTTCACGGACTCCATACTTGATGAGTGTCTGGCATGCTGCTTCGAGCAACGCGCCTGTTATCTTGTCGTTCCACTCACTAACAACAATACCCACTCGCATGCCTGTGGCATCAGGCACGGAATGGATATCGTAGATACCGTTGTACATATAGCTTAGTTGGCTGCTTCGATGTACTTGTCTATCTCGTAATAGACATTGCTCTGCTGATATTTGCTCTTAATCTGATTGTAGCAGTCAAGGGCCTTATCATTCTGACCAAGAGACATGTATATCTGTCCGGCTTGCAGCAGGCAGGTGGGGCTGATGACGTTGTTGTCAGCGTCCTTGGCAGCCTTTACGAGGAACTCGACAGCCTTCTCGTTGTCTCCAAGCTCAGCATAGCAGTTACCCTTGAGTGCGGTGGCAGCAGGACTGATCATGGCATCGCCGCAATCGTCGAACTTGCCCAGCATGGTGATAGCTTCCTGATACTTCTCGGTAGCTGCATAGCACTTGGCAGCATAGAGGCAGGCAATGTTACCGGCCTTGGTGTTTCCGTACTCGTCGATGACACTGAGGAAACCCATGTTGGCACCGTCACCGTTCAGCGCCTTATCGTAGTTGCCCTCCAAGAAGGCCTGCTCAGCGTAGAAGATGCTCTCGTTGGCGTGATTGTTGCGCGGTGTGATGTAGAACTGGTGGATGAGGAGGACTGCAATGATGATGAACAGCAGACCGCCACCTCCATAAAGGATTGCATTCTTGTTTCTCTCGAAGAATGATCTGGAGGCTGCGAGTGTTTCGTCGAACTCGTTAACCTGGTGTTTTTTGTTTTTCTTGGGCATAATGTTTATTACAATTTTGCTATTTTTGTTATTTTCGGGCGCAAAGGTACGACAAAAAAGTGAAAAGTGAAAAGTGAAAAGAGAAAAATTATTCGTTTCCCTGACGTTTTTACTCTTTTTGTATAAATCTATGAACTAAAAAAGAAAAAACTCTTAACTCTTAACTCTTAACTCTTAACTATTTTGTATCTTTGTGGTCGAAATGAAACTTAGAGACCTTACTATATTTAATTATAAGAACATCGCGGAGGCGGAACTGCACTTCTCGCCCAAGCTGAACTGTTTCATCGGTAACAATGGCGAGGGCAAGACAAATGTGCTGGACGCCATTCACTTCCTGAGCTTCTGCCGCAGCTACAGCAGCAGCATCGACATGCTGAGTGTGCGGCACGGAAGCGAATTCATGTCGCTGCAAGGACGCTATGAACACGAAGACGGCACGGAGGAAGACATCCACATGGGCCTGAAAGTGGGGCAGAAGAAGATTGTGCGCCGAGGCAAGAAGGCCTACCGCCGGATTTCAGAGCACATCGGCCTGATTCCGCTGGTCATGGTGTCGCCCGCCGACCAGATGCTTGTGTCGGGTGGCAGCGACGAACGCCGACGCTTCATCGACATGGTCATCTGCCAGTACGACCCAGCCTATACCGAGTCGCTCCTGCGCTACAACAAGGCCTTGCTGCAACGCAACACCATGCTCAAGCAGGAACAGGAACCCGACCCCGAGGTCCTGTTGCTCTGGGAGGAACAGATGGCTCACGAAGGTGCATACATCTACGAGAAGCGCGACGAATACATCACCGAGCTCATTCCTGTCTTCCAGCAGTTCTACAACCAGATATCGCAGGAGCACGAGCAGGTGGAGCTACGCTATGTCTCGCATCTGCAGCGCGGTCCCCTGTTGGAACAGCTCACAGAAAACCGCTTCAAGGACCGAGCCGTCGGCTATTCCCTTCACGGCATCCACAAGGACGACCTGGAAATGCTGCAAGGCGGCTATCCCGTCCGGCGCGAGGGTTCCCAGGGGCAAAGCAAGACATTCCTCATCGCCCTGAAGCTGGCGCAGTTTGACTTCCTGAGCCGTACCGGAGTCCGCACAACGCCCTTGCTTCTGCTGGACGACATCTTCGACAAGCTTGATGCCAACAGGGTGGAGCAAATCGTGAAGCTGGTCAGCGGCGAACGCTTCGGACAGATATTCATCACAGACACCAACCGCGACCATTTAGACGCCATCCTGGCTTCGATGGACGGCGACAACAGGATTTTCTTTGTGGAGAAAGGAGAGATAAGGGGATGATGCAGGGCAAGACATATACGATGTGCGATGCCCTTCAGGCATTTCTGCGTGAGGAGGGTCTGGAAACGCCGTTGCTGGAGTACCGCATCACTCAGGCATGGCCGGAGGTTATGGGCCAAACCATCAGCCGCTACACCAGGCAGGTCTTCGTGCGGGAAGGGAAGCTACAGGTGCAAATCACCAGTGCGCCCCTCCGACAGAACCTGATGATGGAGCACAAACGCATCGCACAGAAACTCAACGACCACGTCGGATCCTACGTCATCAGCGATGTCTGTTTCTTCTGACTAACAAAATGTTTTCACATAACAGCTAATCCGTTAAGATAATGAACAAGTATCTATTTACTATTGCACTTTTACTCCAAGCATTCAGCCTGAGTGCACAAGTCGAGACACCCACAATGGGATGGAGTTCGTGGAACACTTTCGCCGTAAACATCTCGGAAGACATTATAAAAGGTCAGGCCGATGCTATGGTCTCTCAGGGACTGAAGGATGCAGGCTACCAGTACATCAATATCGACGACGGCTTTCAGTATGGCCGCACTTCGGCTGGAAAGGTACGCATTCATCCCCAGCGTTTCCCCAATGGAATGAAGGTGGTGAGCGACTACATTCATTCGAAGGGCCTGAAGGCAGGCATATACAGCGACGCGGGCGACTGTACCTGCGGCAGCATCAGCAACGGTGACACACGGAACACCAATGTGGGTTTCTACGGCTACGAGCAGGTGGATGCTGACTTCTACTTCAAGGAACTGGAGTTCGACTTCATCAAGGTCGATTACTGCGGCGGCAATCATGCCGGACTCATCGAGCAGGAACAATACACGGCCATTCACAATGCTATCGTGAACACGGGCAAGGACGTGCGCTACAACCTGTGCAGATGGGCGTATCCAGGCACTTGGTGCCACGACATCTCGACCTCTTGGCGAACCACGGGCGACATCTACGACGGCTGGAAATCCGTGAAGGGCATCATAGATGAGAACCTCTACCTCTCGGCCTACTGCTACGACGGCTGCTACAACGATATGGACATGCTGGAGGTGGGACGCTCGATGTCGGAAGAGGAGGACAAGACGCACTTCAGCATGTGGTGCATCATGTCGAGCCCTCTGCTTATCGGCTGCAATATGGCAACTATCAAGGAGCGTCCGCTGGCCCTCCTAAAGAATCCTGAACTCATCGCCCTGAACCAAGACCCCTTGGGATTGCAGGCATACGTGGTACAGCATATTGGCGAGACATACGTCTTGGTGAAGGACATCCTGACGCTGCATGGGAACACGCGGGCTGTGGCACTCTATAACCCGTCGGACAGGGAAGTGGAGATGTGCATCTGTTTCAGCGAGGTTGACCTGGGCGGCAAGGTGAAGGTGCGCGACCTGTTCGAGCATCAGGATCTGGGAGAGATGGAAGGAGGCCTCTCCATCGTAGTGCCGCCTCATGGCACACGTATCTACAAGCTGGAAGCGGAACAGCGGTTGGAACGCTATATCTACGAGGCAGAGACGGCCTACCTGCACGACTATCAGGAGATTTACAACAATCAATCCGTAGGCTCGGCCATCTATCAAACCAACTCATCTGCCAGCGGTGGTGCCTTCGTCGGTTGGCTGGGCGGAAAACGTAGCAACTCGCTGCTGTGGAAGGATGTTTATGTCATAGAGGAGGCCGACTATGTGGCTCACTTCAGTGCCACCTCGAGCGAGAGCCGTCCGTTCACCGTTGTCCTCAATGGCACGAATGCGGGTACTGTTACCGTGAAGACCGATAGCTGGAACGACTTCAAGGAGTACAATATGACGCTCCACCTGAAAGCTGGTTCCAACAGCATTGAGCTTTACAATGAAAGCGGATGGATGCCGAACGTGGATTACGTGAGCATAGAAAGAGTAGGGGAGAATACCATCCTGACACGAAGGTTAAAAGAGACAATGATGCAGCTTGAGGTAATGGCCCGCTACAATTATTTGACCGACCGTCTGCGTCAGGATATTGCAAAACTGCAGGAGCGGGCTGCTGTGGATAATCTCACGGTTGCTGCAATGAAGTCAATCGTCAATCAAGCCAAAACTCTGATGAACACCATCAGCCAGGTTGTTCCCGTCTGCGAAGAATACCAGTTCTGGAGAGACTATGCAGAGAAGAATGTGGAAGCAAGCATGGAATCGACGGCTCTCACCTCGTTTGTCTCAAAGATAAAGAAAACCGACTCAAATCTCTCCAAAGCCAATACCCTGAGCGCGGCGAATACCGCACTGAATGACCTGAAGACGGCAGTAACAACATACCTGAAAGCTGCAACTGCCGTTCCCAAGGAGGGTGAATACCTCGATATGACATTATTCATTGCCAATTATGATTTCTCTACTAAAGACGAAGGATGGAAAGGCGAGCCTACCTATCGCGACGGATGTGGTGAGGAGTACAACAAGGCATTCGACATGTACCAAACGCTCGAGAACATGAAGCCTGGCGTCTATACCGTCAAATGCAATGCCTTCTACCGGCCTAAAAGCAACGATGGCGGGGCTGCCTATAAATCAGGAAAAGAGAATATCCAGGCATACCTCTACGTGAACAATGGAAAGGTGAAGGTTAAGTCGCTGTATTCGGAAACATGGCCCGATGCCTCGCAATACGGCTCCGTGGATAATCAGAATGGTTATCCGCACAGTATGCGTGCTGCGGGCATCCGTTTTGCCGAAGGTTGTTACCCCAACGAGATTGCATATACACTATCAGAAAAGGGAACGCTTCGGTTCGGCCTCAAGAGCGGCACAGGCGGCAACGACAACTGGTGCTGCTTCGACAACTTCTCGCTTTACTATCAGGCTTTGCCCGAGTACTATAGCGGAATCCAAACAATTCAAAATTCAAATTTCAAAATTCAAAATGAAGAGGCTGCCATCTACAATCTCCAAGGCCAAATGGTAGATGGTAAATCACCCAAGGGTATTGTTATCCGTAACGGTAAGAAGGTGCTGGTCAAATAGTAAATGTCTTTAGGCGTCGGCAAACACCTTGCCATCCTCGAGGGTAATCTGGAGCATAGTGTATTCGCTGTGGAAATCGTTTTGAAGGCGGTCCAAATAGCGTTTGCTCTCCCACTTGCACATCGGCAGGTCGTGCAGCAAGTAGTTGCCGCACGTCTCTGGACGCGTGGCAGGAACTTCTGTCTGGGTGAGAATCCACTGGAGACATCTGATAGTCAGGCTGCGCATGTCCTCCACGGTGTAGCCTTCCCTCATGATGATATACATACCCGTAAGGCATCCCATAGGCCCTACATATACCACATCTTCCTTCACCTCGCTATTGCGGAACCAAGTGGCCATCAGATGCTCCAGACTGTGAATGGCAGCCGGTGCAACGGCAGGTTCCATGTTGGGCTCCGTAATGCGCAGGTCGAAAGTGGTGAAACCCTTATCCACACGCGACACATAAATGCCCGGTTTCAGATGAGTATGGTCAATGGTAAAACTCTGAATAACTTCCATATATACTGAGTTATAATTATAAAATCTTAAAGGAAAGCTTCTTCTCCTTGAAGGAAATCTTTCAGCACTCCGTTTTCTGTGAGGGAAGCGGTTGTGCCCTTTGAAATCAGGCCGTCCTGCACTATCCAGAGAAGATCGCTCAGGCGGAGAGCCATTCCGACATCGTGCGTGCTCAACAGGATTGTCTTGTTCGTCTCGTGGGCAAGACGCAACATCAGGCGGAGGGTGCTCGCTTTGGCGTGAAAATCGAGGAAGGCTGTCGGCTCATCGAGCAGGATGATGGGCGTCTGCTGTGCTAAGGCCTTTGCAAGCAAAGCCTTCTGCCGTTCTCCATCGCTTAGGGTGTCGATGGTACGCTTAGCAAGACTGCTTATTCCCACCATATCAATTGCCTCATCGACAATATCCTTGTCCTCCTTCGTGAGTGTGCCGAAGAATCCTGTATAGGGCGAGCGTCCCATACCAACCAAGTCGAAGACCTTCATATATGGCACTTCGACGCGTTCTGTCAGTACGACGGAAACAACCTTGCTGCGCTCTGACAGGGAAAGAGAGGGCAGGTCGCGACCCTCAATCAGTACCTTTCCAGCTAGGGGAGGGAGAAAGCCTGCCAGTGTGCGTAGGATAGTGCTCTTGCCAACGCCGTTTGAACCCAGCAGACAGATCAACTGCCCAGCGTCAAGGGTTTGGTTGATGTCGGACAAAACGGCTTGTTCGCCGTATCCGACAGTAAGGTGTTGCAGTTCAATCATTCGTAGGCTGTACAGAATTTATATCCTAAACGACGATAGATTATCTCAAGTCCGGCAAGGCGCTCAAGGAATTGTTCGTAGTTCTTTGCTTCTGGCTGGAGCCACCCAACTTCGCTCATGGCAGCCAGACGTGGCAGCAGCATATATTCAGCATGGTCAGGGCTAAGCACGTACTCCGTCCAAAGATTGCACTGAGCACCCATAATGTACTTGGCTTCTTCCTTTGTCAGGTCTTCTGGAACAGGTTCCATGCTATAAACCTTGCTCAAGGGCAGGTAGCCGCCTATGCCGAGAGGTTGCGCATCGCGGTTCTTGAGTTGGTAGTAGTCGAAGTAGCAATTGTTGGTTGGTGTCATCACCACCTGATGATGTAGCTTTGCCGCTGCCTTTCCGCCTTCGTATCCTCGCCAGCTCATGACGGCAGCTTTCTCGCTCAATCCACCTTCCAGCGTCTCGTCCCAACCGATTATCTGTCTGCCACGCTCTGCCAGAAATGCCTCCATCTCCTTATTGATGTAGGTCTGCAGCTGAGCCTCCTCCTTCAGACCTAGTTCCTGCATCTTTGCCTGACATTTGGGGCAAGTCTTCCAACGGACACGCGGACTCTCGTCACCACCGATATGAATTAGTTTGCTAGGAAATACATCACATAGTTCGCCATATACCGTCTTGAGGAACTCCAAAGTCTTGGGATTTCCAGCACAAAGCACATCGTCGGCTATACCCCAGCAGCCCCAAACCTTGTAGGGACCGCCTGTGCAACCCAGTTCGGGATAGACACTCATCGCGGCTATCATGTGACCTGGCAGGTCAATCTCTGGAACGATAGTGATGTAGCGCTCAGCTGCATAGGCAACAATCTCGCGCATCTCCTCCTGTGTGTAGTAACCCGTCTCTGGCGTGTCATCATAGAGTGTATTGTCAGGGTCTGAGAGCCCTACGTTCTTACCGATAATAGTACAGGGACGTACGCTGGCCTTCGCTGCCAGTTCGGGCATTGCCTTCACCTCGAATCGCCAACCCTGGTCGTCCGTCAAATGCCAATGGAAGCGGTTGATGCCGTGCAGGGCCAGGATGTCGATGAACTTCTTGATAAAGCTGACAGGGAAGAAGTGGCGGGCGCAGTCGAGCATCGTGCCGCGATAACCGAAGCGTGGCGAACCGCATACCCAGGCATAAGGAAGACGAACCTCACTCGTCTCATTCATAATGCTCTTGCGAAGCGTCTGGATGCCATAGAAGACGCCACTCTCGCTGGCACCCTGAATTGTAATGCCTTTCTTGTTAATGGAGATGGCGTAGTCTTCGGGATTGTTGCTCTTCAGACCGAGTGTGAGGTTGACATCTGCACCTTTCTTGTCTGCAGTAACCGAAAGGCCCAGATATTCGGCTGCAAACTCGGCATTGCGCTTCATCTGTTGGTTCCCAGCGGGATAGCCTACAGTCATACCCTCAGACAGAACCATGTGTTGGCCGCTCCTGTCGAAAACGATTTGCTGGGGCAGGGGAATCACTTGGTAATTTACTTCGGCTGCAGCACTAAGGCAGAATGCAGCGCAGAAGAGAAATGAGAATAGCTTATTCATATTTTTTAAATTTTTAGTTTAACTCTTATTTCTTAATTCTTAACTCTTAATTTTTAATTCTTCATTTATCATTTTGGCCTCTCTTCTCCCCTTGGGGAGGCTAGGAAGGGGCTTTGATTCTTAATTAACCACATAACCTTACAACCACATAACCTTACAACCACATAACCTTACAACCTCATAACCTTACAACCTCATAACCTTACAACCTCATAACCTTACAACCTCATAACCTTACAACCTCATAACCTTACAACCTCATAACCTTACAACCTCATAA
>JAILRU010000079.1 GCA_024697945.1 Bacteroidaceae bacterium
TTTTACCGTTTCAACTTTTCACTTTGAACGTAACCCTGGGCTTTATCTGACTTCCCTTTGCCTTTCCTCTGATACCTCTCTGGTGTCTATCTTAGACTATGTTACAGAGCGCGGACAGAGGTGGACCAGAGCGGGAACAGAGGGGTTCCAATGTGGCTCCTTCGTAGAAGGAGGGGATTGTCATTGGGCCATCATTCGACGTCCGACGGTGCAAAGATACGACGATGATAATGCACTTTCCAAAAATAATGACGAAAATCGTATTTTCTGTCTCTGTGGGTACAAAGTCATTTTGTCATTTGTCATTTTGGCATGGCTTGGGGGTATGGAGTGGGGCAAAAGTTGTAATAGTAATTAATACATTATTAATTTTTAATAATATATAAAGAATACATTATACAAAATACAAACGCGAGACCCGCGTCTGGAACTACCCGAAAATGATAAATGATAAAATGACTTTTTTATAAGCATAACACACTCCATACGCATTTTTTTTGCTTTAAGATTTGGCATTTCGCGTAGTAATAATTGTAAGGAATTTTGAGTTTAATGCCACTTTCGAAAAGAACATGAATTATGTTCGTTCTATACTATTATATTAAGTTATGAATCACGCTGCCATATTACGATATTTTCTGCGTATGTAAATATATTTCGAAATATCCTCATATTAAGATTTGTAAAAAAAAGACAATGGCAACCACCTTCATTGGAAAGCATCAAGTATCACATGTATTCGTGTATGTTTTCAATTCTTTAACGTTTCAGAGTTAAGAGTCTTTACTATATCCCCCCAAATTTTTTGGTGATTTTCTTTGTGCATACAAGAGAATTGTTACGTCAACCTGACAAAAAAGGCTGCTTCGTGCCATACTCATGACTATGGGTAGAAGCTGGCTAAAGCGAGGCTACACTATGGCTACACTATGGGAAGAGCGAGAGAAGGATGATGGAAGAGGGGAAAACGGGCGCAAATCTGCGCCCTTTTTCAAAAAGTCATTTTGTCATTTGTCATTTTCGGGTGGTTTACCCCCCCATGCAAATGAAAAGTGAAAAGTGAAAATGAAAGGCGCAATGTTAGTTGCGGAACATTATTCATAATTTCTAATTGTATCGAATTCTGGGGAATTAAAATTATGGCTTCACCAAATCTTTCTGAGCTGTGAACCAGGGCAGGTATCGACTTAGGAACCAGCAACAGAAGACGCAGCCTGTTATCGTCAGCGCCAGCACGGCAAAGGACTCGAAAGGGAAATCCCGGAACTGGTCAAAAATTTTGACCACCTCATGAATAAATGGGATATGTATGACTACTTTTACGATTGCCATGTGGGTGCATAGCACGATGATGGAGTAACGCCCAATGTACGAGATGACAGGCAACCACTTGATGACGCGGCTCAGCAGCAGGACTGCAATGGTTCCCAGTACTCCGGACAGGTATATGAGCGCCAGGGGGGTGTTGTAGGTGTTGAGGTAGAAGAAGTTCTCGTCCACGTAGGTGTAGTGCAGCACGACCAGCAGCAGGATGCCTGTCAGCAACGCCCATCCGTATCTTATCTTCAGTTCAAGGAAGTGCAGCTTCCTGTTCAGGAGATAGCCCGTCCACAGGAAGGGTAGGCTGGTCATGGCTGTTCCGATATTGAGCGGCAGGTCGCCCAAGTAGTAGCCTCCGACGCCTATGCCAATGACGCTGATGCCGAGAACCGCCTCCGAAGCCGGACCGATGGGGATGTATCGCTTCACGAGATAGTATATGGCTGCAAAGATGCCGTTCATCCAGAACAGACATAGCAGGAACCACAAAGGTGCCCATATCTCTCCGATGCTGAAGCCCGACAGGAGATAGACTGCCTTGACCAGCAACCTGTACACTATCATGAAGAAGAGGTATGGTACAAGTATCCTGTTGAACTTGCGCAGCAGAAACTCCTTGATGCCGCCAGCGTAGTCCTTGAAGAACAGTCCGGAGAGGATGAAATAGAGCGGCATCCGGGTCTGCTCGAAGATATCGTTCATGGGATAGTCGCCGTTCCGGAAATATCCGAAGCCGGAGATGTGGTCGAGCACGACAAGCAGAATGCAGATGCCTTTTGCCAGGTCAATGTACTCGATGCGCTTCATGAATTATGAATTAACACAGTGGCGTAGGCGGAGATGCCTTCCTCGCGACCGGTGAAGCCCAGTTTTTCTGTGGTTGTGGCTTTGATGGAGATGTCGTCAACGTCGATGCCCATGACCTCTGCGAGGCATTGCTGCATCTCGGGAATGCGGGCCTTCAGCTTGGGACGTTCGGCACAGACGGTTGCGTCGATGTTGCCTACCGAATAGCCTTTGGTGGCAATGAGCTCTACGGTCTTGCGCAAGAGGATTTTGCTGTCTATGTTGTGGAAGTCTTCGCTGTTATCGGGGAAATGGAAACCGATGTCGCGCATGTTGGCAGCTCCAAGCAGGGCATCGCAGATGGCATGGATGAGTACATCGGCATCGCTGTGTCCGAGCAGTCCGAGTGAATGCTCGAAGCGTATGCCGCCCAACCACAACTCGCGTCCCTCTACAAGCTGGTGGACATCATAACCGAAACCAACACGAATCATCTTCTTCTGGCTCTTCCGAAGAGGTCACGCATGCCGTCCAGGTCGAAGGCGAGGGAGAAACGCATGGTCTGGTCCAACGGATTGGTCTGTGCGGTGGAGAAGACGTATGCGGCATCTACGGTGAAGACGCTCATGTGGAAACCGGCACCGACGGTGAAGTACTTACGATTACCCTTGTTCTCTGCTTCATGATGGTAACCGGCACGAAGCATGAAGCGGTCGTTGTAGGTATATTCGGCACCAAAGCTCCACTGAATCTCCTCCATCTCTTCCTTGAAACCATTGG
The DNA here is from genome assembly GCA_024697945.1 of Bacteroidaceae bacterium. Classification (GTDB taxonomy): domain Bacteria; phylum Bacteroidota; class Bacteroidia; order Bacteroidales; family Bacteroidaceae; genus Physcousia. Next base: position 2,887 of record JAILRU010000079.1, read on the forward strand.
GCGCATCGCCAAAGCTCTTGAAGATACCGGCTATGGAAGAGACGTCGTAGTAGTCCTTCTGTACGCGGTCTTCGTAGTCATTGTCTGCCTCGCCCTCCTTCTGCTTGGGATAGGTCGGCACAAGCAGTTTGTTCATGTCGATACCGAAGCTGAACTTGTTGTATTCGTTGAAGGGAATGGTCACGTTGCAACCGAGACGGAGGTTGGTGGGAATGAACTCGGAGTTGTCGCTGCCTCCGTAGGTAATCTTAGAGCCGATGTTGCTGATGTTGAGACCCCAGCCGAAGCTGCACTCGCGGTTGCCTGCCATGAAATAACCCAAGCGGTAGAGGGCAATGTCGGCAGCAAAGGCTTTGCCTGCGCTGCTCTCGGCTGTGTAGTCGTACTTAATGTCGGAGAGGATGAAGCGCAGGTTGACAGCCATTGAAAACGTCTCACTGAGCATACGGCTATAACCGGCATCGATGGCCATCTCGTAGGGTTTGATGGTCATGTCGTCCATGTCTGCCAGATAGACCTCGCCAAGACTGAAGTAGCGCAGGGAGGCATGCACGGCACTGTAGTCTCCTATACGGTAGAAGCCCGACATGTTTGCCAGGTTGATGTCGTTGACCAACTTACGCAGCCAAGGTGTGTAGCTGATGCCGACTCCGGCACGTGCTACGTTGAAGGGGTACTTGGCAGGGTTCCAGTACTGCGAATTGACGTCAGCCTCGGTGGCAACACCGATGTCGCCCATAGCACCGGCACGGGCATCGGGAGCAATGGCCAGAGAGGTTACGCTGGTGTTCACGGGGTTGAACATATTCTGTTTGTCCTGTGCCAAAATGGCTTCTGTGCTGCATGCTGCAACACAGAGTAGCAGAATGCGAATGATATTATTTGCTTTCATTGTAAATTTTGTCTGCACTCTATAATAACTGCGAAGGTGGCTTATTTATTGTTTCGCACTATGATTTTTTGCGTCTTTGAGGTCCATTTGCTCTGTCCGCATCTTACCTGACAGCGATAGAGGTAGATGCCTGTACCGACCTTGGCACCAGCTCCGTTCGTGAGGTTCCATGTGATGGTGAAGACGCCCTTCTCGCTGGTGGAGTTCTCCTCGTGCATCCAGATGCGGCGGCCCGAGAAGTCGAAGACCTCGACAATAAAGTCGCACTCGCTGCCGGGCAGGTCATAGCTTACCATGAAATTCGTGCTGGTGACGGCAGGGTTCTTGCTTGCCATGAGACGCAGGATGTTGGTGGTCAGTCCGTCATCGACCACGAAGTTGAGGCTCGTCTGGCTGGTGTTGTTCAGCACGTCCCAAGCACGGAAAGTGAGGCTGTGGGGTCCGTTCTCGAGCTGCGGAATGTTGTAGGCAACGGTGCCTTGTGTGAAGTCACCGAACTCGTGCGTATAGTACTCGTTGATGTTATAAGTCTGGTCGCTGTTCCCATCGATACAGAGTGAGAGGTCGTGCCCTATGCCGTTGCCGCTGGCGCTGATGCCGCTGGCATCGGAAAGCTGGGCCACGAAGAGCGGCGTGGCGTTGACAGTCCCTCCGTCCTGGAAGTTCTCGTCATTTAGGTAGGCGAATATCTGCGGACCATCCTTGTCGTAGTCCGTGTTGTCCACTATGCCGCCAATGGGTATGTCCTCGTTGTAGCCGTTGGCTTCCAGATTCCCCTCGTCGTTGATGGCATAGAAGACAAGCCTGCCCGCCTCGTTGCTGAAATTGATGTCAACGGGGATGATGAACTCCTCGTGGAAGAGACCGGAACGTACGCTGTCCTGCGACTCGTAGAGCATGGCGTTGCGGTCCGTGAAGGTGAAGGGCTCTGAGGCTCTGGCGTTGTTGAGACAGGTGATGGTCTCCTTGTTGTCGAAAAGACGGGTATAGACGATGCCATTGAAGCCCGTCATGATGTTGCCGTCCTGTTCGATATGTCCTGAGAGTCTCACGCGTTCGCCAGCTTTCAGGGGGATGGGATATCCATCACACTTTTTGCCGTTGATGCTGTCCACGATGACATCCTGTATGGGATTACCCATGATGAGGGCAGGGTCACCGAGCAGGGCATAGTGCAGCTTGTTTTCCAGGTAGCCAGCCTCGCGTCCGTCGCTGATGATGCTGCTCTTTGCCATCCGGATGGCATCGCCTATGCGGTTACGCTGCTTGCTGTCGTCAGTCTTGGTGGAGAAGAGGTACTGCATGAAGTAGCGGTTCATGTTGTAGTTCTGGCTGGCATAGACGGTACGTGTGGTGCCATAGAAGGCCAAGGCACCGCCCGATGGATTGAGCACGGCAGACTCACCGATGTTGCCCGTATATGAGTCGAAGGGCATCACGTCGCAGGCACAGGTGACCCAGAGCGGCAGCTTCGTGCTCTTCACGGTCTCGAAGTCCTCGCGTTTGATTACAAACTCATGGCTGAAGGTGTGAGTGCCGGCGTGGCCCGTATAGTTCATCACCAGGGCACCGTCCTTCATCTGCTTCCTGATTTGCTTGGTGACTTCAGGGTAGGTGTTGCTGTTAGTGGAGCTGACACGGGTGTAGGCATCCCACATAATCTTGTGTACTTCTATCGCAGGGAACTTGGTGATGACGTACTCAGCCACGTTGTTGGCATACCGCATGTGCTCGTTCTCGTCGCCATCGTCGCCCAGGAAATAGACGAGGTTTTTCCAAGAGCTGGCATTTTGGTTGCTCATGAAGGCAATACTCTTGTCCACCATCGTCTGGGCATCAGAGACTTGAACGACGGGGAAGCGTCCGATGCCGATGTCGCATTTCTCGCGTAGGACGTTAACACCCTCGCCGTCGTCGAGCAGGCCGAAGTAGTCCTCCATCACGTAGCTCTTCGTGTCGCTGAAGCTGTTCTCACTCTCGTAGCACAGCAGGTAGTCGTCAGGGCTGCTGGTGCGCCAGGCTCCCGAAAGCATACGGTTGTCCCAGGCACAGTCGCCAAAGAGCAGGAGGTAACGGGGAGCCACATCATAGCTCGCTGCCTTGTCGTACAGCATCTTCATGAAGAGGCGGAAGGCCGTCGGGTCGGGCGTTCCGCTGGAGAACTCGTTGAATATCTGGTCGGCACGGACAATGCCTATGCGAAGTCCGTCGTACTGCAAGTGAGCGTCTGCCAGGCGTTGTGCCTCGGAGAGCAGCTTGCCGCTGGTGGGGATGATGATGACCATGTCGAGGCTGTCGAGGCTGTGCAGGTTCTGGTTTGCCACACCACCGACAAGAGTGGGTTCTGGGAAGGAAGCCGCCGTGTTGAAAGCTACGAAATGCTCTCCGCCATTGTCAACGTTGATGCTAAAGGTGTTGCCGTCCTGAGTGACAGGCACCAGGGCATCCTTAACGCCCACACTACCCGTGCGGATGACTTTCACGTTCGAGCCGGTGATGTTGAACTTCGCAGCCCCACTGCCAGGGTAGGAGAAATCGATGAAGCCGTTTGCGGCAGTACTTAGTTTGCGGTCGTAACTATAGGCGAGGTAGTCCAAGCGTGCCTTCTTGCCCGCCTCACCTCGGATATTGACATTCACGTTGGCAGGAGTGCCCTGAGCGGTCATGTCATAGTTGCGTGTGACAGCAACGGCATAGGTATAGTCACCAGGAGGCTGGACGCTGAAAGTACCAGCTGCCGTTCCGTTGATGGTGACACTCACCTGGTTAGAGGAGATTTCCGAGCCAGTGAAAACCAAAGTCACCTTCCCGTTACCATCCGGGTCTGTGGCAGCGAGAGAGTAGTTGTGCGAGTTGCTGTTGGCATAGTTCTCATTGTCATAGAGATGACGTCCGACGTTGTACCATGCGAACTCGTCCTTCTCGTAAAGGGTGTGAGCCCTCGTGGTGCTGTATGCCTGTCGGGGTAAGTTGGGGTCGCAGGTCAGAGTCTCCATCGTGGAGGGTGCATCCTCCTCTGTCAGGAAGTAGTAGGCATAGCGGGCAAACGTGTTGCTGATGCGGTTGTCGTCCGACCAGTAGAGTAGGCCGTTGCCCCAGAAAATCCAGCTGTCCGTCTGGTTGTTGTAGTAGAGAGGCACTTCCACCATATCATCGTGGTGCGTGCCTTCACGTATCAGTTCAGGCAGGAGATGTCCGCCGTAGCCGTAGAGATGCACATTGTCGGGATTACTGAACCCCCACTTCTTGAGCGTGTTACGGGAGAGCTGGTAGAGGCCGTCCTCCTTGATGCTTACCTTCACCCATTTGCCGCTTGCCAGCTTCGAGTTGGCGGCATAGCGACTCTTGTTTCCGGCCTTTGTCTGGGCACTGAGCCTGCCGCTTCGGGTGGCATTGATGACAATCTGGGCACTGATGAGCTTCTCGTACTTCGAGCCCTGACGGCGGATGGGGATGAACGAGATGTCGAGCAGGCCCTTACCACGTTCAATGCCGACAAACGTCTCGATATCAATCGTTTCGCTAACGAGACTGTCAATGCGTTCAGCCACCAGCGCTTCCTTGGCGCTCAGCGGAGCATATTCCGGATAGAGCAGCGAAACGGAGTAAGTGTGCGTCCTGTAGTCCGTCTCCAACGGAACCACTTCGGAATAGACAGGCAGCACCGAGTCAATCTTCATCTCGTTCCAGTCAAGGCTGGTAAACGTCAGTTCCTGCTGCTGAGCCCAAATTGTAAAAGGTAAAAAGGTAAAAAAGTAAAAGGGTAAAAAACTTCTACTCCAACCTTTTACCATACTAATCATATTTAGTATCATCACGCTTTTCTATTTAACTTTTAATATTCTAATTTTTCAATTTTACTTTTTCACCTTTTCAATTTTTCACCTTTTACTTCACATTGAACTCCAGCACCTTTTCTCCTTCCAGGTAACCCTCCAGGTGGTCATCTATGCTCACTGGACCTACGCCTGCCGGAGTGCCAGTGAAGATGATGTCGCCAGTCTTGAGCGTGAAGAACTGGCTGATGAAGCTCACCAGTCGGTCAACACCGAAGATCATGTCTGCCGTGCAGCCCGCCTGAACCTTCTCGCCGTTGCGAATCAGGTGGAACTGCAACTGCTGGATGTCCTTGCCGTAGTGAGCGAGCGGCATCCATTTGCCGATGGCTGCGCTACCGTCGAAACCCTTGCACAAGTCCCAGGGCAGACCCTTCTGCCGCAGCTGGACTTGCAGGTCACGCGCTGTGAAGTCAATGCCCACGGTCACCTCGTCGTAGTAGCGGTGCGCAAAGCGTTCCGGGATGCTGCGTCCCAGGTGGTTGATGCGTACGCAAAGCTCGGTCTCATAGTCACACCGGTTTGTATATTCCGGGATGAAGAACGGCCTGCCACCAGTGAGCAATGCAGAGTCCGCTTTTGTGAAGACCACAGGCTCCTCTATATTTAATAACGAATTATGCAGCTCTTTATTGTGTGCCACATAGTTCATTCCTATTCCAAATATCTTCATTTCATGCGCAAAGTTACGAATAAGCGATTAAAATACAAAAGAAAAGCATACAAATCTACAGGCCGAGGATGATGCCGACAAAGCCGCAGAGGAGGATGATGAGGATGGGGCCGAGGCGATAGACTTTCTGGCCAATGAAGGCAAAGGCAAAAAGGAAAATGCTGATGCAGAAACGCCAAGGATTCTCGCTCATCGTACTGAAGTTCTCGCTGTTCATCAGAAGCAATGCCGCAGCCAGCAACAGACCTACGACGGCTGGACGCAATCCGCTGAAGACGTTCTCGACAGATGGATGGTTGCGATACTTCAAGAGGAACTTGCTGATGAGCAGCATCAGTATGAAGCTGGGCAGCACGACGGCAAAGGTGGCAAGGAAACTGCCCAAGATGCCCCAATAGGGTTCATAGCCGGCATTGACCAATGCGGTATAGCCGACGTAGGTGGCGCTGTTGATGCCAATGGGTCCAGGGGTGCTTTGGCTGATGGCAACGATGTCGGTGAACTGCCCCATCGTCATCCAATGGTAATGTCCAACCACCTCGCCCTGTATCATAGACAGCATGGCATAGCCCCCGCCAAAGCCAAAAAGCCCGATGAGGAAGAATGTCCAAAAGAGTTGAAGTAGCAACAGAAGCATAAATTAAAATGAAAATGAAAAAATAAAAGAATAAAAAATGTAGAATGAGATAATAATTATGAATTGTAAATTATGAATTATGAATTATATAAAGTCTTCTTTCAAATATTTCCCATAGACATAGCCTGAGACGCCAGCGGCGAGGATGACGAAGATGGGACTGACGCCAAGCATCCATATAAGGAAAGCACTGACAATGGGAATCCACACGTTGTAGCGGCTTATCCTCGCACTCTTTGCCATCCTGAAAACAGGAATTGCTATGAATGCCACGACCGCAGGGCGGATTCCATTGAAGAAATGCTCCACCCAGACATTCTCACGGAACTGCTGGAAGATGAGGGCAATGGCCAGAATGCAGAGGAAAGAAGGAAGGCAAGTCCCGATAGCACTGACCAGAGCACCCCAGTTGCCCTTTCGCTTATGACCGATGAAAATACTAATGTTCACGGCAAAGATGCCAGGGCACGACTGGGCAATCGCAATCAGGTCGAGCAAATCGTTCTCGTTTACCCAACCCTTCTCATCCACTACCTTCCGCTCGATAAGCGGTATCATGGCATAACCTCCACCAATGGTGAAGAGCCCTATCTGGAAGAATGTCTTAAATAGTTCAAAGTGCATAGTTCATAGTCCATAGTTCTGAATCCATTTTCTTGCGTTGACGAAGGCTTCTATCCAGGGCGTCACCTGATCCTGCTGTCTGCGCTCGGCAGGATAATAGCCGCACTGCCAAGGGAAGAAGGCGCGTTCCAGGTGAGGCATCATGGCCAAATGGCGACCATCTGCGCTACAGATACCTGCAGCGGTGAAATCGCTTCCGTTGGGATTGGCAGGATAGCCGTCATAGCTGTATTTCAGCACGATGTTGTAATCTTCTTTCTTGCCAGGCAGACTGAACTTGCCCTCTCCATGAGCCACCCAGATGCCGAGCTTGCTGCCGCTGAGGGTTCTCATGAGCACACTCTGGTTGGGCTGCACGGTAAGGCCGACGAAACCCGACTCGAACTTGTGGCTGTCATTGTGCATCATGCGAGGCTTCTCATCATTTTGAATTTTTAATTTTGAATTTTGAATTAGTCCCAGTTCCACCATGAGCTGGCAACCGTTGCAGACACCAAGCGAGAGTGTGTCGGGACGGCTGTAGAAGCGGTCGAGGGCTTCCTTCGCTTTGGGATTGTAGAGGAAGGCTCCAGCCCAGCCCTTTGCTGAACCGAGGACGTCGCTGTTGGAGAAACCGCCGCAGAAGACGATGAAGTTCACCTCGTCAAGTGTCTCCCGGCCGGAGATGAGGTCGGTCATCATGACGTCCTTCACGTCGAAGCCAGCCAGATAGAGCATGTAGGCCATCTCGCGTTCTCCGTTCGTGCCTTTCTCTCGGATGATGGCGGCACGAACTCCACTCTTCTCCCTGCGGTCGGGATTCAAGCCATACTGGCTGAGTTTGCCTGTGAAGGAGGGCAGGAACTTCCATTCAAGAGGCTGCTTGCAGTAGTTCTCGTAGCGTTCCTTTGCCTTGCCGTTGAAGCTCTGCTTCTGGTCGAGCAGGAAGCTGGTCTTGTACCAGACGTCGCGCAGATGGTCGATGTCGAACTGATAGCGTGCATCGTTCTTTTCTACAAGGATGTGTCGCTCGTGACAAGGACGGCCGATGTTGACATAGCCAACGCCTGCATTCTCGAGGAACTTCTTCACTTCCGTGCGATTCTTGTCGGCCACCTGAATGACGATGCCTGGATTCTCTGCAAAGAGGATTTTTACGAGGTCGTCGCACTTTATCTTATTGAGGTTGACCTCGATGCCACCCTCGGTATTAGCGAAGGTCATCTCCAAGAGTGTCGTGATGAGACCGCCTGCCGAGATGTCGTGACCAGCAAGGATGAGTTCTTTCTTTATCAGCTCCTGAACGGCGTTGAAGGCATCGCGGAAATACTCGGCATCGCGAACCGTAGGCACGTCGCTGCCAACTTTTCCCATGCTCTGGGCAAAGGCAGAACCGCCAAGACGCAACTCGTCGAACGAAAAGTCTATATGATATAATGTAGAGGGTACGTTCTGGAGGACTGGACTCACGACCTTCTTGATGTCGCTCACCTGACCGCCGCTGGAAACGATGACCGTGCCAGGAGAGATGACCTTCGAGCCATCAGGGTATTTCTGTGTCATGGAGAGGCTGTCCTTTCCTGTCGGCACATTGATTTGCAGAGCACAGCAGAAATCGCTCAGAGCTTCGACAGCTTTGTAGAGACGAGCATCCTCGCCCTCCTGGGCACGGCAAGGCCACATCCAGTTGGCACTGAGGCTGACACTGTCGAGTCCCTCTTCGAGCGGAGCCCATACAATATTTGTCAAAGACTCTGCGACAGATAGTACGCTACCTGCAGCAGGATTGGCAAGAGCGGCTTGAGGAGCGTGACCAAGAGCTGTTGCAATGCCTTTCTCGCCACGATAATCGAGGGCAACTACGCCGCAGTCGCTGAGCGGCAACTGAAGCTCGCCCTGACATTGCTGGCGTGCCACTTTGCCCGTCACTGAGCGGTCCACCTTGTTGGTCAGCCAGTCCTTGCAAGCCACAGCCTCCAGCTGGAGAAGGTTCTCCAGCGAATTCATAATGTATAATTCATATTTCATAATTGCCTCCGGCTTATTTCCGCCCGCCTCATTATGAATTGAGAATTGTGAATTATAAATTGTTGCAACGTCTTCATATTTCCGTTCGACTGTCTTGTCGCGCATCACAGTCTTGGGACTATGGCCGAACATCTGTGCCACATCGAGGTCGAAGGGCCGCTTGCCGTCGCCTTGCTGGAAAGCGAAGTGGGCATCGCCAGTCGTCTCTCCAACCACATAAAGCGGTGCACGCTCGCGCTCGGCTATCTGACGGACGTGTTCAATATGCTTCTCGTCGATGAGCAACCCCATGCGTTCCTGACTCTCGTTGGCAATGATTTCTTTTGCGGAAAGGGTCGGATCGCCAATGGGAAGCTTGGTCATATCAATCAGGCCGCCACACTCTTCCACTAGTTCTGAGAGGCAGTTCACATGGCCTGCACTTCCGTGGTCGTGGATGCTGACAACGGGATTCACCTCTTCCTCGCAAAGAGCTCGCACAAGGTTGTTGGCACGCTTCTGCATCTCTGGGTTGGCACGTTGAACGGCATTGAGTTCGATGCCACTGGAGTAACGACCTGTCTCCACACTGGAGACGCTGCCGCCTCCAAGTCCGATACGATAGTTGTCACCACCAACGACCACAATCTTGTTACCCTTCTGAGGCTCTTTCTTCAGGCAGTCGCGTTTCGTGCCATAACCTACACCACCTGCCAACATGATGACCTTGTCGTAAGCATAAATAGGACTGTTGCCTTCTTTGTGCTCGAAAGTTAAGACTGAGCCGCAGATGAGCGGCTGGCCGAACTTGTTGCCAAAGTCGGAAGCTCCGTTGGAAGCCTTGATGAGAATCTGCTCGGGTGTCTGATAGAGCCACTTTCTACAACTCAAAATTGGTAATTTATAATTCATAATTGCTTCGCCTTTGTCACCATTTTGTACAGCTGCGTCTTCATTATGAATTGTGAATTGTGAATTATGAATTGACCTTGGATAGCTTGTCATATACACCGCTGTGCCTGCGATGGGCCATGAGCCTACGCCACCACCCATGCGGTCGCGAATCTCACCGCCTGTTCCTGTGGAGGCTCCGTTGAAGGGTTCGACAGTCGTGGGGAAGTTATGCGTCTCGGCTTTGAGACTGATGACGCTCTCTATGTTGCGAATCACGAAGTAGTCACTTGTGCTGTGGTCTTGCGGCGCAAACTGCTCTACGACCGGTCCCTCGGCAAATGCCACATTATCTTTATAGGCAGATATGATATGATGGGGATTCTCCTGCGTTGTCTTTTTAATCATCTGGAAGAGGGACGACTCCTTCTCCTCACCGTCGATGATGAAGGTCCCGCCAAAAATCTTGTGGCGGCAATGCTCACTGTTTATCTGTGCAAAGCCGAAGACTTCACTGTCGGTAAGCTTGCGACCGAGCTGACACTCCACCTGATGCAGGTACGCTATCTCTTCGGGAGACAGGGCAAGGCCTTCCTGCTCGTTGTACTCCTCCAGGTTATCGATACTGAGGATGGGTTCGGGCTTTTTGTTGATGGTGAAAATATCCTGATTAAGCCCGTGGTACATGCGTTGCAGCATGGGGTCGTAGTCTGCATCTTCGCCATCGACAGCCCAGTATTCCTCGATGCGGGAGATACCTTGGATGGCCATGTTCTGGGTGATTTCCACAGCATTCGTGCTCCAGGGAGTTATCATCTCACGACGAGGGCCGATGAAATAGCCTTGCAGGTTTTCTTCCTTTTCTGTGTCTGCTCCGCTATAGAGCCAACACAATTTTTCAATCTCTTTTGCGGTCAGAGGATGGTTGCTTTCAGTTGCAATGATGCTTTTCTGCGGAGTCTTGAAAAATGTTATCATATCATTTACGATTTTACTTCTTTGTTATTGCGGCCTTTTTTGTCATTGTCAGTTCCAAGGAGCCTCCATCGACCACATCAGCGAACTTGATGCTGCCTGCAGTACTCTCCTTGCCATCAATAATTCTGACAGGGTCTAAGTAGATGTTCTTCATTCGCCATTTTCCATCTATCATGGACCATTGACCATTCTTGGTGGTGATGACGAATTCCTTCCCCTTGTAGTACTGCGGGTTGAGCTTAATGGTGACCTTGTCGAAGAGAGGACTGCCGATGGAGAAGGCTGGGTCGGGAGAAGTCAGACCATCGACAGCAAAGAGACCGATGGAAGACATCACATACCAGGCTCCAAGCTGTCCCTGATCCTCGTCCTGTCCGTAGCCATAGCCATGTATGCCGTCCGTACCGTAGAACTCGTCACAAATGGCACGAACCCACTTCTGCGAAAGGTCTGGACGACCACTATGATTGAAAAGCCAGGAGATATGAAGGCAGGGCTGATTGCCCTGATTGTAGTAGGTACGCAGTCCGGCAAAGGCGTCAATCTCCTTGCCACCTGAGAAAATCTGGGGCTGTGAAGCGGTAAAGATGTCGTCAAGGCGTTTGTTGAACTCATCCACACCTACCTTCTTGATAAGTTCCTCAGGCATGTGAGGCACATAGAAAGTGTATTGCACGGCATTGCCTTCCTGGAAACCTCGCCATACCTGCATGGGGTCGAAGTTGGCGATGAACTCACCATTCTTGAGACGAGGATGCATGTAACCTGTCTTCTCGTCGAAAATGCGTTCCCAGCCGCGTGCCATCCACATCAGCTTGTCGTAATAATCCATCTGACCGAGGCTCTTGGCAAGCATAGCTGTGGCGTAGGCAGAGAAGGAGTACTCAAGGGTATGTGAGCCGGAGAAGTAGAAGTCCTCGCCACGCTCACCCAGGTTCTTATGGGGCGCATAACCCAGCTCCACAAAGTCGGCAGTATCGTCCTTGCCTGCACCCTCAGGACGACGTTCACCGTCCATCTCGTTCTTCAGGCAAGCTTCGTATGCGAGGATCAAGTCGAAATCGCGAATGCCACACTGATAAGCAGCATCAATCATCAATGGCAACTGATTCGTTCCCACTCCAGAGACATATTTCGAGTTGGCAAGACCATCAGCCAGCCAGCCGCAATCCTTATATTCCTGAAGGGTTGAGGAAACGAACTCCGAGAGATGCTCAGGATATGCCAAAGCCCAGAGCTGCGTCAAGTTCCATTGTCCGCCCCACATCGCATCGGTATTGAACATACGATACTTGGGCTTTCCGTTTTCCATAGGAACCTGACCGATAGTACCGTCGTGCTTGGGATAAGCGCCGTTCACGTCACTCATGACACCTCTGCCAAGAAGAGCATGATAGAGACCAGTATAGAACTTGACGAGAGAGGTCTCTCCCGCCTGTTGTTCCACAACAACCCTCCCTAATGCTTCTTCCCATGCCTGCTGAGAGGCAGCTTTCACCTCATCGAAGCTAACGCCTGTTGCTTCTGCCTTGAGATTGATACGGGCATTCTGCACAGAGGTATAGGAGATAGCCACTTTGACCGTAACCTGCTCGTCCTGAGTGGTATTGAAGTTGAGATAGGCTCCTGCACCAAGACCATGTGCGTAGGTAGCATTCTCGTGGATATCGTTGCCATTAAATGTACCAACGGACACAGCTTTCTTGTCCAAGACAGCCGAAAAGTAGATACGCTGGTCTGCTCCAGGTTGGTATTTCTTGATGTATTCAGGACGTGTCACCACCCATCCCTCAACGGTTCCGTCATCGTTGACCCACACTTCGGCATCCTTCACCTTACCGCTCTCGCCCTGTTGATGACCAATATCAAAGATGAGGTGGGCCATTCGAGTCTCAGGGTAAGTGAAGCGCAGGAAGGCGACGCGATCAGTAGCCGTTACCTCGGCATTGATGTCATAATCATTGAGCATCACCTGATAATAACCTGCTGTGGCATATTCATCATCGTGGGTAAAGCCTGAACGGTAGCCACGAGGACCTGTGCCATCGGGGTTACCTGGAGTGGTGAGTAAAAGACCTGTGGATGGTGCCACCGTGATGCCGCCCACCTGAAACTCATGGGTGCATACAAAACCCTCGATAGACTTGTCCCGATAGTCATAGCCTGTGGCCTGCCAACCATCGGCATTGCCCAACGACCCGTTGGTTGATGGGCCAGGCTTGGCCATTCCGAAAGGCTTGGAACCTGGGGCAAAATGGAAAGCCCGGCAATGGGCAGTTCCGATACGAGGTTCCACATAGCTGATAAGTGATTGCTTGGTCTGTGCTAAGGAAGCAAAAGTACATACCAGAAGGGATGTAAGGAGCAAATTACGTTTCATATATTCATCATTTTTTCATAAACTTACGAATCAAACTCTTTGCACAGTTCGAACGATGCAAAAGCTGATAAAGACTCAACGAGAGCGACACAACAAAAGCAATGCCACCGATTGTGTACTTCTCTTCATCGGATGGTGAGACAAGGTAGCAGTACTCTACAGCTACAAGCAGACACACAAGCTGTCCGAGACAGAAGAGCAATGTGCTGCGTCGGAAGACAAAACCATAGCGGATACGGCAGTACAGGAAATATACCACCACATCATACAAGGCTCCAGCAGAAAGAGCTATGCCCGCCCCTATCAGTCCGAATGCATTGTAACACCACCAAATGAGCAAGCCGAACAAGACATCATAGGTAACCTCCAACACCAGATACGCGATACTGTGCCCTTTTGCCAGAACACTATAACCCATCGGCAACGCCATACAACGCAGGAAAGGATAGAAGACAGAAAGCGTCGCCATGCCTGTGGCAACTATGAATTCCTCTTCAAACAGCAGTTGCAACACAAAAGGCATCAGCACAACAAGGATGATAAGCAAAGGCGAAAGGATGAGCGTACAGACATCTATCTGCTGATTAATGGTGTCGTTCATGCGCAACTTATCGTTGTTGACCGAAGAAAGACGGGGGAAATAGTCGGACTCCAACGCCAAGAAGACAAGTCCCGAATAACCAATCATCAGCGCCCAGGCCGCCTTGTAGTGCCCCAGCTCAGCCATCGTGTGATGGGCAAGGATGATGGCAGGGATAACCATCTGCAGGCCAGCATTGGCTACCCCCGCCAGAACGTATGGAATGCCTACCTTGATGAGCGGCAAGCCCTCACAGAATGTCTTCTGGGAAAGCGGTCGCACCTTGTACGACACCAAACGGAGCGAGAAAGAGAAGTGTACAGCTGCCGACAGGAAACCGCAAACAATAAGTCCTGCAATGACACCGCGAATGCCCAACAAATAGTACAATGGAATGGTGCAAAGCAGAGTTCCGAGTGCCAGAATCGTCTCAATAACAGCCACCTTGCGCACCTGCCGCAAACCCTTCAGGATGGCACACTCGCCTTCCGCAATAATGTTGCTCACCGCCACAAGCGAGGTCAGCATCACGGCAGGCCAACGGTGCCAGTCGTGTTCGAAGAAGAAATAACTGATGATGGGCGAGAAGAAAAGGCAGATAAGCACTGAGAGGAGAGCCGACCACAGCACCCAAGTGCGAATGACCATTACCTGATGCGCTATCTCTTCCTCTGTTCCCTCCTCGAACAGCTCACTGGTCTTACGTGTCGCATTTAGGGGGATACCCATGTTGCTGGCATTGTTAAGGAACTCAAAGACAGAACTGTAGGCAGTGATAAGTCCGATACCCCAATCTCGAAGAATATAGGCTGTGAGCTTCATGCGCACAGCACTGACAATCATTTTCAAACCCTGCACGCCGCCAAAAATGCCCGTGTACTTCAACACGTGGTCATAGGAGACATCATTGGTCTCGGCATTATGCAGATTTTTGAGTTCGTCCATGGGTTTTATGTCATTCGGGATGCAAAGGTACGAAAAAAATGAAGAATGAAGAATGAAGAATGAAGAATATTTTGTAATTTTGCACAAGAAATCGCAAATTATAAATGATTAAATGGTAAATAGCAAAGACCTCATATCTGTCATTGTTTGCACTTACAACCAGCAAGACACCATCGGGCGGACTCTCGACAGCATACTGGCACAAAAGTGTCACCTGCCCGTAGAAATTGTCATTGGAGAAGACGGTTCCACAGATGGCACACTTGCCGTCTGCAAACAATATGAGAAGCAGTACCCCGACAAGATTCGCATCCTAGCCAACAAATCCAACAAGGGTTTCGTGAGGAACTATTTCGACTGCCTCCGAGCCTGCCAGGGAAAATATGTTGCCGACTGCTCGGGCGATGACTTCTGGACAGACGACACAAAGCTCGAAGCCGAGTCGCTCATCCTGGACAAAGAATCAAGCGTCGGCATCGTGCATACCGATTGGCAGAAATACAATCCGCAAACAGGACAGATGACTTCGCCAGGCAAGCCATTGAGTGCCCAAACCTCAAAAGCCAATGGAGAATCCCTCCTTGCCGACATCCTGATGCCAAGGGAGCGACCTGCCATCCATCTCTGCACCTCCCTCTATCGCAACGACTGGATACACCAAGCCATGCAGGACTATCCCCAGTTCTTCGACCCCGACTCATACCGTTGCGAAGACGTACAGATTGCCTTCTTCCTGGCTCGTATGGGCGATGTGGCCTATATCGACAAACCCACACTTGCATATTCCTGTGGAGACAGCACCATCTCCAATCCCGACAGCGAGGAAAAGCAATTCCAGTTCTGGGCCAACGTCACACGCCTCTCCTACGACCTGGCCAAGACCTTTCATATCACAGACGAACGGTTAGACACATTCTTTCAGGCACGCATTCATAAACTCCTGATGCACGCCTTCCGAAGTGGAAAGAAAACCCTCCGAACAGAATCACTACGGATGCAGGGCGAAATGGGTATCCGCAACAATCGACAGATATGTTTGGCAAAAATTCTCATGTTTCCAGGCATTTGGCAGATAATGCGTTCCATCAGGAATGTCATAAAAAACGCGAAATAAGCAAAAATAACACATAAATAATAAAAAACTTCTACCTGCGCTTGCAGATTAGGGAAAAAGTTGTACCTTTGCACGCCGATTATTATCAAAGGGTCCCTAAAAGGCCCTCTCGGAGCGTGTGAATAGTCCGCATCATTGGCCTGAACGGATGGTTCGTGAATCGCAACGACAAAAGAGAAATAACTTAGGTAGAAACAAAACAAAAAAAGTAAGACAAAGAATGGATACTTTGAGCTACAAGACCATCTCGATGAACAAGGCTACCGTGAAGAAGGAATGGGTCGTAGTCGATGCTACTGACCAAGTTCTGGGTCGCCTCTGCACGAAGGTGGCAAAATTGCTGAGAGGCAAGTACAAGGCTGAGTTCACTCCCAATGTGGACTGCGGTGACAACGTAATCATCGTGAATGCCGACAAGATTATCATCACTGGTAAGAAGATGACCGACCGCGTTTATCTGTCATATACAGGTTACCCAGGCGGCCAGCGTGGAACGACTCCTGCCGAGATTTTGGCTAAGCCCAACGGCGCTGAGAGACTCGTCCGTCGCGTAGTAAAAGGCATGCTGCCCAAGAACAAATTGGCAGACAAGCTGATTAATAACCTCTATGTATATGGCGGTGCAGAGCACAAGCAGCAAGCACAGAGCCCCAAGGCAATCGATATTAACCAGTATAAATAAACACCAAATATGGATACGAAATACATAGCTAATGCGCTGGGTCGCCGCAAGTGCGCCGTTGCCCGCGTCTATGTCAAAGAGGGTAATGGTAAGATTACCATCAACAAGCGTGACCTGACCGAGTACTTCCCCAGCACCATCCTGCAGTTTGTGGTAAAACAGCCCCTGACTCTGCTCGATGCAGTCGAGAAGTACGATATCAATGTTAACCTCTACGGTGGCGGCTACACAGGTCAGTCTCAGGCTTTGCGTCTGGCCATCGCACGCGCTCTGGTGAAGATTAACGCTGAGGACAAGAAGGCACTCCGTGCCGAAGGCTTCATGACACGCGACAGCCGCGAGGTCGAGAGAAAGAAGCCCGGACGTCCAAAGGCACGTCGTCGCTTCCAGTTCAGTAAGCGTTAATATTCAATGCATAATTCATAATTTACAATTCATAATTTGGCTGTGCCCTACAATCGACCGGGAGGTTATAATTATGAATTATGAATTAACAATTATGAATTGACTAAAGGTTTAGCATCTAAATCTGCAAGATTCCCCTCATCAATGTAATACATTTTATATATTATATATTATAAATTGTCTATTATTATTAATTCGGGGGACTACTCGCAGATTGATTCTAACAAAAAAGAATTAAAAAGAAAGTAAACAACAAACAAAACAAAAACAATGTCAAGAACAAATTTTGAGACACTATTGGAGGCCGGATGTCATTTCGGTCACCTCAAGAGAAAGTGGAACCCCGCTATGGCTCCTTACATCTTCATGGAGCGCAACGGCATTCATATCCTCGACCTGCACAAGACTGTAGCAAAGGTTGACGAGGCAGCTGAGGCCATGAAGCAGATTGCCAAGAGCGGAAAGAAAATCCTCTTTGTTTCTACCAAGAAACAGGCCAAGAAATGTATAGCCGACTACGCCGCCTCAGTAGGCATGCCCTACGTCAACGAGCGCTGGCCGGGCGGCATGCTCACCAACTTCCCCACTATCCGCAAGGCAGTGAAGAAGATGAGTAACATCGATAAACTCATTGCCGACGGCACATTCAGCAACCTCTCCAAGCGCGAGATACTGCAGATTAGCCGCCAGCGTGCAAAGCTCGAGAAGAACCTCGGTTCCATCGCAGACCTCAACCGTCTGCCCTCTGCACTCTTCATCGTTGACGTACTGAAGGAGCAGATTGCCGTACACGAGGCAAATCGTCTGGGCATCCCCGTATTCGCTATCGTTGATACCAACAGCGATCCTGAAAACATCGACTTCGTTATCCCCGCCAACGATGATGCAAGCAAGAGCGTCGAGGTTATCCTCCAGGCTTGCTGCGCTGCCATCAACGAAGGTATCGAAGAGCGCAAGGCTGAGAAGGCCGACACCGATGCAGCCGCAGAGCAGGAAGACCAGCCCGTGAAGAAAGGTCGCCGCAGCGGTAAGGCTCGCGAGGAGCGTGTGGAAGAACCCGTAGCCGAAGCCCCCGAGGCAGCTGAGGCAGCCGAGTAAAGTGAAAAAGTGAAAAATTGATAGCACTCGTTTGTAAATAGCAAAGCATTTAATTTTTCATTTTTAATTTTTAACTTTTAATTTAGAATAACTATGGAAGTTACAATGAATGACATCAAGAAGCTCCGCGAAATGACCGGCGCTGGTTTGGCAGACTGTAAGAAGGCTCTGGCAGAAAGCGACGACATGGACGGTGCTGTGGCATACTTGCGCAAGAAAGGTCAGGCTGTGGCTGCAAAGCGCAGCGACCGCGAGGCAGCAGAAGGCTGCGTACTCGTAAAGGCCGAGAATGGCTTTGGCGCAATCATCGCCCTCAAGTGCGAGACCGACTTCGTGGCTAACAATGCAGACTTCGTGGCTCTCACCAAGAGCATCCTCGACGCAGCCGTTGCAGCCAAGTGCAAGACACTCGACGAAGTGAAGGCTCTGCCCATGGGCGACGGCACCATTGCCGATGCCGTTACCGCTCGCAGCGGTATCACAGGCGAGAAGATGGAACTCGACGGTTACTGCACCATCGAGGGAGAGAACATCGCCACCTACAACCACATGAACCGCAACGGTCTCTGCACCATGCTCGCCCTGAACAAGAAGGTCGAGGACGAGACCGTAGGCAAGAACATCGCCATGCAGATAGCAAGCGCTGCTCCCGTAGCCATCGACGAAAGCGGTGTACCTCAGAGCGTTAAGGACAACGAGTTTGCTGTTGCTATCGAGAAGTCCAAGGCCGAGCAGATACAGAAGGCAGTCGAGGCAGCCATCAAGAAGGCAGGCTTCAACCCCGCCCACTTCGACAGCGAGGACCACATGGAGAGCAACCAGGCCAAGGGCTGGATCACAGCCGAGGACGTTGCCAAGGTGAAGGAGATCATTGCAACCGTATCAGCAGAGAAGGCAGCAAATCTCAACCCCGCCATGATCGAGAACATCGCAAAGGGTCGCGTGAACAAGTTCCTCAAGGAAAACTGTCTGATGAGTCAGGAGTACATCTGGGACAAGAACCTCACCGTTGGCTCCTACCTCAAGAGCATCGACAAGGATCTCACCGTCACAGACTTCAAGCGCTTCACACTTCGCGCAGAATAAGCTGGCAAACTTGTCACCACAAAAAAACGAGGGTGTGTCAATTCATTTTGGCACACCCTCGTTATTTAATTCTCCCTTTCATTTTTCCCCTTTTCCGGCTCACTCGTAAATTCCTGTGTTTTCTTACAGATTGTGATAAAGAAAAAAAACAGGAAAAACTGTTATGGTTAACGTTATCGTTATGGTTGAACAATGTTTTTCAGCCCGAAGGGCGATGTTTTTGCTCACAAAGTATGTGATGGCTCTGTAAGAGACAAAGATTCGAGGTGGATGTTTTTATCTGGGAGCTCGCTCACAAGGAAAAATAGTTACCTTGAATCTCTTATAAGGACTGTAAGTCCGACACACACTGACGTGAGTGTTTTTATGGTTTTTGTCTAAATCTAAACACAGGGGTTTGCGGGTGATCCCCTTTATTTTTTAATTTTTCACTTTTCACTTTTCACTTATTTACGTGTCCATGTCTGCGTCTCGTAGAACATCGCCAGATAGCCGCGAACCTTCAGCGTGTTACCTTCGAGCCAGATGGAACACTTGTAGGTTTTTCCGTTCTTAGGGTTATAGATTTTGCCGCCTTCCCATTTGTCCTCGTTCTTGGTGAGGCCAGTCAGGATATTGGTACCCACAAGTTTGCGGCTCTGCAATTTCTTGTCGGGATTATGAGTGTCGAGCTGCCCATCGCCTTTCTTCAGCCAGACAATCTTGCCGTTCAGTTTGTTACCTTCCTGGTAAATCTCCACCTGAGATTCACCACCTTCCGTTACCCATTTGCCGACAACGCTCTGAGCGTATCCGGCCACTGACATCATTGCCAGAAAAAAACTAAAAATAACCTTTTTCATTGTCTTTCTCATAAAAAACATGCAAAAGTAATATAAATCCCTAACACTCCCAAACTTTTGCGATAATATTTTCAGAAAACGTCCCCACTTTTGCCATTACTCGTTAGCAAATCCATCATCCATCCAACATCTTACATCATCCATCTTCCATCATCCATCTTCCATCATCCATCTTCCATCATCCATCTTCAGCTGCCATCAGGTAATCCTCTTCGGCTTCATTGTATGTCACAGGCTTGTGTTGATAGATGGAGAGGAAGTTCTGGTTCAGCTGCAGCTCCACTTGCCGCATTGTGTGCTCCAAGAGTCTGTGCTTCAGCTGACATTCCCAAACAACGATGCAATGCCATCCGTTTTCTTGGAGTATATTGTAGTCCACTTGGTCCCGCTCTTTGTTTCTGAGAATCTTCTTCACCCAAAATTCACGGTTCGTTTTAGGAATCTTACAACATTCAGAATTGTCAATTGTCAATTCTCCATTCTCAATTTGTGGCAACGCCACATTGTGTCCATGCCAAAAACACCCATTCACGAATATTGCCGTACGGTATCGTCGCATCACGATGTCCGGCTTTCCTGGAACAGACTTCACATTGAGGCGATACCGGTACCCATGACTCCACAACCATTTCCGCACAGCCATTTCCGGCTTCGTGTCTTTCGACCGAACAGCTGACATACAATTGTGCCTTTGTTGTGGGGTCAGGCGGTCCATATCATTGCAATGCCTCAATCAATTCATCAATCGAACAACAAACCTTGCTGAACAGTTTATACATCAGTCCCGGCTCCTGCCGCTCAGGGATAAAGGCAATGGTAGTCCGTCCCTTGCCAGCAAACCATCCAGCCTCCGTGTGGGCACTCCTGCCGCAAGGCAGCACCAACACACACGTATCGCAAGCCTCCATAGCCACGATGTCGTTATGGAACTGCCCCACAGCCTTCGGATGCTGCAACATATCGCGGTATTGCGCAGGTGACCATTCCATATAGTCCTCACTCACGCAGCTCCACTTGAATCCAGGGTCGCCCGATGGCGGATTGCGGAAGTCGTACACCTCGTGTCCAGCCTCCCTCAACTTCGCCACCACCTCAGGGTAATACCCATTTCGCCAACTGCTTGCTACGTATATCTTGTGTTTCATCAGATTGTGACGTTTAGAGTAAAACTATTCCTCTTTCGATTCTATAATCACACTTAAAAAATCAGCAGGGCTAATAACTTTGGGTGTTTGAGGATAATGCTTGAAATTGCCCGTAACTAGAAAAGAATCCTCGACACTCAGAGACACCTCATAGAACACTCTATCGTCCTCATCTGGCATAGACTCCAGAAAGGCTGTTCTTGAAGCCTCGATTCCATGTTCCTTGATAAATGAAATCAATGCATCGGCAACACCTGGTTGGAGCTTGAACTTCGCACGAGACAGCACTTCCTGATATTCTTCAATAATGCTGCTTTCGTATAAAGGAGTAAATTCACCATCAAACAACAACCTCACAACCTTTGCCGTTGGCGATAGCGAGTTGTGAGTGATAAGAGCAGACACCAGAACATTGATATCAATAACAGCGTAAATCATACCTTCGCACTTTTCTTTTTGCGAATTTCCTCCCTTGCTGCACGAATTTCCTCGTTGATTTCATCCAGCGTGAGTTCCGGCTCCTTGCTCAACTCAGCAGCATTTCTTTGCTGCATAAACAAGTCTAACGCACTTGGAGAGCCTTTAATTGAGAAAGGAATGCTGCGACTTCTGATTACTGCTTTTACAAAGATGTTAAATGCAGTATTTGCGCTCATACCAAACTGATTGCAGAGTGCATCAAACTGTGATTTCATGTCAGAATCTAACCTTACTGTAACTGCCGATTGTGCCATAAGTTCTTACCATCATTATCTATATTATGATAGCACTATGCCATCATATTGACGGCAAATATATGGAGTTTTTTCTATATGAACAAACTTTTCCCATATTATTTTAGGAAACAACTCATTTTTTTGCTATTCTTTGTTTGCAAATACATCTTCGCCCTTCCCATAGTGTAGCCATACTGTAGCCTCGCTTTAGCCAGCTTCTACCCATACTCATGAGTAAGCTTAGAAGCAGAGTGATTGCTGGCTAGAAGCAGAGTGATAGCTGCCTGGAAGCTGGCTAAAGCGAAGAAAGAGTATCTTTCGACCGAACTGCTGACATACAATTGTGTCTTTGTTGTGGAGTCAGGCGGTCCATCTAATATTATATGTTATCCGAATAATTCTGAATGGCTGCCTAATCGTACTAATTCAACAATGTCATTTTCTTCGTCAATCCAAATTAGGAGGAAATCGCCTTGAATATGACATTCCATACAACCCTTGTACTGCCCTCAAAGCATGTGGGGTTTATACTCCGCAGGGATGGGTTGCTCTTTTCTTAGCATCTCTAAAACTTCCTTCAGGCCATCCAATTTTTGCGATTGACCTTTATATCTTTTAAGGTCTTTTCGATACTGAGTGGTTGGTTGCAGCCTTTTCATTAATCCTCATTCAGAATGTCATTGAACATATCATCAACACTGGTATAAACCTTGTTGGGGTTATGACCCGACATTGCCTCCTCGATGGCAGCTTTAGTAACCTCATTAGGTTCATCATACACCACACGCAACAGTACACTCTCCACATAGTTATTGAGAGTGCGGTTTTCACGAGCAGCTCTGCGCTTCAGGCCATCCAGAAGGTCAGATCTAAGCCGGAACGAAGCAGGTCTTCTTACGATTGTTGTTGCCATACTTTGTAATTTGTTTGTAATACATCTGCATGCAAAGTTATTGCATTTGAATGACATCTCCAAATTATTTTCGGATTATTTTAGGAAACAACTCATTTTTTTGCTATTCTTTGTTTGCAAATCCATCTTCGCCCTTCCTATAGTGTAGCTATAGTGTAGCCTCGCTTTAGCCTGCTTCTACCCATAGTCATGAGTATGGCACGAAGCAGCCTAGAAGCAGAGTGATTGCTGGCTAGAAGCAGAGTGATAGCTGGCTAAAGCGAGGCTAAAACGAAGTATAAGCCTACGCTCTGGCTCATTGTTTACAACAAAAGGACACATTTCCTTGCACATTTGGGCCAATTTGTCTATTTTTGTGAGCGATAACTATATGTTAGGTAAGACTTATAATAAATACATTTGGCTCCTGAACACGTTGCTTCAGGAAGAACTGAGCTACAATGAGATTGTAAAACTCTGGAAGACCAACCCGTTCCAAGAAGGAGATTTGCCAATCCGGACTTTTCATGAATGCAGAAAAGGTATCAAGGAGATGTTCGGAGTTGATATCGCATGTGACAGGTCGAAAGGTAATATCTATTACGTCAAAAATCCTGAAGTCTTGGACAAGCATAAACCAGAAACATGGTTGCTTCAGAATTATAGTATTCCCCAGGACTTTGTGACCTACAATAGTATGAGGGATAGAATTCTATTGGAAGAGATTCCTATGGGTACGGGTTTTCTAAATGCTATCATAAAGGCAATGCAGATGAATGTTGAGCTGCAAGTTGATTATCAGCGTTATGAAGGCGAACAAGAAGAACATTTGCAAGAGTTTCATATTCAACCTTATGCTTTGAAGGTCTTCAATCGTCGCTGGTATCTTTTGGGTTATATCAAAGAAAAAAATGATTTGCGCATCATTGCTTTAGACCGCATTCTATACTTAAAAGTACTTTCGAATAGTTTTGAACTGCCTGAGGATTTCGATGCCAGGAAGTACTTTGCCAATGTTGTTGGTATTTATGTTAACAAGGACTTACCTGTCACGAAAGTCAAAATCCGAGCTTATGGCATCCAGGCAGACTATCTCCGTTCAACTCCGCTCCACAAAAGTCAATCGGAAGGTCGCTCCAAACGGGGAGAATTTGCCGAGTTTTCTTTCAAATTATGTATAACCCCAGAACTCATCACTCAGCTGCTTGCAATGGGAGAGAGGGTAGAGGTACTGGAACCGGAGGAGTTGAGAGAGGAGATGAAGAAGAGAATTAACAGCATGTATAAATTTTATAAATAACGTATTATGGAATTCCTTGAAACAAGCAACCCAATTTATAATGAGTTCTTTGTTAATAGTGACTTAGACGCCAAAGTTGAACGTACTAAATGGCGTGGACAGGATTCAAATAACTCTTTTTGTTTTATTAATCCAAAAGTAAAATATAAACATTATCAAAATGAGGTATTGATAAAGCTAAAAGAAGTATTCGGAATAAAATCTTCATCTTTCGATAAGAAATTTGAAATGGCGATTTCTGGTGATGGACAAGAAGTTAAGCGAATATCTACTCTCCATTCTTCGACTTTGGCTGCTTTGTTGCTTTTATATTCGGTTAAAGATAAAACACTTACATGTAAGCTGGATGAGGAAGAATTTACATTTAATGATTGCTTTTATGAGGTCAAGACAAATGTAAAAGATAGTCATTTTTCAAATATGGACGTTGTGCTTGTTGGCAAGAATTCAAGAAAAAAAGATGTTATTTTCTTTTTAGAGAGCAAATTCAGTGAGTATTTAAATACAGGAATGTGTAATAACATAAGTAAAGAAGCTTATGAGAAGATATACGATGAATTGGGTCTAACAAATGTAGATGGAACTATATCTGGGCTTTGTTTTAAAGAAAACGAGGGTTATTTACAAATCAAGTCATCAGATCCTCAGACTCCTCAATATTGTAGTGGAATCAAACAAATGATTTCTCACTACATAGGAGTAACTAATTTTATAAACAAAGGTGCTAAAGCTATGGATTCTAAGCAGAAACTTTGTTTTAATGAACTTGTCAATTTACTAAACAATGGTGCAGAAGTTATTCTTGGCGAAGTGTTATTTGATTTCGATAATAAGGTAGATAATGCCGCAACAAAACTCTTAAAATACTCTTCTATTTATAAGGATTTAGCAACATTATTAAATGCGAAAAAAGATAAACCTTCTAATTTACATGTACTAGCAGAAGTATTAACCTACCAAGAACTACTTAAAGGTTTTAAAATAGACAGAAAAGTGAAAGATTTCTATCAGTTGTAGAATGACTATATTAACGAACTGAAAAGATAATAGGTTTTTGCGATAATTAGTAAATAGCGTAAATTTTCTCTTAGCTTCTGCGGTGTTTTTGCATAGTTGATGGCAAAAATGCCGCTTTTTCATGGTTTTTCTTCATTTCTCATCGTATTATATATGGAGGGCCTTTCCTAACAACCCCTCCTGTGTATGATGAAAAATAATAAAACTTTATCACTCGAAAAGTATCTTCAGGAAATTAGTCGCGAACCTCTTCTTTCTCAGGATGAGGAAACAGAACTTGCAAAGAAGATACACAAAGGTGACCGTGAAGCTCTTGAAAGGTTGGTACGAGGCAATCTTCGCTTTGTGGTTTGTGTAGCCAAACAGTATCAAGACCAAGGGCTTTCTTTGCCCGACCTTATCAACGAAGGAAATGTTGGTCTGATGAAAGCAGCCGAAAAGTTCGACGAGACGCGCGGCTTCAAGTTCATAACCTACGCTGTTTGGTGGGTTCGAGAAAGTATTCTCCGTGCCCTTGCCGCAGAACTAAGTAGCGAAGGTGTGCCTGCAGGCTCATTGACAGAACGGGAACGTAGCATCCAGCAAAGCATTAACGAGGGCAAATCGTTAGCCGATATTGCAAAAGAATGGGGCCTTACAGAAGAACGAGTGCGACAAATTCTGGCAAAGGCACAAAGAAAACAAAACCGATTATAAACTAAAATTAACTCAAAATACGATATGATAACAACCACACTAACAACCGACAAACAGGAATTCCACGAAATGCTCAATAGCCTCAACGCAAAGCAGAAACGCATTTTTAGCCCTGATGAAGTGAATTACCTCTCTGATTGCAGCAACTTCGAGTATGTGGAGTTCAAACAGGAAAGCGAGGAAGACGACGAGTTTATCAAATTATTTTCTACTTGGTTGCATGAGCGCGACAAACAACAAGGACACGTAGATTATTACATTCTGGTCTTCCATCGTCTGGGTGAGAGACTGACACCTGAACAGATTGAGTACATGGAAAGGAACGTGTCAGAGTGTTTCGACACAAGTCACGGCTGGCTCCTCGAACTCAATCATCGTATGCGTTTCCGCATTCGAATCCGCCTTATTTGCAGCTACAAAAAAGAATTTCATCGTTTAACAAGAAAAGAACTGAGTATATA
This sequence comes from Bacteroidaceae bacterium, assembly GCA_024697945.1. Lineage (GTDB taxonomy): Bacteria > Bacteroidota > Bacteroidia > Bacteroidales > Bacteroidaceae > Physcousia. The sequence continues at coordinate 28,763 of JAILRU010000079.1, forward strand.
AAATGACACACACAGAATTACTAAAGGGACTTGTTGGGGCCGGAATAAAGTGGCGCTATGGCGAAAAGGCTGAAAATTTGGTGAAACGAAGAATTGTATGGGAACTGATGCACATCATCGAAGCAGGCTTCGTAGATTATTACTTGATGGCCTTTTGGATATTTAGACATTATGCATTGGAAAAGATAGAGGTCTGGGCTAGAGGTGCGATGCCCTCCTCCATTGTTTGTTACTGCTTGGGCCTCACGGAAGTTGACCCCATTAAGTACGGACTTCACTCTGCTCGTTTTGTGAACGATGAACCTCCGCAGTTTCAGTTCGACATCGAGGCTTTGCGCTTCGACGAGTTCATGAAGAGAGCGGAGGAGGTTCTGCAAGCCAATGCTGAGGATTTTGACATCCCCGCCATCAGGGAATGCCTATTCAAGGACGTAAAACCTTACGAATATCTTAACAAGAAACAAGAAAGGCCTTTGCCAGATGACCTCGAAGATGATATTGCTCGTTATGCTCTTTACCGACCTGAAACAATAGATTTGTTTTCTGATTATGTTAATCGTTATCCCAAGTGTGACCTTTTAATCTATCAGGAGCAGATGTTGGACATCCTAAAGGGAGTTTTTCATTTGGGCGGCATTAAGGCCAACCAAATCCGTATAAGCATTCAGCGAGGCGAAACCGAGCAAATAGAAGCTTACAGACAGGAACTTTTTGCCTCTTCAGAACTTCCTGACGAAGAGAAGGAAAAAGCCTGGCAACGCCTTACCAGCAACCCCAAAGCCTTCTTGAAGGCCCATGCAGTCAATAGAGTCTTGGCATCGTATAAGTATGAAATTAAGTAACAAAACTATTATGAAAACGACATTCAACATGAAAGAAGGAGAGCTCCTGCCCACAAATTTTATACAATGGGATAAATTCATACTAGGATTACAGTCTTCAGAATTAATTATCATTGCCGGACGTCCAGGTATGGGTAAGTCGGCCGTTGCACTTAATATGATAAAACATATGAATATGTACAATAAGTATCCCTGTGCTTTGTTCAGTATGGAGATGAATAGGAATCATGTTGTATATCGCCTTGGGATAAACACAAATAATACCACTCTCATCATCGACGACACACCATTACTTGCCATTTTAGATTTTCAATCAAAAGCACGAAAGTTGGTGGCTAAGCATGGTGTGAAAGTGATATTCATAGATTACTTACAACTATTTGGTATGCCATTGAACATAAAGGAGTTATTTGAAACTATTGCAGAGGAGCGATCCTACATTCTTTGTAGGCTCAAACTACTATCCTTAGAATTAAATGTCCCAATCATTGTCCTGTCACAACTGAACCAATCTGTTGACGAAAATAGAATCCGTCCAGAACTGGCAGACTTTCGAGATTTGCAAAATGCGATAGAGTTATGTGCTGACAAGGTTTGCTTTATTCATCGTCCGGAATACTATCACTTACAAGGTGAGGCAGAATTCATTGTCCATGATATCCGAAGAGAGAAATGTACAATCTATCAATTTGAAAACAAGATACTTAAATAAGAGATAATTAAAAAGTAAGAATTATGAGTTCAAGATTGTATCGAGTAGAGTATGGTTTTATAACAGGACATTTGTGTGCTCTGGTTTACACGTCGGCAGCATTAATCACCATGCATAGTGCAAGCGAAACAGAAGCTTTGGCAAGAGTCCGGCAACTTGTTGGTGATACGCCCAAGCGATATGGCGAAGGCACAGAAATCATTATCCGGAAGGTAGAACCGGTTTGAAAATGAGATTTAATAATGAACAATAAGAAGAACAACGCATTTGCAATAATAACTGCGTATCGCTACCAAGACAACGAAGGTAATTACCTTCCCAAGAATGACAACAATCAGAGGAATCGTATTTTAAGAGGAATTTTAAGTTCTGCTAAAATGAGAGTTTATCAATTAGTAGGCCATTGGCAAGAGGTTCCTGCTGATATAGAATCCGATGAAGCAAAAACGCTTGGACTTCTTAATGATTCAGTGGAAAGGAGTTATCTCGTACAGAAGCCTTCAGATATGTCTGTTGATGAGTTCATTCCTTTCGTAAAAGATTGTATGACTATCGATGGAATGACTCAGGATGCTTGCATAATTCACACAGACAAGTATTATCTTCTTCACAATGATGGTTCTTTAGAGAGTCTTGGTGAAGAGATGTCATTAAATAAGATTAGTCAGGTTTTTTCAGAGTCAGTACTTAAAGCAGGCACACCTTTCATCTTTGATGGTATCAGTCGTCCTAATGGCAATATGGATAAGTTGGCATTTGAAAAAAGTGGAATAAGTTATTTTAGAAGTCTATCCGTCAAAGAACATAATGAGTGCCTTAACGCTATGAGAATAAACCTCCATAATGAAGACCCAAAGGTTGGCATATTTTGGTATTCTCCAATTAGGGAAGAGTTATTTGGAGTTTACAAAGTGTCTTTAAAGTCATCTGAAGTTCAGAAGACTTCTTATGGTGTAACTTCAAAAATGCTTCATGAGCAGTATTGTCAGTCATTTTCCTTCATCGGCAGTTATCAAGAAAAACCTCGTGGACGCGTATATTACAGAAATAATCAGTTTCTTATTCATGTTGGGAATTGGATTGACGAATGTTTTGAAGCAATTGATTTGGTTGCAAAGGAGTTTGATTTTGATAAGGAAGACTACGATATAGTTAAAGACTTTTCCTTTAATGTATAAAACGTATGAGCATAGACTATTTCGCAGTAACAACATTTCGCTCTGAGCGGTTTGGTTTACCATTCGGTGTGTGGACTTTTTGTAGAACAAGAGCTATTGATTACAAAAGAAGACCTCACGTAGCGATGATTTTGTCAAATGGCAAGAGGGTTCATTTCTCAATTGAAGATGAGCCAAAGAACATGGGAGGTGGAAGGAAGTTAATCTCTCCAGAGGACTACGCACTAATTATCAGCTGGATTCAGCTGAACAAACAAGTTCTGTTAGATCACTGGGAAGGTCGCATCAGTTCTTTTGGCTTGTGTGAGCAACTGTTAAATATAAAAACTAAAAAGAGAATATGAAAGAAAAAAAACAAACAAAAGATAGAGAGAGTAAAATATATAACTATAATGAATGATGGCGACAAAACGACTGGTCACAAGTAAAGAACTATTGTATAAGTTGACCATGGAAAAATCATTTATTTAGATAGTAGTCATCAACTAAAAGACATATGATAAAAACTTTGACCATTACCATTCATCGTGGCACACAATAATCAATATAATATGAAGAAGAAAAAGTATCGCAAAAATTATGCTCCCCAAAATCATGCTTCGAAATACGTCACTTGCAGATGCACTAAAACTTACTGGGTTCAGCAACATTCTACCACATGGTCTCACAAACCAGTACGCAATGGGCATACAATGGTTAGTGGAATAGTAAGGCAGAAAGTAAAAGAGGAAATAAGAGATGAAATAAAACGAGAATTAGAAGAAAGATAAAAAAACAACCGAAAGTTAGAAAGAGTAAAAGAAATAATTGTATTTTTGCAGGAGAAATAATTCAAAAACATTATAACAATGAAGATTATCGGTTATTCAGAACGTGGTGCAATGAATGCATTGTTCTATGGGATGGCATTCAACGAAGACGGTGAAAAAAACATGAGGGAATTCCTTGCACTCGCAAACATTAAAAACATTGGACCCCTCGAAAATTTTTATGATTTTGAAATTTATAATGAATTTTCGCTTTCTGAGTTTGGAAGTCCAGACCTAGTAATTATTGCACAAAATAAGAATAAGAATGAGAAGGTTGCCTTTTTTATTGAAGCAAAAGCAAGTTGTTGTAAATACTATGATATAAATGAGCAGAAAACTCTGCATGATGATTATGTATCGAAAGGTAAACATGACAATGGTCATGCTTCTAACTTGTTCTTTCAATTAAGGCTCAAAAATTATTTTTTTGAATTAAAAGATTGGTTCTGTGAAAGAATGGATAAACCTCGTCCGAGCGTCTCTATAGGTTCAGACCGGATTAAAAATACAAAAGGGCATGAAAGAGGGATAGGTTTAAATCCTGTGGTACAAAATTTTGTTAACAAATTCAAAGATTGTAAGGAAGCACATTACATAGCCATCATTCCCGAACAATCAAAAGCCAGCATCTCCAATCCTGATATTTCTTATGAATTGAAGATCCATTTCGTTACATGGGAAGAGTTGTATGGGAAATTCAAGAATTATAAAATCTTTAAGGAAACAATAGATTTTAATCAGGGAATAGACCTCAAAATCAAATCGAAAAAGAGAATTCAGAGTCAAATATTAAATACTCCAATAATTGAAGAAAAATCTTAACCAAAAGATAACATGAATGAGAATAAACCTATACGCAGACGCAGAGCAAGTGTTGAAAAAGAAGAGCAACCGATATCCGCTCCAAAAGATTTGCGGATGAAAATAACCATTCATCGCGGCACGCACCAAATAGGTGGCTGCGTGACAGAATATGAGAGCGAAGGCTGGAAGCTGTTCGTAGATTATGGAGAGGAACTTTCTGGAAGTTCTAAGAAGGAACCCTTGAAAGTAGAGGGCCTGACACATGGAGACATCTCTAAGAGTGCTCTGCTTATAACCCACTATCATGGCGACCATATTGGCTGTATCACTCAACTTCCAGATGAACTTCCCATCTATATGAGTGAAATGGGGCGCGAGATACAATTGGTGCTTTCAGACCACCTTAAATCTGTGGACAACGTACAGCAGAAGATGCTTGACAGGCTGCAAAGTGTCAAGACGTTCAAGCCTGGAGTAGAGTTCTCTTTTGGGCCATTCACGATTATGCCTATCATCGTTGACCATTCTGCTTTTGAGGCCTGCGCCTTCAAGATAACAGCTCAGCGAAGTGTGTTCCATACTGGTGACTTCCGCACTCACGGATTCCGAAGCAGTACGCTTCCCAAAGTCATTGAGAAGTATGTTGGACGTGTAGATTATTTGGTATGTGAGGGTACTAATGTTCGTAGGCCCGATGCAACCAGTGTATCGGAACCGGAATTACAGAAACAATATGAAGCCAGGTTCCGTGAAAACAAGTGCAACATTGTCTATCTGTCTTCATCCAACATCGACCGACTCTTTGGCCTTTATCATGCTGCCCGCAAAGCAGAACGACCCTTTATTGTGGATACATACCAAAAACGTATGATGGATGTCGTCACTCAGCGCGACCATATCTGGGGGAAATCAAGGTTGTATAAATATGATGAGAAATATCCTCCTATGGTTCTCCAATACGAGGATAATGAATTTCGGTTGAACGACAAATTCCGCTATCTTATGGAACAGAAGGGTTATGTCCTGATAGCTCGTGCCAACGACCGTTTCGACAACCTTATTGAGCGTATTCCTGGCGAGAAGCATAAATATCTGTCCATGTGGAAAGGATATGTCGAGGAAGGCAGTGAGGCTTATAATCCTCGACTCTCCAAATCATTAGGCAAGGACTATGAATACTTGCACACAAGCGGACATTGCGATATGAAGAGCCTACGAGAGTTTTTCCACATGCTCAGACCCTTGTCCATCATCCCCATCCACACGGATAATCCAAAGGCCTTTGCCGACCTCTTCTGTGATGAATTTCCCATTACTGTGCTCAATGATGGAGAGTCCATCTCACCCATATCAGGTAGGGTATTAGATGCTTGCAGCGCCAAAATCTTTTGCGTGAAGAAGCAATACAAATTTAATGAGCGTCATCTTGGGAAGTTTCTGAATTTCGAGGATGCCAAAACGATGGTCACTCACACCAAGTATAATCCGCAAATGCTTTTGGGCTATGAGATTATGGAGGAAGAGGATATGTGGCCCTTTACAGTGGAAATCTATGATGCCGAGATGAAGCCTTTGGCACAATATAATTATGGTGGCCATCAACCCGGAGGAAATCATTTTCAGGAACCATGCAGATTCGGAAAGGGAGAGAAGGTACTTGCACTCTTCGAAGCCGGATACAATGCTGTTGTACCAGCCATCGTGCTTGGACCCATATCCCATGAATTCATTCGCAAAAGCTATGAGCAGGATGAAGAATGGCATGATTTGTGTCCAGATTTAGAAGAATCCCTCAAAGACTGGAACGATTGGGACTGGGACCAAGTTGTCGTTCAACCGCTTGTCAAGGAATACGCATTTGGAAAGATGAATGATATTGAGTTCACATCTCGTATTTATTTATTCCCTTATCGCGAATTTCCGGAAGACCTCTGATAAATGAGAAAGATTATGAAAAAGATTCTTTTAGGCATAATCCTATTAAATTTGCTCTTTTCATGTGTGCAACGTACAGCAAACAATAATGGACAGGCAGATTCCATATTATCAAATACAGAATCAGTAGATACGTTATCTGAGACTCGTATAAATGACTTTTACACTTATACATGTGCGGACGGTCATAAGCGAGTCTTTGGAGATATGTGTCGGATCTGTGATGGTTATGAAGCAGGACATGTTTTAATTGCAAGAGAAGATAACCAAGATTCAATTTTGTATGTTCATTTGCGCTATCAACGTTATCACTATGAACCAGAAGATTCAGATTATTATGCATATATTGGGAGTATTCCCGATTTATCCCACTATACTGTTTCTCGTGATAAAAAATCTTTATATGTTGTTACCCGAGTTCATGCAAACAGTAATGGATGGGTAACAGAATATCAATTATTCAAGGTTGATTGTGAAACGCTAGAAGCAAAGTTCATCTGTGAATGTGCAGCTATAGCTGTGACAGACAAGGGCTTCACAATAGCGGTGGCTAGGATAATTAATGAAGATACAGCGACATGTTCAGCTGATGAAATCTGGGTTATGCATGATGAATACTTGGATTGGAATGGTAACGTAACAAGTGTAAGCAAGCAAGAGTATGACGGTGCCGACATGGAAAGTAAGTATCTTCAAAGCGAATATACGTACATAAAAGGTTTTACTGAAATAACTCATTCAGGCGAATAAGTATAAGACTATATCACCCCTCCGACATCCACCATTCCTCCAGAGTATTCACTTTGGGGGAATTTTTGACCTTCGGTCTTCTTCTGTCACGACTCGGGATAGCACAAACAAGCTTGGCTATCCTCTCGCTGCTCCATCAGTTCAGCTCCCCGCTACGAAATTCCCCCAACAAAGAAGTCTGAAACTTCT
>JAILRU010000028.1 GCA_024697945.1 Bacteroidaceae bacterium
GGAAGAGCACTAACGCTATTCGTTTCATCTTACTATCTTTTTGCCGTTCACAATGTAAATGCCTCTCGGCAATTTACCATTTACAATTCTGCGTCCGCTGAGGTCGTAAACAGAATTATCAATTGTCAATTGTCCATTTTCAATTGATGCAATTCCCGTTGCCTCTGTGATGTCGCCTACTGCGCTGTTGAAGACGTGCATACGCTTGCCGCCCAGTGCGCCGTCGCGATGGATGAAGGCCACAAGATACAAGTTCTCGACGTTCCAAGTCGGGTCAAGCTCTGTCTGATACGTCTTTTGCGTAGTGCCTGCTGCCGGAATGGGCTCGCCCTCGGGGGCGGTCATTATTTCACGGATGACGTTGGGGTGCGTGTACATGCCTTGATACTCATCTTTCTCCTGTTCGTTCCAGAAGAGCTGGCTGTCGCTCTCCACGTTGCGTTCCATCAGATAGACGGTCAGCCGCAGCTTCTCGCCTTCGGGCATGATACCCGGAGCCACGTTGCCACCCACTTCCACGTTCAGGGTCTCGTTGTTGTCAGTCAGCGTTCCCTCTAAGGACAGGCTGACGAATGTGGGACGCTTGGCTGCTGCATTGAACACGCCCTGGGCATCGCTCGACTGGGTCAGCACGTCGAACATTGGTGTCGATGAGGTTGCCATCTGGTAGAGTATGTTTTCCGTAGCCATAGCGCGATCTACGGTCATGGCAGGTATGCTCACTCTGGCCGAGTCGCCGCTGCACAACCATACGGCCAGGCTGGTGGCATCGTCCTCGCCCGTCATGAACTGGTCGTCCAGGTGTTGGCAGACGAATGTGATGGCGTTTTTCTTTACTGTCACAGGGTTCATGACATACTCATCATAGTAGCGTGCCGAGCGGTAGTTGTTCTCCGATTCGAAGTATTCCACCAGCGGGCGGCGGGTATATTGGTTGGCCACTTCCTTGGGCACACCGATCATGTTTATGGTGTGTGTCTGGGGTTTGGCCACTTCCTTGTCGTTTACCTTTGTGATGCTCAGTTCCACGTCTCCTGTGTGGAAGCAGTAGATAGGAGCCAGGAATACCTTGCTTGTTGCGCCCGAGGCAATGCTTGCGGTGATGGTTTTGCTCCATGTCTGTTCGCCTTGTCGGGAAGTCACCTCGATGGTGTTGATTTTCTGCGATCCCATGTTCTTGATGCGCATCAGCACGTCGCCCGCTTCCTCTGTCTGTTGGATGCCATTGTCGGTCAGCAGGTTGATGACAGGCAGGTAGCTGAAGGTACCTTCTGTGTCCCTGATGATGAGCAGGATGGGCAGGATGCCTCTGTCGTTCATGTCAACCCATCGGGGATTACCCTCTTCGTCGTTGTCGCCTTCTACCCACAGGAAGCAGCTGTTGGGCGTGTAGTGGGGATAGAGCATTGGGATGGAGCAGACATCCTTCTTCAGGTTTGTGGTGAAGCCCACTATCAGTTGGTCCACGTCCTCGGGAATCACGTACGACGTCATTTTTATCTCGTTCCATCCCGGGTAGGCATCGCTGTAGCTGTATTTCACCGTTGCTTTGCCCTTTGACAGGTCCTCACTGTTGAAGTCCTCACGCACAAAGCCCTGGTAGACGCCTGATTGTGTCGAGGTGTCCCAACCCACACGCATGCCGGTGATGGTGCCACCCGCGTATGGCGCAATCATGTCCTTGGTGAGTCGTATGGCGCAGCCCACCTTGGCATCGAACTGGAGCGACAGTCCGTCGTACTCCCATATCTGGTCGTCATATTTGGCATAGCCCACATATACTTTTTGTGCCATGCACTGCATACAGCCTGAAAACGCCAGGCCCAGCAATAGAAGATAAGTGTAAATCTTTTTCATATTCTTTTGCCTTTAGTTTCTCAAATTCTTACTTGCATTCCGTAGCCTTCTGCTCTATGGGCAGGCAGCGCTTGTAGTTCTCGGTGTATTTCTCGAAGCCGGCCACATCCTCGGCAGTGGGTGCGATGGATACACCTGTGTTGCCGGCAAAGACAACATCCTCCAGGTAGTCAGCCAGATTCTTTCCGTTCTTGTTAATCAGGTAGCCTGCCAGCAGGGCAATACCCCAGGCACCGCCTTCACCTGCAGTCTCCATGACGGAGATGGGCGAGTTGAGGGCGGCGGCAAGAACACGTTGTCCTGCGCCGGCGCTCTTGAAGTAACCGCCGTGGCCTGTGATGCGGTCCACCTTGACACTCTCCTCCTTGAGCAGGATGTCGTTGCCTATCTTCAGCACGCCGATGGCGCCGTAGAGCTGTGCGCGCATCAGGTTAGCGAGGTTGAACTTGTCGGTAGCGGAGCGGATGAAGAGCGGGCGTCCCTCGCTGAGTCCCGTGACGGGCTCGCCGCTGACGTAGTTGAACGCCATTAGTCCGCCGCAGTCAGGGTCGCCCTCCAGTGCCTTGTAGAAGAGCTTGCTGTATATCTCGCCCATATCGACGGGCACGCCAAGCATCTCCTGGTATTCCTTGAAGAGGCCCACCCAGGCGTTGATGTCCGAGGTGCAGTTGTTGCAGTGCACCATGGCAACGAGTGAGCCGTCAGGCGTCGTGACGAGGTCGATGGCCTCGTAGGGCTTCGAGAGCGGTTTCTCCAGAACAATCATCGAGAATGACGATGTGCCGGCCGAGACGTTGCCTGTGCGCTGCTTGACAGCATTGGTGGCCACCATGCCCGTTCCGGCGTCGCCTTCGGGCGGACAGAAGGGGATGCCGGGTTTCAGGTGTCCGCTGGGGTCGAGCTTCTTGGCGCCATCGGCCGTCAGCACGCCAGCCTTCTCGCCTGCCACGAGCGACTTCGGCAGGATGTCGAGCAACTTCCATGCGTAGCCCTTCGGTGCGATGAGCTTGTCGAACTTCTCCACCATCGAGGCATCGTAGGTCTTCGTGGCGGGATCTACGGGAATCATACCCGAGGCATCGCCCACGCCCAAAACGAACTCGCCCGTCAGCTGCCAGTGGACGTAGCCGGCCAGCGTTGTCAGGAAGCGAATGTCCTTCACGTGCTCATTCCCCTCGAGGATGCATTCGTACAGGTGACTGATGCTCCAGCGCAGCGGGATGTTGTAGTTGAAGAGCTTGGAGAGTTCTGCTGCTGCCTTGCCTGTGTTCGTGTTGCGCCACGTGCGGAAAGGCACCAGAATTTCCTGCTTCTCGTTGAAGGCCATGTAGCCGTGCATCATGGCTGAAAAACCGATGGCGGCGAGCGACTCAATCTCGCAGTCGTACTGTTTCCTGACATCCTTGCGCAGGTCGGCATAGCAATCCTGCAGCCCCTTCCAGATAAGGTCGATGCTGTATGTCCAGAGTCCGTCCACCAGTTGGTTTTCCCACTCGAAAGCACCCTGTGCGATAGGTTTGTTCTGCTCGTCGATAAGAACAGCTTTAATACGTGTGGAACCGAATTCGATTCCGAGGATGGCCTTTCCAGCCTCAATTGTTTGTTTTGCGGTCATAGTTTGTATGTTTTAAGTATATTTGGCAACAAATATAGTCTATTTTCTCCAAACTGCCAAACAATTACCTATATTTGTGTTCCGCATACATTATTTTGTCAGTACAAAACGTATAATAATCCAAAGGTATAAAGAAATATATTAACTTTTTCTACCCAGAAACCTTAAGTCTGCGTGCTTTTGTGCAAAGGGCTTTAAAATCTTGCACAAAGGGCTTGGAGATTATTTTCAAAGGCTTTGGCATCGCGGGCGCTATGGGTTTCGTAATATTGTACTCCATATTGAAAAATCATTTATTTACGTGAATATTATTGAGTTTCAGCGTTTCGCGTTTCAGCGTTTCAGCAGGGTAATGAGGGGTGTACAAACTTCTTTTATTATAGTCTATATTATATATATATCTTATAATTAGAAAGTTAAAATATATAACAAATAGAATGAAATACCTTTTTTCCGAGCGAAACGGCTGAAACGCTGAAACGTTGAGCCCAGCGTGGATGAAAGCGAAGGAGATTGAAATAACCATGGTCATAAAAAAGGAGCATCCCAATCGGGGTGCTCCAATTCAATCCGTGTAATTCGTTGTTTACTTGAGTGCCTTGTTTAGCATGAAATATACCTCGTTGTTGCGGAGGGTCTGCTTGAAGTCGGCAATGTTCGTCTGCTTGTTAATCTTGACGTACTCGATGCCAGTCATTTCAGCAAAGTCCTCCCAGTACTCCTCGTTGATGTCGTAGGAGAAAGCGCTATGGTGTGTGCCACCGGCAAGAATCCATGCAGCGGCGCCAATCTCGAACGTGGGCTGCGGAATCCACAGGGCGCTGGCAACGGGGAGCTTTGGCATGGGCTTCGGCTCGATGCACTCTACCTCCTGGCTGATGAGGCGGAAGCGGTTGCCGAGGTCAACGACGGTAGCCTTGATACCAGGACCGGTCTTCGAGGTGAAGACGAGGCGGGCGGTCTGCTGTTTGCGGATGCCGATGCCGAGGAAGTGAACCTCCAGCTTTGGCTTGTCGCTGGCGATGAGCGGACATATTTCGAGCATGTGGCTCTGCAGGCAGGACGAGCGGTTGCCGGCGAAGTTCAGGGTGTAGTCCTCGAGGAAGGAGCAGCCGGTGGGCATACCTTGCTGGATGACCCATAGCGTGCGGTAGAGGCAGGCGGTCTTCCAGTCGCCCTCGGCACCGAAGCCGTAGCCCTCTTCCATGAGTCGCTGTGAGGCAAGACCAGGAATCTGGTCGAAGCCGCAGAAGTCGGGAGCGTCGATGTTGGCGTCGCCCAGATCGTCGAAGTTGGTGGTAAAGGCGGTAGCACCCTCGTCCTTCAGCACGCGGCGCAAGGCAATCTCGGCTTTGGCGCTGTTCTTTACCTTCTCCCAATATACGGCCTCGCCGCTCTCGTCAATCTTGATGGTATAGAGTTTCTTGTACTCTTCAACCAAAGCGTCAGCTTCTGCGTCTGTGACCTTCTTATAATACTCCATCAGAGAGGACACGGGATAGTAGTCAACGTGATATCCGAGGCGTTGCTCGAACTCCACACGGTCGCCATCGGTCACGGCCACGTTGTTCATGTTCATGCCGAACATCAGGCAGCGCACGTTCTTGGCGTCGGCAACACCAGCTGCCACACGTGCCCAAACGGTAATCTGCTTCTGAGCCTTTTCGTCCTTCCAGTAACCGCAAACCACCTTGCGAGCGACACGCATACGGGTGCAGATATGTCCGAACTCGATATCGCCGTGGGCACTCTGGTTCAGGTTCATGAAGTCCATGTCGATGTCGGCCCAGGGAATCTCGGCGTTGTATTGTGTGTGGAAGTGGAGTAGGGGTTTTTGCAGCTGCTGTAGGCCCTTAATCCACATCTTGGCAGGAGAGAAGGTGTGCATCCATGTGATGATACCTACGCACTTCTCGTCATTGTTGGCGGCGAGCATCACTTGCTCAACCTCCTTGCTGCTGTTTGCTGTGCCTTTATACACAATCTTCACGGGGATGTTGCCAGACTTATTGAGTCCGTCAACCATCTCCTTTGAGTGTCCGTCAACTGCCACAACGGCATCTCCGCCATAGAGCAACTGTGCACCAGTCACCCACCAAATCTCAAAATTTTCAAACATTGTTTTAAAATTTTAATTGATAATTGATAATTGACAATTGATAATTAAGCCACCGCTACTTGCCAACTATCACATATCGTGGTTAATAATAAATAATTTTTAATTAGTATTGTTTTCTTTTGTTGATTTGACAATTGAAACTAATAGTTTTGTAAGGTCTCGACAGTCTTTTATAATGCTGTTATACTCCTCATCATTGAGATAACCGGTTCGGTGAAGTAATCTTATCCAATAATCACTCTCAGATGATTCTTTTAGAGAGATGTTCATCTTTGAAAGGAAGTCCGATGTGCTTTGGGCTTGTTCTGCTTCGCAAATGTTTGCTCCGATGCTTGTTCCAGAACGGAGCAATTGCTTGGACATAACAAACTCTTGTCTGGAAGATGTCAGGTGTTTGTAGAGATTGACGATTCTTACAGAAAACTCAAAACTCTTTCCTTAACCACATTATCGTCCTTCATAATTATCAATTATCAATTGTCAATTATCAATTAATGCCTATTACGGTCAGCGTTTCTGCTGGCCGTAATAGGCATTTGGTCCATGTTTGCGGCTATAATGCTTCTCAATGAGGAGCTTGTTCATTGAAGGAACGTGGTCCACAATGTCGAGTGTATTGAGATGCAAGGTAGAGGAGATGAAGGCCATCTTGGCAACCTCTTCCATCACTACGGCATTATGCACGGCATTGTCAGGGTCTGTGCCCCAGGCAAAGGGACCGTGGTTGCGAACCAGCACAGCGGGAGTGTCGTTCGGATTCATTCCCTTGAAGCGCTCCACGATTACATTTCCTGTCTCCTTCTCGTATTCGCCAAAGACCTCCGCCTTTTTCATGTTGCGCGTACAGGGAATGTCGTCGTGGAAATAGTCGGCATGCGTGGTACCGATGTTTGGAATATCTCTTCCTGCTTGTGCCCACGCTGTAGCGTATGTGCTGTGAGTATGTACAACGCCACCAATCTCTGGGAACGCCCTGTATAATACAAGATGTGTAGGAGTATCTGACGATGGATTCAAGTCTCCCTCTACAACCTTTCCGGAAGCAAGGTCCACGACCACCATGTCCTCGGCCTTCATCTCGTCGTAGCTGACACCTGAAGGCTTGATGACTACGAGACCCTTCTCACGGTCGATGCCCGAGACGTTGCCCCACGTGAAGATGACGAGTCCGTGCTTCACTAGGTCCAGATTCGCTTTGAATACTTTCTGTTTGAGTTCTTCCAGCATATCATCTCTGTTTTATGGTTCGACGTTTACTTGTTACACCCAGGACACCAGGGCTTTAGCTGCTTGAAGAAATCATTGCCCTTGTCATCGACGAGGATGAAAGCGGGGAAGTCCTCTACGTCAATCTTCCAGATAGCTTCCATGCCAAGTTCGGGATATTCCACGCATTCGATGCTCTTGATGCTGCTCTGGCTCAAAACGGCAGCCACACCGCCGATGGTGCCAAGATAGAAACCACCATGCTTCTTGCAGGCATCCGTCACCTGTTGTGTACGGTTACCCTTGGCAATCATAACCAAAGAAGCGCCGTTAGCCTGGAACTCATCCACGTAGGGGTCCATACGGTTGGCTGTTGTGGGACCCATAGAGCCGCAAGGGTAACCGGCTGGCGTCTTGGCAGGGCCGGCATACAACACAGGATAATCCTTGAAGTACTGAGGCATTCCTTCGCCAGCATCCAGACGCGCCTTCAGCTTGGCGTGAGCAATGTCGCGAGCCACAATAATCGTGCCCTTCAGGTTCACGCGGGTGCTGACTGGATACTTTGTCAGTTCGGCACGAACGGCATCAATACCCTTGTTCAGGTCTATCTCAATACCTTTCGGACCTTCGCCCGGATTGCGCAATTCCTCTGGAATCAGTTCTGATGGATTGCTGTCCATCTTTTCAATCCAGATACCGTCCTCGTTGATTTTAGCCTTGATGTTGCGGTCGGCAGAGCAGCTGACACCCATACCAACAGGCAGGGAAGCACCATGGCGAGGCAGACGAATCACGCGGATGTCGTGAGCCAGATACTTGCCACCAAATTGAGCACCGAGGCCAATCTTCTGAGCTTCCTTCAAGAGCTTCTCTTCGAGGTCGATATCGCGGAAGGCACGACCTGTCTCGTCGCCCGTCGTGGGCAGATTGTCGTAGTACTTGATAGAGCCAAGCTTTACGGTCAGCAGGTTCTTCTCGGCACTTGTACCACCAATTACAAAACAGATGTGATAGGGAGGACAAGCTGCTGTGCCCAAGTGCTTCATCTCCTCAACCAACCAGGGAAGAAGGGTCTTCTCGTTTTGGATGAGAGCCTTAGTCATGGGATAGAAGTAGGTCTTGTTGGCAGAGCCACCACCCTTGGCTACGCAAACGAAACGGTATTCGGCACCCTCGACGGCCTCGATGTCAATCTGGGCAGGCAGGTTGCACTTTGTATTCACCTCGTCGTACATATTCAGGGGTGCGTTCTGAGAGTAGCGCAGGTTGTCCTGCGTAAAGGTATTGAAGACACCGAGGGAGAGAGCTTCCTCGTCCTCGAAGCCTGTCCATACCTGCTGACCCTTCTCACCATGAATGATTGCAGTACCTGTATCCTGACAGAAAGGTAGCACGCCCTTTGCTGCCACATCGGCATTACGCAGGAACTGGAGAGCTACATATTTGTCGTTCTCGCTGGCCTCGGGGTCGGTTAGCACCTTAGCTACTTGCAGGTTATGCTCGCGACGCAGCATGAACTCCACATCGTGGAAGCATTGCTGAGCCAGCAGGGTCAGGGCCTCCTTGCTTACCTTCAGAATCTTGTGACCTTCAAATTCACTTACACTTACTCCCTCCTTTGTCAGGAGGCGATACTCGGTTTTGTCCTCGCCCATCTGGAACATTGGGGCGTACTTAAAGTCCATAGTTTATAGTTTATAGTTTTGAGTCAGTTTATGAGTTATTTCTCCTCCTCGGGGGAGGTTGGGAGAGGGCTTTCGTAGTGCTCGAAGAGGAAGTCGTTATAGGGGTATTTCTGGACGTGCAACTCGCGCACTTTGTTGTAAAGCACTTGTTTGAGTGTGTCGAAGCCGGTTCGTTCCTGGGCGGAGATGAAGAGGCATTGGCCGCCGAGACGTGACATCCAGGTGCGTATCAACTCGTCGAGCGAGACGTTGCGACTGGTGGCAGGCGTCAGGTCGTCGGCATCCTTCTCCTCCCATGAGTAGGCGTCTATCTTGTTGAAGACAATCATCTGCGGCTTCTCGCTGCAACCCAGGTCGGCAAGCGTCTTATCGACCACCTTTATCTGCTCCGCGAAATCGGGATGACTGATATCGACGATGTGGAGCAGGAGGTCTGCCTCGCGTACCTCATCCAACGTGGATTTAAAGGACTCCACGAGGTCGGTTGGGAGTTTGCGGATGAAGCCGACGGTATCGGAGAGCAGGAAGGGCAGGTTATCGATGATGACCTTGCGTACCGTTGTGTCGAGCGTAGCAAAGAGCTTGTTCTCGGCAAACACGTCGCTCTTGGAGAGCAGGTTCATCAGGGTGCTCTTGCCGACGTTCGTATATCCTACCAGCGCCACACGTATCATGCGACCTCGGTTGCTGCGCTGGGTGGTCTTTTGCTTGTCGATTTCTGCGAGGCGTTGCTTGAGCAGGCTGATGCGGTTCAGGATGATGCGGCGGTCCATTTCAAGCTGCGTCTCACCTGGGCCTCTCAAGCCAACAGAGCCTTTTCCGCCGCCACTACCTGATCCGCCGCCTTGTCGTTCCAGGTGTGTCCACAAGCGTTGCAGCCGAGGCAGCATGTAGCGATACTGAGCCAGTTCGACCTGGGTCTTGGCGTTTGCCGTCTGAGCCCGCATCGCAAAGATATCGAGGATGAGGTTCGTCCTGTCCAGAATCTTGACCTTCAGCTCGTTTTCGATGTTTCGGAGCTGCTTGGCGGAAAGCTCGTCGTCGAAGATGACCATCGAGACTTCGCGTTCAGCATCCTCCTCAGCCTGAATGTAGGCACGAATCTCCTGTAGCTTGCCGATACCCAGATAGGTGACGCTGTTGGGGCCGTTCATGCGCTGGGTGAAGCGCCGGATGGTCTTGGCACCTGCTGTCTCGGCCAGAAACTCCAATTCGTCGAGGTATTCCGTCGTCTTGCGCTCGTCCTGATTGGGCGTGATGAGGCCTACCAGAATCGCGGTCTCAGGGCTGTCATCGACCACATTGTGGAACTTGACACTCGTCATGCCGTCCTCGAAGGGCAACGACGAGCGCGAAGAGTTGTAATGTTTACTACGGGAGGTCCTCACTTTACTAGTACGACGAGGTATTTGCTGACGCTCCAGAACTTCTGGACATCGGTGATGTGGATTTCATACAGACCCTGCTTGTCCTTCGTCAGCTGATAGGAGCCAGCAGGATGCGTAGAAAGCAGCTGGGCGCTCTTGCTGTAGAACTTGAGGTCCTTGTCGTAGCGGATGTCAATCTTCGTGAAGTAGTCCTTGTTGAAGTCGCCGCTCTTGAGAACGTCGCCGTTCGATAGAATCTTCTGCTCCTTCAGCTCGCTCTTTGTGCCAAAGACGAACCAGGCCGTGTTCAGCTCCTTGTCCTGAGCCTGAACCTTCTCGTTTTTGGCGCGGTTATCTTCTGTTAGAGCTGCCACATTGTTATTGAGTCCGGCGATAGCATCGCCCTGTGCCTCAATGAAGGCATCTTTCTCTGCCAGAGTCGCTTCAAGTTCCTGGATGCGTGCGGCCTGGGCTTCAATCTGGCTCTGCAGGTTCTCGATGGTCTTCTGCATCTTGGTTGCCTTGATGCTGCTGTTCTTGAGTTTGTCCTGCAGTTGGGCAATCATTTCGCGATTCTGCTGCATAGCCTGCTGGATGAATTCCATGTTCTCGCGAATCACTTCGCGGCTGCTGGCACTTTCGGGACTGCCATCGGCAATCGTCATGCGGCCCTCAGCCTCGTTGATGCGACGGATGCCTTCCTGCACCTCATTGAAGATGCCCATAATGTCATCCAGTTCCATGTCTTTCTCGTTGATAATGCGTTGCAGGGAGTCACGCTCCTGTTGAACTGAGTCCTGCTGACCTCCTGTCAGGTTGCAAGCACCCAAAGCGAGAGTACAAGCAACGAAAAAAAGAATCTTTTTCATGTTATAAATGGTTTTAATCCTTAATTCTTAACTATTAATTTTTAATTTTTCATTTTTGACTTCGTCGAGACTGCTTCCGCTCGGCAATGCTTAAGCAAGCTTATCATTGCTCTCGCTTAATCGCAGCCTTCACTTTAATCTTTCCCTCCAACCACTATCACGAACTCCCCACGGGGTTCTGTCTCCGTGAAGTGTTGTAGGACTTCTTGGAGCGTGCCGCGTACGCTCTCTTCGTGTATCTTGCTAATTTCGCGGCAGACGCTCGCTTGTCGTTCAGGTCCGAAGACCTCGATGAACTGGGTAAGCGCCTTCACTATGCGATGTGGCGACTCGTAGAATATCATTGTCCGTGTCTCTTCTGCGAGAGCCTTCAATCGTGTCTGTCGTCCCTTCTTTTGCGGCAGAAAGCCCTCGAAGCAGAAACGGTCGCAAGGCAAGCCGCTGCTTACCAATGCCGGCACGAAGGCTGTCGCTCCAGGCAGGGTGATGACCTCTATGCCTGCTCGGATGGCTTCACGAGCCACCAGGAAGCCTGGGTCGCTGATGCCTGGCGTACCAGCATCGCTCACCACGGCTATTGTCTGCCCGCCCAGCAAGCGCTCCACGATGTTCTCCACCGTTTTGTGCTCGTTGAACTTGTGGTACGAGAGCATCGCATTCTTGATGTCGAAGTGCTTGAGCAGGTTGCCGCTCGTGCGTGTGTCTTCGGCAAGGATGAGGTCAACTTCACGAAGCACTTTTAGCGCTCGCATCGTGATGTCCTCGAGATTGCCTACAGGAGTAGGTACCAAGTAGAGAGTTCCCATACCTTGTATTATATATCGCGTCTGCAAAGATACCAAATAATAATGAAGAATGAAGAATGAAGAATGAAGAATTATAGTTTTTTAGTATTTTTCTTTACTCTTAGCCCGTAATTTATAATTTCTTTGTATATTTGTGGCTGAAAAACAAAGCAAAATATGAAAGATGTAGGTTCAAATAATGGTGAAATGATGCGACGAGGACGTGTGGAGGTCGTTTGCGGCTCCATGTTCTCAGGCAAGACGGAAGAACTCATCCGTCGCCTTCGTCGGGCACAGTTTGCCAAGCAACGGGTGGAAATCTTCAAGCCATCCATCGATGTCCGCTATAGCGAGGAAGAAGTGGTGAGTCACGAGGGGAACAGCATCCTCTCCACACCAGTCGATTCCTCTGCCAGCATCTTGCTCATGGGGCAGGAGAGCGATGTGGTAGGCATCGATGAGGCGCAGTTCTTCGACGAACATATCGTGGAGGTGTGCAACGAATTGGCAGCCAAAGGCATCCGCGTCATAGTGGCAGGTCTCGACCTCGACTTCAAGGGACAGCCTTTCGGTCCGATGCCGCAGCTCTGCGCCATTGCCGACGATGTGACCAAGGTACATGCCATCTGTGTCCGTTGTGGAGCCCTTGCTTACGTCAGTCATCGCATTGTGGCAGGCGAGAAACAAGTGATGCTCGGCGAGAAACAGGAGTACGAGCCCCTCTGCCGTGAATGCTATGCAAAAGCAATTCATAATTCATAGTTCACAATTCATAATAATGCTACGCTATACGGTTATGAATGGAGGATGAAGATGAAGTGTTTGCCACAGCCCTTAATTGAATTATGAATTACGAATTGTGAATTAAGAAAAGAATTATGTTAGAACGTGAGATTACTTTCGACCGCGTTATTCGCTGGATTCTTGTAGCACTCGGAGCCACCGCTGCCGTACTGCTCATCAACCGCCTTTCCAAAGTGTTGCTACCTTTCTTCATCGCATGGATATTGGCGTACATGATTTATCCCTTTGTCCTCTTTCTGCAGAACAAGTGCCGCCTTCGCTATCGTGTTCTAAGCATCGCGGTAGCCCTGATTATCGTCCTTGCGGTCATCACACTTGTAGCATTCCTCGTCGTGCCGCCTATCATCGAGGAAAGCATCCGGATGTCAAAACTCATAACGATTTATTTCCACGACACACTTGCGTCGTCCGAAGTCTTTGCTAACGTGCAAAACATGCTCCAGAACTATGCCAACGATGACTCCCTGATAAAGCTCATACAGCACAGCAGCGTAATAGAGGCTGCGGAGAATATACTGTTTCAGGGTTGGCAGTTCCTTTCGAGCACCATCAATTTTGCTATCGGACTGCTGGGGAGCGTAGTTGTACTGCTCTATCTGTTCTTCATCCTGATGGACTACGAGAAGCTTTCTTCTGGCTGGATCCGTTTCATTCCTGCCAGCAAGCGTAACTTTACTGGAATGGTGGTGCAGGACGTCAAGAACGGAATGAATTCCTACTTCCGCGGACAGGCACTCATAGCCCTCATCGTCGGCATTCTCTTCAGCATAGGCTTCCTCATCATCGACTTCCCGATGGCTATCGGTCTGGGGCTTTTCATCGGGCTGCTCAACCTCATTCCCTATTTGCAGCTTGTAGGCTTCATCCCAACCATACTTCTGGCGCTTGTCAAGGCCGCCGATACAGGGCAGAGCTTCTGGGTCATCATCCTTTGTGCCCTTGCTGTCTTTGCCGTCGTACAAACCATTCAGGATGCCTTCCTCACGCCTCGTATCATGGGTCACGTCATGGGATTGAACCCTGCTATCATCCTGTTGAGTCTCTCCATCTGGGGCAGTTTGCTTGGCATCATCGGACTCATCATCGCCCTGCCGCTAACCACCCTGCTCATCTCCTATTACCGTCGCTTCATCCTCGGAGAAGCCAGCTGAGTCCTACCTGTCTCCTACGCCATTCCAAATCCATTTCTTCTCATGGATTTCTCATGCACATCTCTAATTCATCTCTAGTTCATCTCTAGTTCATCTCTAGTTCATCTCTAGTTTCTCTCTAGTTCTATAATTAGAGAAGAAATAGTGAAAACTTAGAGAGAATATGGTGGGAATATGGTTTTCTTATTGTCCGACTATGGCGGACTGCCAGTTCGTACCTTGCGGACAAATAGTTCGAATCCTGCGGACAAAACGCGGAGTATTTTTCACAGTTTCACAGTTTCACAGTTTTTTTTCGAAGCCCCTACCTCCAGACCTGTGTGGGGAATGTTAATATTTATCAATATATATTAAAATATGTATATAAATATAAGATAAAACTATCTTCCAGAGAGGTACCCCCTTAAAATTTAATTGTGAAACTGTGAAACTGTGAAAACACACATTATGCGCGTGACGCAGTCTTTAGGTATAAAAAAACAACCCGGGGCACAAATGCGCCACCGGATTGCAACCACCCTAGTTGCGGGAGCCCGACTCGAACGGGCGACCTCCAGGTTATGAGCCTGACGAGCTACCAACTGCTCTACCCCGCGATGTTCTTGAGGTACGTTTTTTCAAACGCGGTGCAAAGGTACAACAAAAAGTGAAAAGTGAAAAGTGAAAAGTGAAAAATTATTCGTTTTTCATTGCATTTTTCCCTTTTACTGCACAAAATACACCTATTTGAGCATTTTTAACGCAGTAGAATTGCACAAATAAAGAAAAATGTGCTATCTTTGCAAACGATATGCCAGTAGTAAAGACGCGAAATAAGTTAGTAGATGTGGCGCGACAATTGTTCGCCAAGAACGGATTGGAGAACACCACCATGAATGACATAGCCCAGGCTTCGGGCAAGGGTCGGCGTACGCTCTATACCTATTTCAAGAGTAAGGAGCAGATTTATTGGGCTGTCATTGAGGGAGAACTGGAGCGCATCAACGAGAAGATGAATAAGGTGGCGATGCAGCAGATGGAGCCGGAGGACAAACTCGTGGAGGTCATCTACATGCATCTGAATATGATTAAGGAAGCTGTGCAGCGCAACGGCAACCTGCGAGCTGAGTTCTTCCGCAATATCATCATGGTGGAGAAGGTACGCAAGAACTTCGACATGAGCGAGCAACGCCTCTTTGCAACCATTATGGCAGAGGGTGTGCAGATGGGACGGTTCGAGATAGACAGCATCCCACTCTGCTCAGACATCATGCACTACTGCGTGAAAGGGCTCGAAATCCCGTACATCTACGGCCGATTGGCAGGCGGTATGCCTCAAGGCATCAGCCGCGGCATCGTTCAGAAACTGATTCACAAAGCCTTGAGCCGTCAGGATAAGCACCTGAGCCAGTACCTTTAAGAAATAAGAAATAAGAAATGAAAAGTGAAAAGTGAAAAGTGAAGAATTTGCTATCGCAGTAAATCGCAAAATCGTTAAATCGCAAAAAAATTGTAAATTGTAAATCGTTAAATCGTAAATTACATAATGGGATTATTAGAAAGAAAAACAGCACTCATTACGGGTGCAGCAAGGGGCATCGGTAAGGCGATTGCCCTGAAGTTCGCCTCGGAAGGCGCCAACATAGCATTCACCGACCTAGTGCTCAACGACGAGATGGCTGCCGGATTGGAAGCTACACGAAAAGAGATAGAAGCCGTCGGCGTGACCTGCCGCGCTTATGCTGGTAATGCTGCCGACTTTGCAGCTACCGAAGAGGTGGTGAAACAGATTAAGGAGGACTTCGGCACCATCGATATCCTGGTGAACAATGCCGGTATCACGAAGGACGGTCTCATGCTTCGTATGACCGAACAGCAATGGGATGCCGTCATCAACGTCAACCTGAAGAGCACCTTCAACTTCACCCATGCCTGTGTGCCCATCATGATGCGGCAGCGCGGCGGCAGTATCATCAACATGGCCAGCGTGGTTGGCGTGCACGGCAATGCGGGTCAGGCGAACTATGCTGCTTCGAAGGCTGGTATGATAGCCCTTGCCAAGAGTGTGGCTCAGGAGATGGGTCCCAAGGGCATTCGCGCCAACGCTATCGCTCCTGGCTTCATCGAGACAGCTATGACGGCACAGCTCAGCGAGGAGATTCGCGAGGAGTGGAAGAAGAAGATACCCTTGCGCCGCGGCGGACAGGTGGAGGACATTGCCAACGTGGCAACTTTCCTGGCCAGCGATATGAGCAGTTACGTCAGCGGTCAGGTCATCCAGGTGGATGGCGGCATGAATATGTAGTTGAAATGACCGTTCTCTACGAGGATAATCATCTGATAGCCGTAGCGAAGAAAGCGGGGGACATCGTGCAGGGGGACAAGACCGGCGATGTCCCCTTGTCAGATATGGTAAAGGCTTATCTGAAAGAGAAATACCACAAACCTGGGGAGGTGTTCCTGGGAGTAGTGCACAGGTTGGACCGTCCTGTAAGCGGTGTAGTGCTTTTCGCACGGACTTCGAAGGCCCTGCCGCGTCTCAACAAGATGTTTGCCGAGCATGAGGAGGTGAGGAAGACCTATCTGGCGATTGTCGGCAACAGACCGCCACAGCCGCAGGGCACACTCATCCATTGGCTGACCCGCAACGAGAAGCTGAACCTGGTTCGGGCTTACGACCGTGAGGTACCGAACAGCAAGAAGGCAGTACTCGATTATCGCATCGTGGCCCAGAGCGAACGCTATTATCTGCTTGAGATAGCGCTGCACACAGGCCGTCACCACCAGATACGTTGCCAACTTGCCAAGATGGGATGCCCCATTCGTGGGGACTTGAAATACGGTGCGCCGCGCAGCAATCCCGATGGCAGCATTAGCCTGCATGCCTGGCGTTTGGAACTGGAGCACCCTGTATCGCACATTCCCCTGACCATCGAGGCACCTGTGCCGGAGGAACGCCTTTGGCGGGAGATTATGATGAGAATGTGAAAATGTGAGAATGAGAAAATGTGAAAGGGTGAAGGAACTATTTTGAATTATAAAGGATGCGTCGTGCGCTGAAGATTATCTTCAAGACGCTGTTGGTTATAGTATTGCTCATTGTGCTGCTTGCCACCAGCCTCTACCTGCCACCCGTGCAAAGGTGGGCGGTGAATAAACTCACTGCCTATCTTGAGGAGCAGACAGGTCTTGTAGTGACCATCGGCAGCGTGCATCTTGCCTTTCCTCTCGACTTGCAGCTCGGACAACTTCATGTGGAGAAGCCTCCTACCGATGTGATTGACGTAGAGTCTGTCCTCGTTGACCTCGACCTCACGCATGTCTTTCAGCGGCGTATTGGTGTGGAAGCCATAGAACTGAAGGACGGCAGCATCAATACGACAGACCTGATAGAGACGCTGTGCATGAAGGGCAGCATGGGCAGCCTTCGGATTGTTGCCGATGACATTGACCTGCGGAAAAAGCGGGTGAACGTGACGGATGTCGCTTTGGACGGTTGTGTACTCGATTTGCAGCTTCGCGAGGCAGCCGAGGAAGACACGACAGAGAGTGCACCTGTGGATTGGCAGATAGACGTTAATCAAATCATAATTCATAATTCACAATTCAGAATTGGGGACGAGCAGCAAAGTCTCATGGTTGCTGCTGCTATCCGTCAGGCGAGCCTTGACGCTGGCGATATCAATCTTAGCCAGGGAGCTTATCGCACGGGTCGTGTCAGTCTTGCGGTGGATAGTCTAAGATATAATGATATTGCCTTCCGAGATATGGAATTGGCAATAGACAGGTTTTTCTATGACTCCACCCGCCTGGCTGTCTCAGGGCTTGACCTTAAGACACCAAACAGTTTTGTCAAAGGGCAATTGACCCTCTCTTTCCCTCCCTCAAAGGAAGGGGAACCTAAAGTCTCTCCCTTAAAGGGAACTATAGATGGGTCTTTGCAGGCTTCGCTGGGTAGTACGGATGTGCTCAGTGCGGTAGGGAATTATCTGCCTAAAGGACTGGCCGCATGCTATCCTTCCCAACCCCTGAATATCGACCTCTGTGCGACGGGCAACGTAGATAGCCTTTCGCTGGAGACCTGCAACGTGATGATGCCGTCGGTGATTGATGTCCGTGCCATAGGTTCGCTTCAGAATCTGACCGATAGTGCTGCCATTGGTGCGGACTTGAAGTGGGACATCACCACGATGGACCTCAGCTGCGTCAATCGCTACCTTGCCCTCGACAACGTGCGCTTCCCAAAGATGGTGCTCCATGCTGACACCCGTCTGCGTCAAGCCTCACGGCTTACTGCCGATGCATTGCTCCTCGAAGGCAAAGGCAGGACTCATATGAAGGGTGACATAGATCTTCAGGCAATGCGTTATCAGGCCGATGCACGTATCAGCGACCTGCAACTCCACGATTTCCTGCCGCACGACTCGCTCTACCTCCTCACGGGTAGCGCTAAGGTATCTGGGCACGGAACGGACATGCTCAGTCCGCACACCTTGCTTCGTGCACAGGCCAGTATCGACCATCTGGGCTATGGTTCGTGGAACTTGGACAGCATCCACACCGACTTCCATTTGGAGAGGGGCAAGGTGATGCTTGAGTTGAATAGCCACAACGACCTGCTCTGTTTGCAGGGATGTGTCGATGCTGTCGTCAACGAACGGAAGATGCAGGCGGCGGCCTTCAATATGGACCTGAGCCACATTGACCTCTACGCACTTCGTCTGGCTAAGAGACCGCTTTCAGCCAGTATGGTGATGCACGTGGACGGTGCTTCGGACTTCCAGCAGACACATAGCCTGACTGCCCGCATTGAGGCGATGGAGCTGACAACAGCCGACAGCATCATTCATCCGCTCGACCTCACTCTCGATGCAGCACTTATGCCCGACCGCATGCACCTAAAGGCACTTGCCGGAGACCTGAAACTCTCTGTTTTCTCTGACCAGGGACTCGATTCTCTGCTGACGCGCTATGAGAGTTTCAGTCAGGAATTGCGTAGGCAGACCGACAGTCTCCGCCTTCAACAAGACACGCTCCGCATGCTGCTGCCGCATCTCAGGATGGAACTTGACTGCGGCCAGAAGAATCCAATCGGCAAGATGTTGCACCATGCTGCCGGATACACTTTCCGCGACCTCTCGTTCCACCTTATCTCTTCCCCCGAGGAAGGCTTGAGCGGCGATGGCTACATGCACGCCCTCAATACCGGCGCCATCCTGCTCGACAGCATCCAGTGGACTATCCGGCAGGATCGGAACCGCTTGTCGTTGGATGCCCGCGTCGCCAACGGGCCTAAGAATAGGGTTGTGACGTTCCAGTCCCAACTGCATGCGTTGCTGACCGAAACGGGAGCGCAGGCCAATGTCCTCTTCTGCGACGCGAAGGGAGAGAAGAGTGTGGACTTTGGACTGGCGCTCGACTTGCTGTCCGATGGTATGCGAATCCATTTCACGCCGCTCAATCCCACCATCGCGTACCGTCGCTTTACGCTCAACGATGACAACTTCGTCTCTCTGAAGCGTAGCGGACATCTCGAAGCGCTGGTGGACCTGCTGGCTGACGACGGTACGGGCTTGAAGCTTTACACTACGCCCAACGAAGATGCCCAGCAGGATATTTCACTCAGCATCAATCGCTTTAACGTGGGTGAACTGACGAACGTCATCCCCTTCATGCCCGATGTCAAGGGCTTCCTTCATGGAGACCTCCACTATATGCAGGCCGACAGCACTACAACCGTCTCGGCTGAGATGCTTGTGGAAAGGATGACCTACAACGGCGTCCTCCTCGGAAACATCGGATTGAACGGCGCCTATTTCCCCAATGCCGACCAGTCGCACTACGTGGATGGCATCGTCACGAAGGACGGAGAGGAGATAATCTTGCTCAGTGGAAAATATCACGACCAGAACGGACAGGGAAGGATGAACGGTGAGGCGACCTTCCAGAGAGTGCCTTTCGCCTTCCTCAACGCCTTCATGCCCGACGGACCGTTCGCTATGAGCGGCTATGCATGGGGGAATTTCAAGGTAAGCGGCCGCACGGACAACCCCATCCTGAACGGAGAATTGCGTACGGATTCCCTTCGCATCAAGGCCGACAGTTATAACCTGAACCTACAGATACCCGACCACACGATTACCGTGGCGGACAGCCGCCTCAGCTTGGGTCGCATCGAGGCATACGCGGCTGGCAAGACTCCGCTGGTGCTCGACGGCAACATCGACTTCAGCAACCTGGAACGTGTACAGTTGGACATGAATGTCCGCGCCAACGATTATCAACTTATCAATGCGCCGAAGCGGCAGGGTTCCCTGGCTTACGGCAAAGTCTTCGTCAACCTTGGCGGACGGCTTTGGGGAACGCTCTCCGACCTCAAGATGCGTGGCCGCTTCGATGTGCTCGGCAGTACAGATGTCAGTTGCGTCCTTACAGACACGCCCCTGACTGTCGATGACCAGCTCTCGGACATCGTCACCTTCTGCGACTTTACCGATACGATTGCTGCAGAACCTCTGGATGTGGTCCGGCAGAATATCGATATCCAGATGAATGTCAGCATCGCTGAGACGGCACAGATACATTGCTTCCTGAGCGATAACGGCAAGGACTTCATCGACCTGCAGGGTGGGGGAGAGATGACGTTGACCTACGACCTCCAGAACGACATGCAGCTATGGGGGCGCTATACCATCATGAAGGGCCTGATGCGCTACTCGTTGATGGCGATACCGCTCAATGACTTCCGCATCGAGCAGGGCAGCTACGTCGAGTTCCAGGGCAAGATGATGAATCCGCGTCTCAGCATCAATGCCAGCGAGCGCGTTCGTTCTACCGTTACGGAGAACAGCGTGCCGCGCAATGTGGCGTTCGACGTTGGACTGGCCATCAGCCGCACGCTCGAGGATATGGGACTTGAGTTTACGTTGGAGGCTCCGGAAGACCTGACCGTTCAGAACCAGCTCAGTTCCATGACGGCGGAGGAGCGAGGCCGTGTCGCTGTTACGATGCTCGTCACGGGAATGTACGTCACGGACGATGCAGAGACTAACGGCGGCTACAACTACGCCAACACACTCAATGCCTATCTCCAGAGTGCCATCAACGAGATTGCCGGCAAGGCACTCAGCACCGTCGATGTCAACTTCGGCATTGCGAGCGGAACATCCGAGGCCGGCACGACGACAACCGACTACAGCTTCAGCTTTGCCAAGCGCTTCTGGGGCAATCGTATCAGCGTCATCATAGGTGGTAAGGTCAGCACGGGACGCGATGCCGTCAATACCGGACAGACCATCATCGACAACATCGCCATAGAGTACCGACTCGACAAGTCCGGCTCGCGCTACGTCAATCTCTTCTATGACAACAACTACGAGTCGCTGCTCGAAGGACAGGTCACCAAGATGGGCGGCGGCATCGTCCTGCGCAAGAAGGCCGACAAGCTGGGCGAGCTCTTCATCTTCAAGAAGAATGCGACGCCAACGTTAGCTCCAGCCCCATCAGCCCCATCTACCTCACCAACCTCACTAACTCCATCCAGCCCATGACCAAGAAACTTCCCATAAGGCTTCTCCTGTTCTGCTTGCTTGCCTCGGCTTGTTCCCTTACGAAGAACCTGCCGGAGGGCGAGACGCTCTACCGCGGCATTAAGAGCATTGACTATGACAGCAGACAGCGGGCAAAGGACGATGGTCAGCAGGAGGGTGTCATCACGGCTTTGGCCGATGCCTATACAACGGTCGAGGGACTGCTCAGCGGCGATGCGTCCGTCATCGAGGCTGACGAGATGAGCGAGAAGGCGGTGCGCGACAGCATCCGACGTGCTTCGGAGAAGGACAAGGCGGCCTACGAGGAGGCGAAGGAGGAGGTGGAGGCCGTGCTCTCCTATGCTCCCAATGGTGCCTTCATGGGCAGTAGCTTCGTGACGCATCCCTTCCCCATCAAGTTGCTCATCTACAACCGCTACGCCGGCAGCAAGCATCGCTTCGGCAAGTGGATGTTCAACAGCTTTGCCGCCTCGCCCGTGCTGGTGAGCAATGTCAATCCCCGCTTGCGTTCCACTGTGGCGCAGAACACACTTCGCAGCCGCGGCTACTTCAGAGCTCGCACTTCCTTCGAGACGCTGCCCGACAAGCGCGACACGTTGAAGGAGCGGGTGCGCTACCATATCCATCCCGGTCCGCTCTACCATTTGGACAGCATCGAGTACCGAAACTTTCCCACGCAGGCTGATAGCATCATCCGCAGTACCGCCGTGTCAGCGATTCTCCATCGCGGCGACCCGTTCAGCGTTGTCAGCCTCGAGGCCGAGCGCACACGCATCGTATTGGCTTTGCGCGAGCAGGGCTACTACTACCAGCGGAACGATTACGTCAACTTCCGTGCCGATACCTTGCAGACACCGATGATGGTAAAGCTGCAGGTACAGCCTTCGCCCACGACGCCGCCGGAAGCGATGCGGCCATATTATATAGGTAACACGCGCGTGAACATTTACAAGCATGGCGACCGGCGTATCGTGGACAGCCTTGAAATGCGCGGCGGTTTCTCGTTCGCCTACAGCCGGCCCGTGAAGTTCAAGGAGCAGGACACTGCTCTCCACAAGCCGCCAAAGGCCGTCAAGGGCCATGCTCCCTTGCTGCGGCCGAGGGCAATGTGGCGCTCCATGCTCTTCCGCAAGGGCGACCTCTACCGGCAGAGCCTTGGCGACCTGATGCAGGAAGGACTGGCCTCCATGAACGTCTTCTCGTCACTTCGCATCAACTACATCCCAAGCGATTCTGATACGCTCGACATCGTCATCAACGCCACACTCGACAAGCCCTACGACGCGGAGTTCCAAGGCAACGTCACCGGCAAGACAGGCGGACAGATTGGTCCTGGTGCCAGCTTCTCGTTCTCGAAGCATAACGCATTTCGCGGTGCCGAGACGCTGACGTTCAAGGTGTGGGGTTCCTACGAGTGGCAGACGGGTGCCAATGTCAATACGAAGAGCTCGCTGCTCAACTCCTACGAGTATGGGCTCAGTGGCTCGCTCTCCTATCCCCGCTTTCGCTTCTTCGGCATGGCGCGCAAGGTGAATCGCAAGTTCGTCGCCTCCACCGCCTTCGACCTGCAGGCGCGCTGGCAGAACCGAGCCGGCTTCTTCGGACGTGTCTCATGGAGCGGTGGCATCAACTACACCCTGCAGCGCAAGCAGCATCTCAAGCACGAGTTCTCGCCTCTGACCATCACTTACGACCAGTTGCTGCACAGCACGGAGCGCTTCGACTCCATCACGAGGGCCAATCCCGCGCTCTACGTCTCCATGCGCGACCAGTTCGTGCCCAGCATGTCCTACACCTTCTCGTGGGCTGGTACGCCGAAGCATCCGTCCGCCCTCAGCGTGACCGTCAAGGAAGCCTCGGCCATCGTCTCCAGCATCTACGCTATCGCCGGCGAGCCGTTCGACAAGGAGGGTAAGAAACTCATGGGCGTGCCCTTCGCGCAGTTCGTCAAGACGACGGTGCAATATACGCGTCAGTTCCCGCTGACGAAGCGCAGCCTGCTGGCCACGCGCGTCTTCGGCGGAGTCGTCTATAGCTATGGCAATGCCAAGGCCGCGCCCTATAGCGAGCTCTTCTCCGTAGGCGGTGCCAACAGCATCCGTGCC
Source organism: Bacteroidaceae bacterium (assembly GCA_024697945.1). Taxonomy (GTDB): domain Bacteria; phylum Bacteroidota; class Bacteroidia; order Bacteroidales; family Bacteroidaceae; genus Physcousia. The sequence goes on from JAILRU010000028.1 coordinate 23,096, forward strand.
TTCGGAATGCGTACCATCGGTCCTGGCTCCTATCATCCCGAGAAGTCGCAGTACTCCTATATCGACCAGATGGGCGACTTCAAGCTGGAGGCGAACGTCGAATACCGCTTCCCCATAGTCGGGCAGTTGCAGGGCGCCGCGTTCCTCGATGCCGGCAATGTCTGGCTGCTGCGGGGCAGCGAGAGTCAGCCCGGCGGCAAGTTCAGCTTCAAGAACTTCGGCGATCAAATAGCGCTCGGCACGGGCGTCGGTCTCCGCTACGACCTCGACTTCCTCGTCATCCGCTTCGACCTCGGCATTGGCATCCATGCTCCCTACGACACGGGCAAGCGTGGCTACTACAACATGCCGAAGTTCGGCCGCTCCCTCGGCTACCACTTCGCCATCGGCTATCCGTTCTGACGCTTCCCTATCGGTTTCTATTTCACAAGCACCTTGACTTCGTCGTTCCGTCCGAGTATCTGATGATGTTGAGACAACGGAGATTTGATATTAACTGATAGTTTTTTCCACGCTACTTCCCAAGCTAGAGCGGGCTTCTCTGTGACAGATACATTGTGTGACACTTCATTTTATTCCTCACATCTATTTTCCTTTTTCTTTTTTATATACCCAATTTTTCCTAATTTAAGTGTCACAGTGTCACAGAATAAGAAAAATAAATATAAGCAGCTGAAAAACAAACAAATATGGACGTGACACATCTTGTGACACATCTGTGACAGGTTGTCTTTCCGGCTCAATGCGTCACAGCTTGTATACAATGTGTCACACGATTCCAGTCCTTTCGCAGCAATTTTTACTACTACGCACAGAAAAACTTTTTCCTCCGAAGAGAAAAAATATTTTCTACGCACAGGAAAAACGGTGGCACGAAAGGATTATGTCCCTTCTTGGGGAGCGAGCTGTCGCTTCAGGCGGAGCGATAGTAATCCTATGCGGGAAGGAATATTAATCCTCCGACGGAAGGAATATTAATCCTTCGATAGGAGGAATAGGACGCTAACGACAGAACTACCTTTACTATTCATTGTCGTTAAAATTTCTGATTTATACAACCAAATGTATCTACCTTTACTCGTTCCAGAAGCGCCAGCTGGCGAGGGCTTGGAGGTGGAGCATCTCCAAGCCGTTCTTGACGGTGGCTCCCTGCTCCCTACCGCGTTGCATGAATAGCGTGTCCTCGGGGTTATAGACGCAGTCGAAGAGCAAATGCCTGGGTGTGAGGCATTCGTAGGGGATGTTCGGGGCCTCGTCCACCTTGGGGAACATTCCCACCGGCGTGCAGTTGACGATGACGGTGTAGTCCTCCATCACCTCGGGCGTGAGGGCGGAGTAGTTTATGAGTGAAGGATTTTGCCTGCTGACGTAGGTCCATTCGAGCCCTAAGCGGCTGAGTCCGACCCTAATCGCCTTGCTCGCTCCGCCGGTGCCGAGGATGAGCGCCTTCTTGTGCCAGGGTTGCAGCAGCGGCCGGATGCTCTCGGTGAAGCCGATGATGTCGCTGTTGAAGCCCTTCAGGACCCTCCCTGACTCCCCCTTAAAGGGCGAGAACTCAACCTTGATGACGTTGACCGCCCCTATCTCGCGTGCCTCGTCGCTCAGTTCGTCGAGGAGTGGGATGACCGCCTGCTTGTGGGGCAGGGTGACGTTGAGTCCGCGCAGTTCGGGGTTGTCGCGCAGCACGTCGCGGAGCATCGTCACGTCGGGAATCTCGAAGTTAAGGTACTGTGCGTCGATGCCCTCGCGGGCGAACTTCTCCGTGAAGAACCCTCTGCTGAAGCTGTGGCCGAGAGGGAAGCCGATGATACCGTATTTGTCCATATCTATTTATTAATTCCCCTTCTTAATTAGGTACATTGTACTGATGCCGAAGGTGAAGCGGTGCCATTGGATGTCGGTGAAGCCTGCGCGGCGCAGGATGCTCTCCATCTTCTCGGGCTGCGGGAAGGCCTCCATCGAGGCGGGGAGGTAGGTGTAGGCGCTGTCGTCGTGACTGATGAGGCGTCCGAGCAGGGGCATCACGACGTGGGCATAGACCCAGAACAGCTGCTTCATGGGGAAGCGGGGTGGGGGAGTGAGCTCCACGATGAGCAGGTGTCCGCCAGGACGGAGTACGCGCTGCATCTCGCGGAGCCCTGCATCGAGGTCCTGGAAGTTGCGCACGCCGTATGCCGAGGTCACGGCATCGAACGTCCCGTCGGGGAACGAGAGCTTCGTGCAGTCCTCCCATTGGAAGGATATGACGTCCTGCAGACCTGCCTGTGCCACCTTCTCTCGTCCCACGTCCATCATGCCCTCGCTGATGTCGGCTCCGATGATGCGCTGCGGCTTGAGGCGCTCGGCCAGGAGCATGGCGAAGTCCCCCGTGCCCGTGGCGATGTCGAGGATAACCCCCTGACCTCCCTGAGGGGGGAAGTGCTTGCCGAGGGCATCCACGGCAGTACGCCGCCACCGCCGGTCTATGCCGAGCGACAACATGTGGTTGAGGCGGTCGTAGGTCGGCGCAATGCGGTCGAACATCTGCCGCACCCCTTGCTTTTGCAATTCATAATTCATAATTCTTCCCTTCGACTGCCAGCGCGTAGCTTTATTATGAATTATGCATTATTAATTGTGAATTGAAGTCAACCACTCTGTCACGTTCCTTTCGATTCGTGCTGCGAGGTCTCCCTCGTCGTTGGCGGGGACGAACTTCTGGCCGACGATGTGCTCGTAGAGCTCGATGTATCGGTCTGCCACGCTCTGGGCGTATTCGTCCGTTATCTCGGGCATCACCTGTCCGGGCTGGTTCATGAAGTTGTGCTCGATGAGCCACTGACGCACGAACTCCTTGCTGAGCTGCTTCTGTGGCTCGCCTGCGAGGAACTTCTCCTCGTAGCCGTCGGCATAGAAGTAGCGGCTGCTGTCCGGCGTGTGTATCTCGTCGATAAGGATGACCTTGCCGTCGCGCTTGCCGAACTCGTACTTGGTATCGACCAGGATGAGGCCCTTCGAGGCGGCAATCTCGGTGCCGCGCTGGAAGAGGGCACGGGTGTAGCGCACCATCGTCTCCCAGTCCTCTTTGCTCACCAGTCCCTGACGGACAATCTCCTCAGCCGAGATGTTCTCGTCGTGACCCTCTTCGGCCTTGGTCGTAGGTGTGATGATGGGCTCGGGGAAGTGCTCGTTCTCGCGCATGCCGTCGGGGAGCTTCACGCCGCACAGCGTCCTGGCGCCGGCCTTGTACTCGCGCCAGGCTGAGCCGGTCAGGTAGCCGCGGATAATCATCTCCACGCGGAAGCCCTCGGCCTTGAGTCCGACGGTCACCATCGGGTCGGGTGTCGCCAGCTTCCAGTTCGGTACGATGTTGGCCGTCGCGTCGAGGAAGGAGGCCGCAATCTGGTTGAGCACCTGTCCCTTGAAGGGGATGCCTTTGGGCAGGATGACGTCGAAGGCCGAGATGCGGTCCGTAGCCACCATCACCATGAGGTCGTCGTTGATGTTATACACGTCGCGTACCTTGCCGTGGTACACGCTCACCTGCCCGGGCAGGTTGAAATCGGTTCTTGTTAATGCTTTCACCATATCATTGAATCATTTACTGTTTTTCTTCTTCTGAAGGGGGTTGACTTTCACTTCGGCCGTCGAGCCCTGCTTGGGGAGTCTTCTCGTAGGCTTCCACAATCCTTGTCACGAGTTTGTGGCGGACGATGTCCTTCTTGGTGAGCTCGATGAAGCCGATGCCCTTGACGTCCTTGAGCAGGTGCCACGCCTCGATGAGGCCGGAGCGGACGTTGTGCGGCAGGTCAATCTGCGTAGTGTCGCCCGTGACAATCATCTTCGTGTTCATGCCCATGCGGGTCAGGAACATCTTCAGCTGTGCGCTTGTCGTGTTCTGAGCCTCGTCCAGGATGACGACGGCATCGCTGAGCGTCCTTCCTCGCATGAAGGCAAGCGGCGCAATCTGTATGATGTTCTGCTCCATCATCTCGCGCAGCTTCTGGGTGGGAATCATGTCCTCCAGGGCATCATAGAGCGGCTGCAAGTAGGGGTCGATTTTCTCCTTCATGTCGCCAGGGAGGAAACCGAGCTTCTCACCGGCCTCTACAGCCGGACGCGAGAGGATGATGCGGCGTATCTCCTTGTTCTTGAGGGCACGCACGGCCAGGGCGATGCTGGTGTACGTCTTGCCCGAACCGGCAGGACCGATGGCAAAGACAAGGTCGTTGTCCTGATAGGCGCGGACGAGAGCCTGCTGGTTCGTGGTGCGTGCGCAGATAGGTCTGCCCGTGACGCTATAGACGATGACGCCCTCCACGCCGTCGCGCTCCGAACGCTCGCCGCGAGTGATGCGCAGGAGTTCTTCCTCCGTCAGGCTGTTGTACTTGAGTATGTGCTTCTCTATTTTCTCCACAATCTCCTCGAAGGCAGACATCTCCAACTCGTCGCCCATGACGTGGATGACATTGCCGCGGGCCACAATGCGGAGTTTCGGGTAGAGCGCCTTCAGCATCTGCATGTTCACGTTGTTCACGCCGTACAGGAGCAGGGGGTCGATGTCCTCGATAAGGATATGCTTTTCTATCATTCTTCGCTAATTTAATGCAAAAGTAATAAAAAAGTTCATAGTTCCTAGTTCATAGTTCATAATTATTTGTCATTTCTTACATTTTTCACTTTTCCCTTTTCACTTTTTCCTTTTTTTGTTGTAATTTTGTACAGCAAAAAACAATGAGAAGACTAAAGAAGAATATATTTTTAGGGCTTTGCGGAGGCGTAGTGGCCGTGCTGGGTATGGTCAGACTTGCTTTTCCCGAAGTGACACAGCCAAAGGTAGAAGCCCCAGAACCTGTGGAGGAGGTTGTGAAGCCGGAACAGCCAGCTGTGACACCCGAACAGCCCACTGTGACTTCCGAGCAACCCGTCGCAGAGCCGAAACCATTGCAGCAGGAACTGTTTAAACTCGCCTCCACGCCGGAAGGCAGAGTGAAGTGGCATCCCGTCCGTAGCGTATATTCGTACGCCAAGTGCTTTCCCGATGTCCAGGACGTGCAGATACAGGCCGCCATGCACTGGGGCGTAAAGCCTGTACGCAACAGAGAGGAAGCGGAGTATAGCAGGGAACAGCTCGTCTATGTGGGTGCCAGTCCCCTCTACTGCATCGACGAAGGCATGCGTCACAGCATCCCCTACCTCGTGCCGAGGGCCAGCCACCTGCTCTCGCTCATCGGGCGCAACTATCTTGACAGTCTCTACGTCAAGGGCGTACCCTTGCACCGCATCATTGTCTCCAGCGTACTCCGCACGGAGGACGACGTGTCCCGTCTCCAGCGCCGCAACGGTAACGCCACAAGCCAGAGCTGCCATCTCTTCGGCACCACTTTCGACGTCTGCTACAATCGCTTCTCTACCGTCTCTCCCCCAGGAGAACCCGAGCGGCGTGCTGTTCAGAACGATACGCTCAAGTGGGTGCTGAGCGAGGTGCTGCGGGATATTCGTGAACAAGGACTCTGTTACATCAAGTACGAGGTCAAGCAGGGGTGCTTCCATATTACCGTCAAATAGTTAAAAATAGTTATCGTCGCCATTCCCGATTAAACTTTTCCATTGCTCGGAAAGTCAAAGGGACGTAACAAGGTTTACAAACAACTTAATTAATAAACTAAAAAGAAAATGAAAAAGACAATTTTTGTGGCAGTCATGGCTCTGTTGAGCTGCACTGCAATGAGTGCTCAAGATAGTGAGCGCAGGAGTGACGAAGACCGTACAAGAAATATTAACGAGCGCATTGAAAAAGCTGCTGATCGTATAGCTAAGGATCTCGACTTGAAGGACGATGCAAAGGATGCTTTCATCAAATGCTATTCCGCTTACCAGAAGGAAATGTTTGCCACCAATCGGCTTCAGGGACAGCGTATCGAGCAACCCAATCGCGACGAAGAGAAGAAAGAATTGACCGACGAAGAGGCAGCTGCCAAGATTAAGGAAGGCTTCGAGCGTCAGGAGCAGCAGATTGCTACCATGCAGAAGCGTCTGGAGGTTCAGAAGAAGTACAGCGAGGAACTCTCAAAGATACTCACTCCGCAGCAAGTACTGAAGGTGCTCACTCCGCAACGCGGCCAGGGCGGACGTGGCCAGGGACAGCGCGGTCAGGGCGATGGCGAAAGGCGCGGTAACTTTGAAGGCGGTCCTCGCGGCGGCTTCGGTGGTGGTCCCCGCGGAGGCTTTGGAGGCCCAGGCGGAGGCTTCTAAAAAAGAGTAAAATCAAAGAAAGAGAAAGAAAAAGGTCCAAAGTCTTGCTGCTTTGGACTTTTTTTTGTAAGTTTGCATTCGCAAAACCAAACAAATACTAATAATGGGACGAGTACTGATTATAGGAGCCGGCGGCGTAGCTACCGTTGCAGCTCACAAAGTGTGTCAGAATCCTGACACTTTCACAGAAGTAGTGATTGCCAGCCGCACAGAGAAGAAGTGCATTGCCTTGGCAGAAGTTCTTAACAAGAAATACGGCACGAAGGTAACGACCGCACAGGTGGATGCCGACAGCGTGGAGCAGCTTGTCAAGCTCTTAAGCAGCTATAAGCCCGACTTGGTGATGAACCTGGCGTTGCCCTATCAAGACCTTACCATCATGGAGGCCTGCTTGCAGACAGGCTGCAATTATCTCGATACAGCCAACTACGAGCCCAAGGACGAGGCGCACTTCGAGTACTCTTGGCAATGGGCCTATCGTGAGCGATTCGAAAAGGCTGGCCTTTGCGCCATCCTTGGTTGCGGCTTCGACCCAGGTGTCACCAGCATCTTTACAGCTTACGCTGCTAAGCATCACTTCGACGAGATACAATATCTCGATATCGTGGATTGCAATGCGGGTAACCATCACAAGGCTTTTGCTACGAACTTCAATCCCGAAATCAACATCCGCGAGATAACGCAGAAAGGTCTTTATTGGGAAAACGGCAAGTACATCGAGACAGAGCCAATGGAGATTCACAAGCCCCTGACCTATCCCGGTATCGGTCCCAAGGAGAGCTATCTGCTCCATCATGAGGAGATAGAGTCGCTCGTCATCAACTATCCGATTATCAAGCGGGCACGCTTCTGGATGACCTTCGGGCAACAGTATCTTACATACCTGGATGTCATCCAGAACATCGGTATGAGCCGCATTGACGAAGTGGAATACGAAGCTCCGCTCGTTGATGGTTCCGGCATGGCGAAGGTTAAGATTGTGCCCCTGCAGTTCCTCAAGGCTGTATTGCCTAATCCTCAGGACCTCGGAGAGAACTATGACGGTGAGACCAGTATAGGTTGCCGCATTCGCGGTTTGCGTGGTGGTCAGGAACATACATATTATATATATAATAACTGTTCGCACCAAGCAGCATACGAGGAAACAGGTATGCAAGGCGTCAGCTACACTACCGGCGTGCCTGCCATGATTGGTGCTATGATGTTCCTCAAGGGTATCTGGAGTAAGCCCGGCGTGCACAATGTCGAGGAGTTCGACCCCGATCCCTTCATGGAACAACTCAATAAGCAAGGTCTGCCTTGGCATGAGATTCACGATGGCGACCTGGAATTGTAGGACCAAGAAATGAGATAACGAAATATCAAAATATCGAAATATCAAAATATCAAAATAAAGAATAATTATGGCAAAGAAAGTAAATGAAACAGCTGCCCAAGATCAGCAGAGCGAAAAGCTCAAGGCGTTGCAGGCAGCATTGGATAAGATTGAGAAAGACTTTGGCAAGGGCTCTATCATGAAACTTGGTGAAGAACGGATAGACAACATAGAGGTCATCCCTTCGGGTTCTATCACATTGGATTATGCGCTTGGCGTCGGTGGTTATCCCAAAGGTCGTATCGTGGAAATATATGGCCCGGAGTCTTCCGGTAAGACCACTTTGGCTCTTCATGCCATAGCTGAGGCGCAGAAGCAGGGAGGTATAGCTGCTTTCATCGATGCGGAACATGCTTTTGACCGTTTCTATGCTGCAAATCTCGGCGTAAATGTGGATGATCTTCTCATTTCGCAGCCCGATAACGGTGAGCAGGCTTTGGATATTGCCGACCAGCTCATTCGCAGTGCTGCTGTGGATATTATTGTTATCGACTCTGTAGCAGCTTTGACGCCCAAGGCAGAGCTTGAAGGCGAGATGGGCGATAACAAGGTTGGTCTGCAGGCTCGCCTAATGAGTCAGGCGCTACGTAAGCTTACCGCAACTATCAACAAGACAAAAACTACTTGCATCTTCATCAACCAACTTCGCGAGAAGATAGGTGTCATGTTCGGCAATCCGGAGACAACGACAGGCGGCAATGCCTTGAAGTTCTATGCTTCCGTCCGTCTTGACATCCGTAAATCTCAAGCCATCAAGGATGGAGATACCATCATTGGTAACGAGGTGAAGGTCAAGGTCGTGAAGAATAAGGTGGCTCCTCCCTTCCGCCGTGCCGAGTTTGAAATCATGTATGGCGAAGGTATTTGTCGTGTAGGGGAAGTCGTTGACTTGGGTGTCAACTTCAAAATCCTCGAGAAGAGCGGTTCATGGTACAGTTACAATGGTAGCAAGATAGGACAAGGCAAGGAAGCAACAAAGGCCGTCTTGCGTGACAATCCGGAACTTTGCGATGAGATAACAGCCAAGATATATGAGGCAATGAAATAATAAACAATAAACCCCGCAGCCGCGGGGTTTATTGTTTATTTTGCATAAGCGATGGAGCGCGTTTCCCGGATAACGGTTATCTTGACCTGTCCAGGATATGTCATCTCGTTTTGAATCTTTGTGGCAATGTCGGTACTGAGTTGTTCAGTCTGTTTGTCATCGATCTTGTCGGCACCTACGATTACACGCAGTTCGCGTCCGGCTTGGATGGCGTATGTCTTGACGACGCCCGGATGACTCATAGCGATATCCTCCAGGTCTTTGAGACGCTTGATGTAAGCCTCCACAATCTCGCGACGTGCTCCAGGACGTGCACCGCTTATAGCATCGCAGGCCTGTACGATGGGAGCAATCAAAGTGGTCATCTCCATTTCATCGTGGTGTGCACCGATGGCATTGCATATCTCAGGCTTCTCCTTGTACTTTTCAGCGAGTTTGGCACCATAGAGAGCGTGGGGCAGATCGGGTTCTTCGTCGGGCACCTTGCCTATGTCGTGAAGCAGGCCCGCACGTTTTGCTTTCTTAGGATTGAGGCCCAGCTCGCTTGCCATGACAGCACAGAGATTGGCTGTCTCGCGGGCATGCTGCAACAGGTTCTGTCCGTAGCTGCTACGGTATTTCATCTTACCTACGATACGAATCAGCTCGGGGTGCAGGCCGTGTACGCCAAGGTCGATTGTGGTGCGCTTGCCTACCTCAAGGATTTCCTCGTCAATCTGTTTCTTTACCTTTGCCACGACCTCTTCAATACGGGCTGGATGTATGCGACCATCGGAAACAAGCTGGTGGAGCGCCAGGCGGCATATCTCACGGCGTATGGGATCGAAGGCACTGATGACGATTGCCTCGGGTGTGTCATCGACGACAATCTCAACACCGGTTGCTGCTTCCAAAGCACGGATGTTGCGACCTTCACGACCGATGATGCGTCCCTTCACTTCGTCGTTGTCGATGTGAAACACCGTAACAGAGTTCTCGACGGCTGTTTCTGTGGCAACACGTTGGATGCTTTGGATGATGATACGTTTGGCCTCCTTGGTAGCTGTCATGCGTGCATCGTCCATAATCTCGTTGATGTAGGCAGCGGCATTCGTCTTGGCCTCGTCCTTCAGCGTTTCGATAAGACGTTCACGAGCATCTTCTACACTCAGTCCTGAGATTTCCTCAAGTCTCGTACGCTCTTGATTGATGAGGTCAGAGAAGCGGGCATTGAGCTCTTCTTCTTTTTTGTCGAGTATGGCCTGTTGTGTTTCCATGCGCTGACGCTGGGCATCAGCTTCCTGTTTGCGGCGTGTCAGCTCGTCTTGCTTCTGGTTGAGTTGCATCTCGCGCTGCTTGATGCGGTTCTCGGACTGTTGTATCTGCTGATTGTGCTGTCGCACTTCTTTCTCGAGCTCTGTGCGCTTGCTCAGGAATTTCTCTTTTACCTCAAGCAGTTTCTTCTGCTTGATGACTTCTGCCTCTTTTTCGGCACTCTCTCGGGCTTCTTCGGCCATAGCCTTGCGCTTGGCAGGCACTACGACGAAGTACCAAACTGTCACGAGGGCAAAGAATACTCCGAGAGCAACCAATAGGGCAACTATGATATCTGTTGTCATGAATTATAAAATTTGATAAATGTTAATAATCGGGCTCACTTACTTTTTGTTGAGTGCGGCCTCGACTTCAGTAAGCAGCAGGCGGAGTTTTTCCATGACAGGCTGTGCAT
>JAILRU010000108.1 GCA_024697945.1 Bacteroidaceae bacterium
TACGGCTGCTCTGACTGCACTTGGTACTACCTCGTGTCTTGGCCACGGACCAATCGCTCTTTGAGCGAAGGGAAAAGTGAAAGACCCACCCCCGACCCCTCCCGTAATGGAGGGGAGTAGAGGGGAACTGAAATGAGATGGCGGCAGCGGCTCGGAATGAGTGGCTGCTGCTTTATCCAGGCACAAGCTTCGGCATCGGCAAGTGCAGATATATTTTTTGAGGACAAAGATACGAAATTAGTTCAGAGTTTAGAGTTTAGAGTTTAGAGTTTTTTCTTTTTTTGTTCATGATATATAGAATTATGGACTATGGACTATGAACTATGAACTAAAATATGTAACTTTGCGGCGATAATTCATGAGGAAGATGCAAACCAGGTTCTTATATATAATATGTAGCTGTCTATTGCTGCAGTTTTTCACGCTGCGAGCAGGTGCGGATGAATGTCCTGTGGTCAAGATAAAGGCAGAGCGTCTGCCCGACCTGAATGTTCCCCGTGTGGGGCATTCTGTGTTCGTGGTGGGAGGCGAACCGACGGTAGTGAGCGGCCACACCACCAGCTTTGTGCCTACAGCGACTGCCGAATACTATAGCGACGGGGCGTGGCATCTTGTGGAGACAGCCTATCCCCACGACCAGGGCTTCTGCGTGCCGCTCAGCTCGGGTCAGGTACTCATTGGCGGTGGTCACGCAGAACCCTTGGGCATAGGTCACATCCACTCCGTCGAGATGTACGACCCTGCCACACACACCTTCAAGGGCTTCGGTTGCTTGGACACCAAGCGATGCTTCGTCAGCGCCACAGAAATAGACAGCGGACGCGTAGTTATCTCTGGAAACTGGTATCAGAATGTCGATGACGTAGAGCTCTTTGACGGCCAGAAATACTTCCACAGTGTGAAGCCAACAGCACAGAGACGTGCACGACCCTTTGTGCTGCGTATAGCCGAGGATGATGCCATTATCTTTGGCAGAGTGGACGAGCACGCCAATTTCTTCGACACGATTATCGTTGACCGCCTGAAGGGCGAGCCCTTCCAGGTGCCGTTGTTCGACGAATGGAAACCTATGCCCAGCTTAATCGAGGCTGACAGCAGGAACTTCCTCCTTGCGGATGAACAGCAGGAGCCATTCACCTATCTCATCCCCGTCGAGAACAAGGAAGGACAAATTGCCATCTGCCGCATTGCCGGCACCCAGTTCTCTTTGCTGCCCATCAACGGCTGCATACCGACAGCCTGCGAGGGAAGGCACATCAACTACGCTCATAGTCTCAATATTGACCGGCAGGCAGGGCGCGCCTATCTCTTCGGCTTAGGCGACAACGACGGACGGCTGTATGTACTCGCTATCGATATATCCAAAACACCTGCCGACCTTACGCTCTACTATACTGAGCCAACAGGTCATCCCGTCTATGAGAATCCCGTATTGACATCTGAAGGTGACCTGATGCTCATTGGCGGCATGGAAGTCAATTCCGACAATACGGTCGATAATTTCACGCCCCACTCCACTGTCCTCCTGCTGCCAATAGGCAGGCAGACAACGGACTACAGTCAACAGGCAACAGAAACGCAAAGCCACACCTGGCTGTGGATATTCCTTACGTTACTGGTGGGCACCAGTCTGGCTGTTGTCCTTTGGCGGCGCAGGAAGAAGACAACAACTCTGAAAGAGGTAAAAAACGACGATTCCATCGTTGGTTCCGATACCGACGAGGTCTTGATGCAACGCATCTGCCAGTTGATGGACGAGGAACGACCCTACCTGAACAGCGAACTGAAGATAGCCGATATTGCCAGCAGCCTGGGCACCAACGTCTCGTACGTCTCTGCCTGCATCAACCGGCAGAAAGGCTGTTCGTCCATCCAGTTCGTGAACGGGTATCGCATCAATTATGCCAAGAAATTGCTGCGCGACAGTCCCGACAAGAAGATTTCAGAGGTATGGATGGCATCAGGTTTTGCCAACGAAACCTCATTCTTCCGCACATTCAAAGCCTTCACAGGGATGACTCCAAGAGAGTGGAAAGCCAAAATCGACTGACAAAACATCAATTGTTAGTCGATTTTTATGTTTTGCAAGTCGTTTGACTTGCTTTTTTTGTATTTTTGCCGCAAAATATAAATTATAAATTTAGAAACTATGAGAAAAATTACGTTCATTTTCGCCCTTACATTTGCGGCATTGACTGCAGGGGCACAAAACAACTGGCACTTCGAAGCTAACGGAAACGGTACTTGCAAGGTGGTGCCTTACGAACACGACCACAATCACTTCTGGTACACAGATGAGAATGGCAATGACCGCTACACTTCGGTTCATGCCAGCTGTCACAGCTACAGCGGCGATGCCGACATTCCCTCCACCGACGGCTATGGGAATACCGTGACAGCCATCGGCAGCGGTTGTTTCGACCTGTGCGACATCACCTCGGTCAACATCCCGGGCACGGTGAATACCATCGAAGCAAATGCCTTCAAGGAGTGCAAGAGGCTCCAGAGGGTGGCAATCCCAGAGGGCGTGACGACCATCGGTGACAGAGCTTTCCTGGAATGCGATGCGCTGACCAGCGTCAGTCTGCCCAGCACATTGCTCCAAATTGGTGGCGACGCCTTCCGAGGACTGAAGGCAGTGAAGGAATTTACCATTCCAGCCAATGTAGATAACATCGGCAACGGAGCATTCATGGAAATGGAATCCTTAGAGAAACTCACCATTGCCGATGGTTCGAAAATGCTGACGATAGGAGTTGGAAGAGAATACGGAGGCGAGGGAATGTTTGGCTATAACAACCAGCCTGCCTTGGAGGAAGCCTACATCGGTCGCAACTGGACAGTATCCTCATACTCTCACGGACTCTTTGAGGGTCATGATAGTTATCAAATCAGCACGCATCTGAAGAAGGTGACCATAGGCAATCTCGTGACGGCCATCCCCAACGCTTCGTTCTTGTACTGCTACGGCCTGGAGCAGGTGACGATAGGCAGCGGTGTGGAGACCATATACGACTTTGCGTTCTATGGCGATAATGCTCTCAGAGTGATTAACGTAGAAGCCATCGAGCCGCCAACCTGCGAAGACAATACATTCGTAGGTGTCGATAAAGAGAATTGCATCCTCTGCGTACCTGCTGGCAGTCTTGATGCCTACAAGGAGGCATACATTTGGAAGGACTTCCTCAACATCCATGCTATAAATGAGCAAGCAATCGACGGAATGTTCTGTTATATCTACAATCATGGCGAGAAGACTGCCACCCTCACCTACTTACACGATAGTGACAACAGCAAAAAGGGCGGTACCTACGTGGGCGATGTGGTCATACCCGCTAAGGCTCCCAATGGTTACGATGTGACCGTCATTGGCGAGGATGCCTTCTACAACTGCCCCGAAATGACCTCCCTCACCATTCCCGCCACTATCGACAGCATTGGTTGCGAACCGTTTGCTGAGAGTGGAGCCCGACTGACGAAAATCACTATTGAGGACGGCGACACACCTATACGCTGCCACGTCCGCGATGCTTGGCCTATGGGCTGCTACCCCGTTTTCGGACGCTATGTCAACGTAGAGGAATTGTATATCGGCCGCAATTACAGCAGCTTCGTAAGCCGAGGCTGGGTAGAGGCTGTGTATGAAGGTTCCTGGTCGCTCATAAAAGACAGCGAGCACCTGAAGAAAGTAACCCTTGGCGAGGTGTTCACCGAGGTGCCATACGCCATGTTCTATGGCTGCACACAACTGCAGGAAGTCAACATCAGCCCTAATGCCAAGAGTGTTGGCAAGGAAGCTTTCTCACGCTGTGAGGCATTGACCAGTATCGACCTGCCCGAGGGCATTGAAACAATCGACGAGGAGGCTTTCTACTATTGCAAGGCATTGGAACAAATCGGTCTTCCAAAGACACTGAAGGTTATCGGAGGCAATGCGTTCACGAACTGCGATGCGTTCAGCAGCTTCACCATCCCCGCCTCGGTTGACAGCATTGGTCCCAACATACTTGCCGACTGCGATAACTTGAAGCGTATCGACATTGCTTACAGCCCTGAGCCCCTGAAGTACTACTGTCCCAGCCAGTTCCAGAACGCCCTGCGCTCGGCTCCCATCGACACGCTCTACACAGACCGCTATATCGACGGCGGTCTCAGCGACAACCGCACATTGAAGAAGCTCTATGTCGGCCCCAACGTGACGGCTTTGCACGACTATAATTTCAGCGATTGCTACAACATCGACGAAGTGTTCAGTCTGAACCCCGTACCGCCCACCTGCGAGGGCAGCAGCGTGTTCTATTCAGGCACTAAACAGAACGCTACGCTCCATGTGCCTGTAGGAAGCCTTGATACCTACAAGGAGGCATACATCTGGAAGGACTTCTTCAACATCGTTGACGACATTACCAACGGCGAACTAAGTGAACCGACGCTGACGCAGAAGCCGCTGTTTGCAACCCGTCTGGCCAATATGCATACGCCTCGTATGAGTCACCAGATAATGCCTGTTGAGGATGGCTTCGTGGTGTTCGGAGGCCACACAACGGGCTTCGATATGACGAAGACAGCCGAACGCTACGACCTTGCTACTGACAGCTGGACACAGATGAATATGCTTTACTATCAGGACTACTCTGCAGGCATAGTCACCGCTGACGGACGGATGCTCCTGGCAGGCGGCATGAGCGGTGGCAGCGGCACAGGAGCCAGCGCACAGTGCGAACTCTATGACCCCACCGACAACACCTTCACCGCCACAGGCAGCCTGACGCAGGCACGCAGTATGGCCACCGCCACAATGACAAAGAGCGGCAAGATATACGTGAACGGATGCTGGTACAACAGCAGCTACGGGTTGGAATGCTACGACCCTGAAACAGGAACCTTCTCGAAGGTAGCCGAGGGTCTGAACGCCTACCATCCCCTCCTCCTGTCATTGCGTGGTGAGCGCGTCGCCATTGCCTACGGAACCGCTTTGGTAGTGGCCGAAGACGGCGTGACGACCAACGTGGAGAGCGAACTGCTGACAGACTACCCCATTCTGAGGTGCTGGGACGAGACGCAGATGAAATACTACCAGTTGGCAGACTACAACTACATCCTCGTGGGCAAGTCCGGCTCACAAGCCGTGCTGCTGAACGTCTATGACGACGCTACGGAGGGTGTTAAGGTTTCGAAGATTGCCGACCTGCCTATGACCCTTCCCGACAACGAGAGCGTAGGTATTGGCTATTACGACCAGGCAACACGTGTGTTCTGTAACAATGATAAGCGGAAAGTCTATGTGCAGACCACTCTCGTTGACAACGGTTGTAGCCCCGTTATCGTTGAATACGACTATCCATCGGCAACACGTCTCGAAGGCGGCAACATTGTGGTTTATACGATGGCTGGGTCGCTCGAAAAGAGAATAGACAATGCCGCGTGGACTATGTTCCCTGACGGCACACTGGTTTCCGCTGGTGGTGGCGACAGCAACTCCGCACCCCATAATGTCTCCTACATCTACAACCTGGGTGATGGTAGCGAAGACCCCGACGGAATCAGCGACACTCCGTATCTAAATGATAAAGGACAAATGACAAATGATAATGCCGTCTATGACCTCTCTGGCCGCAAGATTGATTCTTCATTCTTCACTCTTCATTCATCATTCAGAAGAGGCATCTATATCGTAAACGGCAAAAAAATTGTAGTCAAATAAAACGATAAAAGAAAATCGTAAGATTATAACTGGCAAAGAGGGTGTGTCATAATTAACAACAACGGATTACACTGATTCAACGGATTATCTTAAATGCTGATTATCAGCGTGGCTTAAATCCGTCAAATCCGTGTAATCCGTTGTTTATATTATATTAATTGTATTTTGACACACC
>JAILRU010000050.1 GCA_024697945.1 Bacteroidaceae bacterium
TGTTGAGATTCTTCTCCTGTGCATCCTGCAAATAGTTCTCCATAGCTGCTTGCAGGTTGCTGTTAGTTTTTGCACGCTTTATCGCCGTTTTTTTTGGAGATGCGTTCGGAGAATCAGGAACCATTGCATAACTGCAAATACCGCAGAGACAGAACAAAACGGCAAGACCGTAACGATTAAAGGAATGTTTCATTGTTAAAAACTTCTCGTAGCCCTTCTGAGCCACAAATGTCTTGTTGTATTCAATAATGTGGTCTATCATAAATCTTTTATTTATTTGTTGCATAGATATTATTCAGTTTTTTTCGGCGCAACAAAGTTACGATTAAGCGAGCAAAAAACCAAATGTATTTGAGTTTTTTCGAGTAAAAGTAACTAGGACGAAGTCAAATTTACAAAAATTTTCACAATAATATTAATCGCAATGGCAATTTGGATTCCTTTAATGAAATTTTGCGTAACAAAAGACTTCATCTTAAGGGAAAGAAAACGGCCTGACGAGCGTCATTGCGATGACCGTCAGACCTAGTTGTCTCCTGCATCACAAGAGATAAAACCACAAATTCAGTGTACGAAGTATTGAACCTGATTACAATATATAGGATTGACCTGTTAGCGACAATTCTGTCATCAAGTATATAAAGCTATTCAGTAGCATAATATCAATAGATATCGAATTATTCACCAATAATACTCGATGAAGATGAGTTTTCTTCATACAAAAAGTCCTATTTAGGTGGGGAGAAAAACCTATCTGAATAGGGGTGAAAGACTATGTTCTCAGGGAGAGTTAACTATGTTCTCTGGTTTTTTAGCGGCCGCTAAAAACATTTTCAGCAGCCGCTGAAAATATTCGCAGCGACCGCCGTAAAGAATTGTAGCGCCCGCTGAAGACTTATTTAGACATATTGAGTTTCTGGAGTTATAGAATGAAGTTAAATATGGAGTTCTTGGCCTATGCTACGACCTTGCTACGACCTACGAACGACGGCGGAACGACCTCGGAACGATATGGCTTGGATACATAAAACTTCTTTCAGTAACGAACCGATATGCCCAGGTATGACGATGTGATGATTCCCAATGGGATTGGTCAGGAAATAGGAGGCTTGACTGGGGTCTGAGAGTTGGATGACCTGTTGTGTGCGACAGAGGTCGGGTTCAGCCGTGTTCCTCACCAGCGTTCCTTCGGCCACGAAACTCCGTTTGAGGTCGCCCGAAACCTTGAACAGTGTGACGGGCCCTTCCTTCATATATCCACGAACACCCACACCGATTCCCGACTCGAAATGGGTGTCGAGTTCGTAGCGCTCCACCATATTCAGTGGAATGGTGCAATGGGCAAAGAGCAGCTCGCCCGTATCGGGGTTGATTCTTGCTGGATTGGCTTGAAAACCAGAGAAACCTGTCAGCGAGCGGGCTATCATCATAGACAGCATGGCTGGCACATCACCCTCGCAGCCTGCCACATAGCCTTCGCTGTTCAGTTTCGCCAATGCCAGGCAACCCGTACTTTTCATGGCTGTCAGCAGGTCGAAGCAGCGCAAGGTGAAACCGCTCAATTGGTGCGTGGAGATAATCTTTTTCAGTCCTCCGTAGATGGTGCAATCATCAGTTGCATCGAGCAATTCCTGCATGGGGATATCCACGAGCTCTATGCCAAGGCGCTCTCTCACGATACCATAGTCTGCGTTGCTGGAAATGAGCCAATCCGAAGGTTTACCTATGACTCCGAGCCTGCAATTGTTCAGCTGCAGACGAGCTTCTTCCACCCTGGCCAGCGTCAGAATACGTTGGTTGATATACGCTCTGCTACCATGCAGTATTTCTCCTTGAATCCCTTCTTGACGCAGATACGACAGGATTTCCATAGAGGCCGCCAGCGAATTGCTTTTGCCGGAAGTGAGGAGGTAGAACGGCTGACGTGATTTCTCCATCAGCATGGGCAAAAGACGTTGGAAGATTCCCTCTGTTCCACCTGTGCGCACATAGATGAGAGAGAGCGGATGGCTGCCATAGTCTGCATAGTCGCTCCCTCGGAAAATGTACTCAACGCCAAGACTTCCCAGAAAGTCGCGTGTCACAGACTCCACAGCCCTTTCGTCGTGGAGTTCTGAGGTTAAGGTATATATTGCAGTCTTCATAATCATATGTCTTCGATGTATGCCATTTTTGAAAATACCGATAAATATTCATTCGTATATCAGGTATTTCTGTCTTTTCTGCTTGAACTCTTCCACTTCGTCCTTCCAACGGGCTCGAATCTCTGCTTCGCCATATCCCTCTTCAATCATTTCACGGACATAGGTTTGTCCCAGTAGCTTGTCAAAGAAAGGGGTAAAGAACCCATCGGCCTTGCACTCTTTCTTCAGGCATCGGTAAGCATCTATAATGTAGGCCAGACTCATCTGCTGCTGCCATATCGAATCGTAGGGTAGGGTGGAGAGGTCCTTGCCGTAGCACTTCTGTCCCATCAGCGCCGGACGTGTGGCTCCTTGCACACTCTGCGGAGTGAAGGAGTATGTGTGGCATGCCTGCATCTGCGGATGTCCGTACTGCTGGAAAGGTTTGTCCGTTCCACGTCCCATGCTGACCACCGTACCCTCGAATGGACAGAGCGAAGGGTAAAGGTAGATGGACTGCATGTTTGGCAGATTGGGCGACGGCGCCACAGGCAGGTCGTAGTGCGTTTGGTGGGTATAGTTCAGGCAGGGGATTACCGTCAGCCTGCACTCATTGCCCTCGTTCAGCCACTTCTCTCCTACAGCCATACGTGCCAGTTCGCCCAGGGTCATGCCATGAACTACGGGGATAGGCAGATATCCTACTCCGCTGCGCAGCGCCATATCCAGGATTGGGCCGTCCACATAATGTCCATTGGGGTTCGGACGGTCCAGAATGATAACCTCCCGTCCGTATTTGGTGCAGGCATCCATCAGGTGGCACATGGTGACGTAGTATGTATAGTATCGCAATCCAACGTCCTGGATATCAACCAGCAGCACATCGAACAGCGCCATAGCTTCCTCTCCAAGGTGCTTCTTCCGGTTCTGCCCGTAGAGCGAAAGGATGGGGATGCCTGTCCGCTCATCCACTTCGTCTGCTACTATGGCTCCTGCATCGGCATTGCCCCGGAAGCCATGTTCGGGCGAAAAGACGGCAGTAACCTTTACTCCCTTTTCCACCAGCAGGTCCAATACATGCCGCCCTTCAGTCCCAACAAGCCCCGTCTGGTTGCTGAACAGCGCCACACGTTTTCCGTTGACAAGGGGTAGATAGAGCGCTGTCCGCTCGTCACCCGTCAGCACGCGTTCTATCGTTTTGGCCCAAAGGGAGCCGTATGCCGACAGAAGTACAATAAATAATGTTATTATTCTTGTCTTCATGACTGCCTGATATCCAATTGAAGGTTCAGAAACCTGTATATGCTCAGAAAGCGCAAAGAGGATGTGTCTTCATCATTTTGAAATGACACATCCTCTTTGAAACTTCAGTAATTCTGACTTATAATCAGTTGTTTTCGGGACGAAGCTTGCGAACTGTCTCTGCTGTGCGCCACATCTCGCTGTCGTGCATGGCAGCAAGTTCCTTCTCAAGACCTGCGCGATAGTCGGGCTTAGAGTTGGAATCGATGCTGATCTGTGCCTCGTGGCCGCACTTCACGCTTGCATAGAGCTGCTGCATTACGGGCTTGATGGCGTCGTGGAAACGGGGGAACCAGTCAAGAGCACCACGCTGGGCGGTAGTTGAGCAGTTGGCATACATCCAGTCCATACCCTTCTGTGCGAAGAGGGGCATCAGGCTCTGAGTGAGCTCTTCTACGGTTTCGTTGAAGGCCTCGGAGGGTGTGTGGCCGTTTTCACGGAGCACTTCGTACTGAGCCAGGAGCAATCCCTGGATAGCTCCCATCAGAGAGCCGCGTTCGCCGGTGAGGTCGGAGGTTGCCTCGCGCTGGAAGGTGGTCTCGAAAAGATAGCCGGAGCCAATACCGATGCCGAGAGCCAGAGTGCGGTCGAGGGCCTTGCCTGTTGCATCCTGATAGACAGCGTATGAGCTGTTCAGACCACGACCTTCGAGGAACATGGTACGCAGGCTGGTGCCGCTACCCTTGGGGGCTACCATGATGACATCGATATCCTTTGCGGGAACACAACCGGTGCGGTCGTTCCATGTGATAGCGAAGCCGTGGGAGAAATAGAGAGCCTTGCCAGGAGTGAGGCACTTCTGCAGGGTGGGCCATACACTCATCACAGCTGCGTCGGAAAGCAGGCACATTACGATGGTGCCCTTGGTGGCTGCCTCCTCGATGGAGAACAATGTCTCACCGGGAACCCAACCGTCGGCAATTGCCTTTTCGAATGTCTTGCCCTGACGCTGGCCAACGATAACGTTGAAGCCATTGTCGCGCAGGTTGCAAGCCTGACCGGGGCCTTGTACGCCGTAACCGATGACGGCGATGGTCTCGTCTTTCAGAATCTCACGTGCTTTTTCCAGAGGGAACTCCTCGCGGGTCACTACTTCTTCGATGACACCGCCAAAATTCATTTTTGCCATAACACAAGTTAATTTACTATTTTACAATTTACGATTTACTATTTATTTACAATTTTACTATTTAACAATTTATTCGGCTGCAAAGGTACAATAAAAAGTGAAAAGTGAAAAATGAAAAGTGAAAAATTATTGACTCAACTTTAGAAAGCTCCCATTTCGTTAGGTTTTCAGGTTTCTATTTGAAGATGACTTTGGCCTGGCAAACAACGTCGCTATTATTCTTTTTGACTTCGATATCTGTCTCAGCGTCGTTGAGGGGCTGTTCGTAGAAACTGAGGCGGTCTCCGAGATAGGACTCGGCCTTGTAGGCAATCTCGAAGCGGCGGATGTGCTGCTGTTCGAAATGTTCGCGAGAGAAAAGGTCGAGGATGTGCTCGATGTACTTTATGCTATTGATGTGACCGTTGATGTCAACGTCGCTATAGTAGGTGTCAATAGTGCGGATGAGCTTCGGATTTGTAAAACGGAAGCGGCCATGTCCTTCGATGGGGCAGATGTTTTCTTCTTCTGGAACGACATATCTTAGGATATCACCATCGTAGAGGGTAAGTAGGTCGCATGGCTTGCGAGTTTCGAGGTCTATCATTGCCCAGACGCTTCGTGCATAGCCGAGCGGCTTACCTTCAGCATTTAGGACTGCGAAGTTACGGTTGGTGAAGTACTTCATTACACTCTCCACCCAAGTCTTTACTTCGCAATGTTCGTACTGTCGGGGCATCTCGTTCATCTCGATACTAAGACGGGAGAGCACCCATGTGTGTTGGGTTTCGTTAAGCGCACCGATGCCCCAACCGCGTTTCTGAGAATGATTGCCGGCTGCATTGAGCAGATGGTTGCCAAGTACGCCAAGAAAGATGCGTCCCGTGAAATCTACATGAAAAGGTTCCACGTAGAAAGGGTAGCTATCAATTAGTTCATAGTTCATAGTTATTGATTTATTATGGCTTCTCATAGCTCTACAGCTTTATCAATTATGAACTATGAATTATAAATTACCTTGATGCTCTTCTTCACGCTTGGCAATGTAGGCGTCGAGGCGTTCGATGCAGGACTTTGTTACGGCAATGCGGCCTGTGCGGACGAATTGCAGTACGCATCCAAGGGCGTCGAGCTGCGTGAAGAGCTCTATCACATCTTTCGTTACGCCTGTGTTCTCCACGATGGTATAGGTGGGATTCACCTCCACGATGCGAGCATCGTATTGGCGAACGATGCACGAGATGTCCTGATTGGCGAGTACCATGGGCGTAGCCAGTTTCAGCAAGGAGGTTTCAAGGATGAATATCTCATCGTCGATGAAGCAGTTAGCCTGCAGGACATCAACCTTTTTTTCAATCTGCTTGGTCAGCATCTCTGCCATTTCCTGCTTGCAGTAGCAGGTAATAGTATATTTGTGGACGCCGGGTGTGGAAGAGGCGCAAACGTTGAGGCTCTCAATGTTGACCTGCCGACGGGTGAAGACTGCGGTTATCTGATTGAGGATACCGGCGAAATTCTCCGAATAGACGATGAGGGTGTAGAGTGTCAGGCCATCGTGACTGAGCAACGCTCCTTCGCGGGCTGGCATAGCGGGACGGGCTACAGCATTACGGCTGAAGGTCTCTTTCTGACTGCCTCCGGCGGTATCTTGTGCAAGGGTTGCACGACGCTGGCGTGCGAGATTCTTCTCATAACTGTCGCGGTCAATGGCAGCAGCTGCAAGGACAGCCTCATTAAAACCCTGGATTTCCTGAGCCTGTTCCAGCTCGTCGCATTTGCCACATGTATTACAATCGCCACATTCAGCGGCACCAAATTCCTTTTTTGACTTCATAACTGTGAATTATGAATTAATTAATTTCTAAAAGCATCTCATCCACATTGGCTCCGGGAGGTGTCATGGGGAGTACGTTGTCTTCTTCCTTCACGGCACATTGCAGGAGGTAGGGACCGTCGGTGGCGAGCATCTCGCGTATGGCGGCATTGAGGTCCTTGCGGTCTATGACGGTGCGGCAAGGGATGTCGTAGCCTTCGGCAATCTTCTCGTAGTCGGGATTGAGCATTGGCGTGAAGGAGTAGCGCTTGTTGAAGAACATGTACTGCCATTGGCGCACGTTGCCGAGGAAGTTATTGTTCAGCAGAATCATCTTTACAGGAATGCGGTTCTCCATGATGGTGCCGAGTTCTTGAATAGTCATCTGGAAACCTCCGTCGCCGCAGAACATGCAGACGGTTCTTTCGGGAGCACCATAGCAGGCGCCCATAGCTGCAGGAATGCCGAAACCCATCGTTCCGCAACCGCCGCTGGTAACGACCGAGCGGGGCTTGGTGAACTTGAAGTAGCGGCAGCCCATCATTTGGTTCTGTCCGACGTCGGTCACAAGGATGGCTTCGTTATTGGCAGCCTCGCTTACCTTGCGAATCACTTCACCCATCAGGAGCGGGCCTTCCGTTGGATGCAGGGCAGCATCGATTACCTTCGTATATTCCTTCTCTGCGTATGGTTTGAAGCCCTCTATCCAAGCCTTGTGAGTGGTCTTCTCCACAAGTTTTGTCACCTCCGGGAGTGTCTGTTTGCAGTTACCCAAAACAGCGAGCGTGGGTTTCACGTTCTTGCCGATTTCCGAGGGGTCTATTTCGAAGTGTATGACCTTTGCCTGCTTTGCGTAGGTCTTCAGATTGCCTGTCACGCGGTCATCGAAACGCATGCCGACGGCGATGAGCAGGTCGCATTGGTTAGTCATCACGTTGGGAGCCAGGTTGCCGTGCATTCCGAGCATACCCATGTTCAGGGGATGGTCCGAGGGAGCGGCAGAGAGGCCGAGGATTGTTGAGGCAAAGGGTATCTGAGCCTTCTCGACGAGGGCAAGCAGTTCCTTGTTGGCACCAGCCAGTTCTATGCCCTGACCTACGAGCATGAATGGCTTCACGCTCTCATTAATCATACGTGCTGCCTTCTCGATGGCTCCTTCTTCGGGCTGCGGATAAGGGTTGTAGCTGCGGATGAAATCGACTTTCTGCGGAGCATATTCTATCATGGCCGTCTGAGCATTCTTGGCGAAGTCGAGCACGACAGGTCCCGGACGTCCGCTCTTGGCGATAAAGAATGCGCGAGCCACAGCCCAAGGAATATCCTCGGCACGACGAATCTGATAGTTCCACTTGGTGATGGGTTGTGTCACACCCACTACATCGACCTCTTGGAAAGCGTCAGTACCAAGCATGGCAGCTCCCACCTGACCGCAGATGACGACCATCGGGGTGGAATCAATCATGGCATCGGCAACACCAGTTATCGTGTTCATTGCACCTGGGCCGCTTGTCACAATGGCACAACCCACTCTGCCGCTGACGCGGGCATAACCTTGTGCGGCATGTACGGCAGCCTGCTCGTGGCGCACCAGGATGTGATGTAAGGTCTTTTTGTGGTCGTAGAGGGCATCGTAGGTAGGCATGATGGCTCCACCCGGGTAACCGAAGAGCACTTCCACACCCTCGTGTTCAAGGCTCCGCATCAAAGCCTCGGCACCGCTTATCTTGTTAGAATTCATAATTCACAATTCATAATTCACAATTCATAATTAATCCCTAATCCTCAGACAAGAGTCTGACGCCGCCCTTGTCGGCACTTGCCACAGACTGGGCGTAAGCCCTTAGCGCTTTGCTGACAGGACGATTGCGGCGCAGGGGTTGCTGCGGACGTGCTGCGAGTTCCTCATCGCTAAGTTTCACGTTAATCGAGCGTCTTGGGATGTCGATGACGATGATGTCGCCGTCCTTAATCTTACCGATGTTGCCGCCGCTGGCTGCCTCGGGGCTGATGTGTCCGATGCTCAGGCCGCTTGTGCCACCCGAGAAGCGTCCGTCGGTGATGAGGGCGCATTCCTTGCCCATGTGCATCGACTTGATGTACGATGTGGGGTAGAGCATCTCCTGCATACCGGGACCGCCCTTTGGACCTTCGTGCGTGATGACCACGCAGTCGCCCTTCTTCACCTTGCCGCCCAGGATGCCTTCGCAAGCGTCTTCCTGACTGTCGAAGACTACGGCAGGTCCTTCGAAATGCCAAAGGCTTGGGTCAACACCAGCGGTCTTTACTACGCAGCCGTCCTGAGCGATGTTGCCGAAGAGGACAGCCATGCCGCCGTCTTTG
This sequence comes from Bacteroidaceae bacterium, assembly GCA_024697945.1. Lineage (GTDB taxonomy): Bacteria > Bacteroidota > Bacteroidia > Bacteroidales > Bacteroidaceae > Physcousia. The sequence continues at coordinate 8,687 of JAILRU010000050.1, forward strand.
GTATAGGCGTGTTCGATGTCGCGGATGCAACCGTTCTCACGGTCGGTATCGAGACTGTCGTAATAAGTCTCCTGCGAGCCCATCACGTTGCTGAACTTGCCGCCAGGGGCACAGCTGTAGATGTCCCACGGAGAAAGTTCGCCGTTTTCACCTTTCACTTTTAACTTTTCATTATTCACTATCGAGTAGCGCTTGATGTCCTCGCAGAGCGTTGCGCCGTTGACGCGTTTGCAGGAGAGGTCGAGCAGGTTGCCCTTGGCCAGTTCGCCAAGGATGCCGAGGATGCCGCCAGCGCGGTTCTCTTCCTGTATGCTGTATTTCTGCCAGTTCGGGGCAAGTTTGCAGAGGAAAGGCACCTTGCGGCTCAGCTCGTCGATATCTTGCATCTTGAAATCCACTTCAGCTTCCCGGGCAACTGCCAGCAGGTGGAGAACTGTATTAGTGCTGGCTCCCATAGCGATGTCGAGCGTCATGGCGTTGAGGAAAGCCTGACGAGTGGCGATGCTGCGGGGCAGTACACTCTCGTTGCCGTCCTCGTAATAGGCGAGGGCGTTCCCCACGATGATGCGGGCTGCGTCCTTGAAGAGCTGGATGCGGTTCTTATGGGTAGCCAGAATGCTGCCGTTGCCAGGGAGCGATAGGCCGATGGCTTCCGTCAGGGAGTTCATCGAGTTGGCGGTGAACATGCCCGAGCAAGCGCCGCAGCCGGGGCAAGCCATCTGCTCCACCTTAGCCAGTTCCTCGTCGCTCACAGAGGGGTCGCCACCCTTAATCATGGCTGTGATGAGGTCGGCATTCTCGCCGTTCAGCTTGTGGGACTCCATCGGTCCGCCGCTCACGAAGATGGCGGGGATGTTCAGTCGCATGGCAGCCATCAGCATACCGGGCGTCACTTTGTCGCAGTTTGAGATGCAGACCATAGCATCTGCCTTGTGGGCGTTGACCATGTACTCCACGCTATCGGCAATAATGTCGCGCGAGGGTAGGGAGTAGAGCATGCCGTCATGTCCCATAGCGATACCGTCGTCGATGGCGATGGTGTTGAACTCAGCGGCATAGCAGCCGAGCTTCTCAATCTCTTGTTTGACGATTTGTCCTATCTCGTGCAGATGGGTGTGACCCGGCACGAACTGAGTAAACGAATTTACGATGGCGATGATAGGTTTGCCGAACTGCTCACGCTTCATGCCGTTAGCAACCCAAAGAGCACGTGCTCCGGCCATGCGGCGACCTTCCGTGCAGACAGAACTTCTTAGTTTATTTCTCATAGTTTATCCCAAATCCTTAATCTCTAATCTTTAATCTTTCTTTACGCGTTGCGCGAATTGGGTGCAAAGATACGAAAAAAATGAAGAATGAAGAATGAAGAATGAAGAATTATTTGCAACTTTGTCTGTTTTCACAATATTAATTTGGCTTTTCCCTCATTTATTAGTACCTTTGCAAGCAATTCAGACAACGGACAATACAAATACTTGTTTCTATGAATTCAATAGGTTCCCTTTTCCGTCTTACTACTTTTGGTGAGAGTCATGGTGCTGCCATAGGGGGTGTCATCGATGGCATGCCTGCTGGCATCGAGGTTGATATGGCCTTTATCCAAAGCGAACTGGCTCGCCGCAAACCTGGTCAGAGTAACCTCACGACTGCCCGCAAGGAGGAGGATGAGGTAGAACTGCTCAGCGGTATCTTCGAGGGAAAGACGACCGGCTGTCCCATCGGCTTCCTCGTTCGCAACACCAATCAGCATAGCGAGGACTACGAGAACATGCGCGATGTGTTCCGTCCCTCTCATGCCGACTTCACCTACGAGCAGAAGTACGGCATCCGCGACTATCGGGGCGGCGGACGTAGCTCGGCGCGCGAGACCATCAGCCGTGTTGTGGGCGGTGCCTTTGCCAAGCTTGCCCTTCGTCAGCTGGGCATCAGCATCCAGGCCTATACCCAGCAGGTGGGTGACATCGTTCTGCCGGGTTCCTATCTCGATTATGACTTGACGAAGGCAGAGGGGAATGCGGTGCGTTGCCCTGACGATGTTGTGGCGGAAAAGATGTCGCAGCTCATCCTGCAGGTGAAGGCGGAGGGCGATACCATTGGCGGCATAATCGCCTGTGTCATAAAGGGCTGTCCTGTAGGTCTGGGCGAGCCGGCGTTCGACAAGTTGCATGCCCGCTTGGGAGCTGCCATGCTCAGCATTAATGCTGTCAAAGGCTTTGAGTACGGCCTCGGCTTTGCTGGAGCCTGCGGTCGCGGCAGCGAGCAGAACGACGTCTTCGAGCCGGACGGCAAGGGCGGCATTACCACCCGCACCAATAACAGCGGCGGTATTCAGGGTGGTATTTCCAACGGACAGGACATTTACTTCCGCGTCGCCTTCAAGCCCGTCGCCACGTTGCTCCGCGAACAGGAGACGGTGGACCGTGATGGTAATGCCACAACGCTAAAGGCCCGCGGCCGACACGATGCCTGTGTCTTGCCACGAGCCGTTCCTGTTGTCGAAGCAATGGCAGCCATCACGATTCTCGACGCCTACCTGCTCAACACTTCCACGCGAATATAATTATAAGAACAACGGATTACCCAGATTGAACGGATTATTCAGGACGTAGCTGCCACAATCATTAGTTTCTTCATTGTTCTTATTGTTTATTAGGTTTGTATTTTCTTTAGTTTTTTTTCTGTTGAATACATGTTAATTTCTATGCTTTAAATCATTTATGAATTCTTTCGTTTGATTATATTCATCCAATTCGATTTCATAAATTAATTGTTTAAAATCTTTATCGAAGAAATAAACTGTATTCCCAATCCATGCAGTACCATCGTTAGTTTCTGCACGATAATTATGAACTGCCTTATAACCTACAAATACAGGTTTACTTTGAAGCATTGAAGTAACCTTTTCATATATATCCTTGCCTTTTTTTGTTAGTTCTTCAATCTTAGCACTTGTTTCGTCGTACTTTTCTTTGGCTTCTTGATATTCACTCTTACCCACTTTAGTAAATGAATCACTCCATAATGCCATTTTCTTTTGGGCATCCTTTTTGGGGAGTCTAAGAAACCAAGTTCTGTAGCAATATTTACCAGTTTCTTTACCTCTATTATAAAATCAGGATCATCGTCAGGTGAAAATGCTTCAGTAATCTGGGTATCTACTGCCTTATATGTTTCAGGCTTGTAAAGAACTTTTTTTAGACTTTCCTTTATTAATATTTCTGCTTTATGTTCCTTCGTCTGAGCGCAAGCAGCTAGAATAATAGTAACGAATACTACATAGATTATTTTTTTCATATTATGATATTTTTTTTAGATAACGGCGCATATTTACGACTTTTTTCGTCAATCTCAGCCCTTTTTGGCACAAAAAATGATATTCTTAGAGATTTTTATACGTTTTTCTGCATCCAAAATGATTGTCGGTTGCAATAATTTTCATACTTTTCAAGAGAATTTTGAAACTCGTCACGATGAAATCTATAACTCGTCACGATGAATTTCTAATCTCGTCACGACGAAATTTAGTATTGGTCACGACAAGGTTCAGAACTTACCACAACGAATGCATTAAAAGTCTATAAAGAAATTCAAATCTGGCTATAACCACTCACTAACCCGACTACCTACTATGCCTAAAATGAAACTGAAGGTCATGATGGCCAAACACCAACATCCAAGGACAAAGCAGCAGGGCTACCTGGCCCGCATCGTTACCAACGGAACCGCCTACTACGAGGACATCGCACGGCAGGCAGGCAAGAACACCACGCTCAACGAGATGGAGATGCAGCTCGGCATCGCACTCTTCATGGGAGAGGCGGCAAAGATGCTCCGGCAGGGATACATCGTCGATATGGGCCCCATAGGGAAACTCTACCCCTGCTGCAACAGCCGCTGGGTGGAGAACCCCGACGACATCGAACTCGACGACATCCGCCCCTCCCTCTACTACCGCCCCTCGGAAGACCTCGCCGGTGCCATCCGCAGCGCCGCCCTGCAATGGAAGAGCACTCCAAAGGACAAGAAGAACGAATGACCCGTACAGCCGTGAGAAAATAACCTGCAACCTCGTCATTCGCGGCGATATACAAAAAGGCAGGCCTCCGTAATGGAAGCCTGCCTTTAGTCTGAGTGTTTCTAGATTTCCTAGAGTTTCTAGAGTTTCTAGATTTCCTAGATTTCCTAGTTCTTATCGAGCTCCGGGTCTTCTTTTATAAGCTCCAGTCTTCCTGGGTCTTGCGGACGTAGGTCTTGTAGCGGCGCTGGGCTGCGGCCTTACAAGCGTCGTAGAGTTCCTGAGCCTCGTCGGGAGCGGCTTTCTTAAGAGAGAGGAAGCGCACTTCGCCTTCGAGGAAGTCCTGGAACTTGTCCCAGTCGGGCTCCTTGCTGTCCAGCTGGAAGGGGTTCTTGCCCTCTTCAGCCAGAGCGGGATTGTTGCGCCACAGGTGCCAGTAGCCGCACTCGACAGCCTTGGCCTCCTCGGCCTGGCTCTTGCCCATACCGCCCTTGGCCTTCAGACCGTGGTTGATACAGGGAGCGTAGGCGATGATGAGCGAAGGTCCGTGCCAAGCCTCAGCCTCGCGGAAGGCCTTCAGACACTGGCTCTGGTCGGCACCCATAGCCACCTGAGCGACATAGACGTTGCCGTAGGTGGCCTGCATGAGGCCGAGGTCCTTCTTGCCGACGCGCTTGCCGTTGGCAGCGAACTGTGCAATGGCTCCGATGGGCGTTGCCTTGGAAGCCTGACCACCGGTATTGGAGTAAACCTCGGTATCGATGACGAAGATATTCACGTCCTCGCCGCTGCCGATTACGTGGTCGAGACCGCCGTACCCGATGTCGTAGCTGGCGCCGTCGCCGCCGATAATCCATTGGCTTGCCTTAGCCAGTTTGTCCTTGTTTGCCAGAAGTTCGCTTTCGAGCTCGCAGCCGTGGCAGATACATATCTTACGGCCTGCAGCTTTAGCTTCTTTGGCTTTCTGGAGCATCTCGGGCTGCTTGTCGCCATAGATTTCCTTGGCCTTGTCGCTTCCGAAGAATTCGATGCAACCGTCGATGTCGAGTATTGCCTTCTCAAGAGCTGTTACGAACTCGTCAGTAGCCTGACGGTTAGCGGTAGAGTCATCGTATGTGTCGAGCCATTTCTGGGTAGCTTCACGCATCCAATCGTAGGCAGTTGTGGTTAACAACTCTTCTGCCAGCTTGCGCATTCTGCTGCGTAACTTCTTGCGACCCAGCACCATGCCGAGACCGTATTCGCAGAAGTCCTCGAAGAGGGAGTTGGACCATGCGGGACCCTGACCCTTAGCGTTCTTGGTGTAAGGCGTCGAGGGGATGGAGCCTGAATAGATGCTGGAGCAACCTGTGGCGTTGGAAGCCATCTCGCGGTCGCCGAAGAGCTGGCTGATGAGCTTGACGTAAGGAGTCTCGCCACAACCGGAACAAGCGCCGCTGAACTCGAAGAGAGGCTGAGCGAACTGGCTGTTCTTGGGGCTCTGCTTGATATCGACGAGGTCCTGCTTCGAGCTGACCTTCTTCACGCAGTAATCCCAGTTCTTTGCCTCCTGGGCAGCAAAGTCGCTGCTGTCGTCGTAAGCCACCATCTTGAGTGCGGGACCGCCGAGTTTGGGATTGCCCGGACAAACGTCGGCACAATTGCCGCAACCGAGACAGTCCTTCACGCCGACCTGGATGACGAAGTGCATGCCCTTCATAGCGGCGGGAGCCTTCATCTCGATGGTCTTGCCCTCGAAGCCCTTCACCTCCTCGTCGTTCATCACGATGGGACGGATGGCTGCGTGAGGACAAACGAATGCACACTTGTTACATTGTATGCAATTGTCTGGGTTCCAAACGGGAACGAAGCCGGCAACGCCACGCTTCTCGTAGGCGGCTGTACCTTGTTCCCAAGCGCCGTCCTCGTAGCCCTTGTAAGCGCTGACGGGCAGGTCGGCACCATTCTGGGCGTTTATGGGACGAATGAGGCTGGTGATGTATTCGGGTTCGTCATAGACGGGAGCCTCGTCGGCGGGCAGATTTGCCCAAGCGGGATCGACAGGCAGAACCTTGTACTCGCCGCCGCGGTCAACGGCTGCGAAGTTCATGTTCACCACGTCCTCGCCCTTCTTGCCGTAGGACTTCACGATGGCCTTCTTCATCTGCTCAACGGCGAGCTCGACGGGAATGACCTCCGTAATGCGGAAGAATGCAGACTGCAGGATTGTGTTCGTGCGGTTGCCGAGACCAATCTCCTGAGCAATCTTGGTGGCGTTGATGTAATAGACGGTAATGTTCTTCTCGGCGAAGTACTTCTTAATATTATTAGGAATGAAGCGCACGAGCTCCTCGCCCTCGAAGATGGTGTTCAGCAAGAACTGTCCGTTTGGACGGAGGCCGCGAATCACGTCGTACATCCTCAGGTAAGCCTGAACATGGCAAGCCACGAAGTTGGGCGTCTTGATCTGGTATGTGCTGCGGATGGGCGTGTCGCCGAAACGCAGGTGAGAGCAGGTGAAGCCGCCGCTCTTCTTGGAGTCGTAGCTGAAGTAAGCCTGACAATACTTGTTCGTGTTGTCGCCGATAATCTTGACTGAGTTCTTGTTGGCACCAACGGTACCGTCGGCACCCAGGCCGAAGAACTTAGCCTCGAAGATGCCTTCGCCGCCCAGAGCCATCTCTTCCTTGACGGGCAGAGAGGTGAAGGTGAGGTCGTCCACGATACCAATGGTGAAGTGGTCCTTTGGCTGAGGCAGCTCCAGGTTCTCATAGACGCTGAGCATCATGGTTGGCGTCACGTCGGCAGAACCGAGGCCATAGCGTCCGCCTACGATGACGGGGGCATTCGGCTGGCCGTAGAAAGCGTCGCGAACGTCGAGCAGCAGAGGCTCGCCGTTTGCTCCGGGCTCCTTCGTGCGGTCGAGCACAGCAATGCGTTTGCAGGTCTTGGGAACAGCAGCCAGCAGGTGCTTCACGCTGAAGGGACGATAGAGGTGTACGCTGACCATACCGTACTTCTTGCCGTTGGCGTTGGCGTAGTCGATGGCCTCGCGGGCAGCTTCTGAAGCAGAACCCATCAGGATGATAACCTGCTCTGCATCCTCGGCTCCGTAGTAGCTGAAGAGCTCGTATTTGCGGCCTGTACGCTCGCTGATGGCAGCCATATATTTCTCCACGATGGCGGGAACGGCATCGTAGTAGCGGTTGCAGCTCTCGCGATGAGCGAAGAACGTCTCGGGATTCTCGGCCATACCCTTTGCCTGGGGATGTTCGGGAGAGAGACAGCGGGCACGGAACTCGCTGAGAGACTTCTGGTTGACGAGGTCGCGAACGTCGTCCTCTTCCAAGAGTTCAACCTTCTGGTACTCGTGGGAGGTGCGGAAACCGTCGAAGAAGTTGATGAAAGGCACGCGAGCCTCCAGAGCTGCGAGGTGAGCAACGGCACTGAGGTCCATTACTTCCTGCACGCTACCCTCGGCCAGCATGGCAAAGCCAGTCTGACGGCAAGCCATCACGTCGCTGTGGTCACCGAAGATACAAAGAGAGTGTGTAGCGAGCGTACGGGCCGAAACATGGAAGACGCTGGGTAACAGCTCGCCGGCAATCTTGTACATGTTCGGAATCATGAGGAGCAAGCCCTGGCTGGCGGTAAATGTGCTTGTCAGGGCACCAGCCTGCAACGAACCATGAACGGCACCAGCTGCGCCGCCTTCGCTCTGCATTTCCTGAACCATTACTGTATCGCCGAAGAGGTTCTTACGTCCCTGAGCGGCCCACTCGTCAACATGCTCCGCCATGGGAGATGATGGTGTGATGGGATAGATGGCAGCAACCTCGCTGAACATATAAGCCACATGTCCGGCACAGGTATTGCCATCCCAAGTCACGAATTTCTTTTCTTTCATAATTATCTATTGTCTATTATCTATTGTCTATTAATATAGGAACCCGTACATCCAGAGCGGAATCTCCTGCTCCAGGCCTTGAGTTACGCCGGCAAGGGCATAGAGGACATCCGTATTCTTGCGCTTCGGCTGCTCCAGACAGATGCGGAACCTCTGGTTCTTGTCCACGATGAAGGTGCAGCTGCGGTCGCCCTTCTGCACATTATGACGTCCCCAGAGGGCATTCTGGAAGAATGTCTCCATGACCAGCTGCTCGTCGTTGAAGTCGGGCATCATGGCGTATAGCAGGTTCGTGTTGTGCATGAGGATGCTGGCTGGCTTCTTCGGGAAGTCCTCGCCCGGACGATACAGCATGTTGAGCAGGCGTGCATCGCTCAGGTACTTGATGTAGTTGACCACCGTGGCTCGGCTCGTCTGCAGGTCTTGTGCCAGCTGGCTGACGTTGGGAGCTCCGTAGTCGCCCGTAGCAAGCAGGTAGAGCAGCTTCTTAATCTTGCTCAGGTACTTGAGGTCAATCTGCTTGATGAGCAGGATGTCCACCTCAATCATCATGTTGACTGCCTTGAGCAGGTTCTCCATGAAACTTGCCTTCTCGAGGAAGAAGGGATAATAGCCGTGGTGGAGATAGTCGTTGAAGTAGTCAAGCGGATTGACGTGTTCGAGCACCTCTTCGGAGATATGCTCGTGGCGGTTCTGAATCTCGCGGATGGTGTAGGGACGGAAATTCGTTCCTGCCCTGAGGTTCAGATACTCGCGGAACGAGAAGCCTCGCAGGTTGTAGCTGGCGCAGATGCCGTTCAGCTCGGGATTCTCGTCCTTGAGCCGCATTACGCTCGAACCGGCAAAGATTACTCTGAGACGTGGGCAGCGGTCGTAGATGAGACGCAGCTCATGACTCCACTCGGGATACTTGAAGACCTGGTCGATAAGGAGTACCTGACCACCTGCCTGCATGAACTCCTGGGCAAACTGGAAGAGTGTCTGTCCCTGGAAATAGAAGTTGTTCATGTTGATGTAAAGGCATCTGCGGTCTCTGGGACCGAAGTTTTCCTTTGCATACTGGAGCAGGAAAGTTGTTCTGCCAACTCCGCGGCTTCCTTTAATACCAATAAGTCGCTTGTGCCAATCAATTTCATCCATCAAGGCACGTCTGATAGGGGCTTGTGTACGCTCTACCAGATACTGATGCATTCTGTAGAAAGAGTCAAACATAATAGGAAAAAACGTTTTTTGCGTTGCAAAGATACAAAATTCTTTGTTATTTGCAAAGTCAATATGGCTAAAAGTGCAAGCGAAGTGTTATTTTTTTTGAAAAATGTCGATATGTCGCATTTGTTGCATGATGGCCGTTTGCCTCCTGAGGATGTACGAAGAGGGGTCTTTGCTACTGAATTTCAATGGATTGGGAAGGGTTGCGGCGATAAGAGCGCAATTTGGGCGTGTCAAGGTGATTGCAGGCCTTCCGAAGTGTTGTTGTGCTACAGCTTCGGTCCCATAGATGCCGTCACCCATTTCGATGGAGTTGAGATAGACTTCCATGATGCGTTCCTTGCCCCAGACGAACTCAATCAGGACGGTAAAGTAGGCTTCCAGGCCCTTACGAATCCAGCTGGAATTTGGCCAGAGAAAGACGTTCTTGGCTGTCTGTTGGCTGATGGTGCTGCCGCCTCGGTAGCGTTTGCCGGAGCGTCGTTCCTCCATCGCCTTGTCGATTTCGATGAAGTCGAAGCCGTTGTGGGTGAGGAAACGTTGGTCCTCGCTTGCCATAACGGCGACAGGCATGTAGATGCTCATCGAGTCGAGCGGTACCCAATGATGCTTGAGGCGCAACTGTTCGCCCCGATGTACCTGTTGGGCACAACGGATTATCATAAGTGGCGTGACATAGACGGGACACCACTTATATACAAAAACTGCGAGGATTGAACTCCCAAAGAACAGGAGCACAATCCATCGCAAGAGTTTTTGAAGTTTCCTAAGAATTATCAATTATTCAAGTTTCGCAAATGCTCAACTTATTGGGTTTTTAGGTTTTAAGGTTTGAGGTTTTGAGGTGAGATTAGCATTTCTACTATATTTATCTGGCATCCCATCATCCATTTTCACCTTATAACCTGAAAGCGTAGCGACCTTTATCACCTCATAACCAGGCGAAACTGGAGCTTGCGAAAGTTGAGTCAATTATCAATTATCAATTTCCAGTTTTACTGGAGTGTACCTGCGTTGGCAGCGTTAATCATAGCTTCGCTGGCATACAGATAAACCTCAACGCGGCGGCTGGCATTTCTGTCTTCCTTGCCGTTGGCGTCGTAGATGAGGTAGGTGGGGTCTTCGCCGTAGCCGGTAGTGCTCTTAATCTGAGTAGCGCTCACGCCGCAGGTGTTTGTCAGGAAGCCGCGAACGGAGTTGGCGCGGTTCTGGCTCAGCGTCAGGTTGGTCTCCTCGCTACCGTCGCTGCTTGCGAAGCCGTAGATGGCAACGTCGCAGTCAGTATAGACGTTCAGCACGTTGTTGGCGAACTGGCGAAGTGATTTCTGCGCACCGGCCTGCAGGTCGCTCTTGCCTACCTTGAAGAGGATACCGTTGTCGAAGGTAACCTTTACGGCTTCCAGGCCGTTCTTGTCCTTAACAGCCTCAACCTCGGCATTTTCCACAGCTTCTGCGGCAGCCTTTGCCTTGTCCATCTTCTTACCGATGAGGATGCCGGCCGTTGTACCGCCAGCCACGCCTACGCCTGCGCCGATGGCTGCGCCCAGCTTGGCACCACTTGAACCACCTGCCAGAGCGCCGATGGCAGCACCCAGACCTGCTCCAAGAGCTCCGCCGCCGGCTCCGCCGATGAGACCGCCCTTGGTGGTGTTGTTCATGTTACATCCTGAGAGTACCAGGGCTATAGCCAAAGCACCCAAAAAGAATCTCTTTGCTTTCATTTTTCGTCGTTTTTTATGTGTTAATACTCTTTGTTGATTTCTTTTTTCGTTTGCAAAGATACAACAAAAAGTGAAAAGTGAAAAGTGAAAAGTGAAAAAATACAGGAATAGAAAATAAATATGAATTACGAATTATGAATTATGAATTAAAATATGTATTTTTGCAACCAAAATGAACGAATAGGACGCGAAAAACAGATATTTTCGATTAAACATTATATATTCTCTATTAGGAAAAAATGGCAAAAGAATTGGATTTCCTCACGAAGCGGAGTGAGGACTATAGCAAGTGGTACAATGAACTGGTGGTGAAGGCCGATTTGGCTGAACAAAGCGACGTGCGCGGCTGTATGGTCATCAAGCCCTACGGCTACGCCATCTGGGAGAAGATGCAACGCACCCTCGACGATATGTTCAAGGAGACGGGCGTGCAGAATGCCTACTTCCCCTTGCTCATCCCCAAGAGCTTCCTCTCCAGGGAGGCTGAGCATGTGGAGGGCTTCGCCAAGGAATGTGCGGTCGTTACCCACTATCGCCTCAAGACGAACGAGACACACGACGGCGTGGTCGTTGACCCTGCTGCACGTCTGGAGGAGGAGCTCATCATCCGTCCCACTTCCGAGACCATCATCTGGAACACGTTCAAGAACTGGATACATTCCTACCGCGACCTGCCTCTGCTGGTCAACCAATGGTGCAACGTGATGCGCTGGGAGATGCGCACCCGTCTGTTCCTGCGCACCAGCGAGTTCCTCTGGCAGGAGGGCCATACGGCTCATGCCACACGCGAAGAGGCTGAGGCACGAGCCCAGCAGATGCTGAAGGTGTATGCCAAGTTTGCGGAGGAATACATGGCCGTTCCCGTTGTTCAGGGCGTCAAGAGCGAGACCGAGCGTTTCGCAGGTGCCCTCGACACCTATACCATCGAGGCGATGATGCAGGACGGCAAGGCCCTCCAGAGCGGCACCAGCCACTTCCTGGGCCAGAACTTCGGCAAGGCCTTCGACGTGCAGTTCCTCAACAAGGAGAACAAGCCCGAATACGCCTGGGCAACATCGTGGGGTGTCAGCACCCGACTCATGGGCGCGCTCATCATGACGCACTCCGACGACAACGGCCTCGTCCTGCCCCCTGCCTTGGCTCCCATCCAGGTGGTCATCATCCCCATCGGAGGCAAGCCCGAACAGGTGGCAGCTGTCGATGCTGCCGTCGCTCCCGTCATCGAGGAGCTCAAGCAGATGGGCATTAGCGTGAAGTACGACAACGCCGACAACAAGCGTCCGGGCTTCAAGTTTGCCGACTACGAGCTCAAGGGCGTTCCTGTTCGCCTTGTGCTTGGCGCCCGCGACCTGGAGAACGGTACCGTCGAAGTGATGCGTCGCGACACGCTCGAGAAGGAGTCGCGTCCCTTCAAGGGCATGGCATCCTACGTCAAGCTTCTCCTCGACGAGATTCAGAAGAACATCTTCACGAAGGCAAAGACCTACCGCGATGCCCATATCTACGAGTGCGAGGACTACGAGGAGTTCAAGGAGCGCATCAAGGACGGCGGCTTCTTCCTCTGCCATTGGGACGGCTCGGCCGAGACCGAGGCACGTATCAAGGAAGAGACACAGGCCACCATCCGTTGCGTGCCCTTCGGCGTAGAGCAGACGCCAGGTGTGGATATGGTAACAGGAAAACCCAGCAAGGCTCGTGTCCTCATCGCCAGAAGCTACTAAAAGCCCCCAGCCCCATTTCGGGGGAGCGTGGTTCCTTTCCCTCTTTGCTGCGGAGGAGATTCCTGCTGCAATCGTTACCTATGTGGCGTTGCTGATGCTGCTCCAGCTGGGGCTGGCACCAGCAAAGGCCACATTCTTTTCGGCCCTGCTCTTCGTGCCTTGGGTGCTGAAGACGTTCATGCGCTCGTGGGTCAGTAGGGTAGGGCATCTGCGGCTCGTGCTGCATCTCGTCGAGGTCTTGCTTATCATCAGCCTCGTGCTACTTGCCCTTTCCTTTGGAGTGGTAAACGTCAAGTGGATGAATGGTTCGAGCCTCGTCTTCTCCGCCTTGCTGCTGGTCAGCCTGCTATGTGCGTGGCACGAGGTGGCCGCGCGTATGTACTACGAGCGCATGCTGCGTCCTGTCGTCCAGCGGCTGTTTACCGTCCCCAGGCTTGTCTGTTCGCAAGTGTCGGTCATCTTCACCTACGGAGCCCTCATCTTCCTGGTCGGCACGCTCGAAGTCTATTTCCGGCAGATACGCTATTCGTGGTCGGTAGGCTGCTACGTGACAGCCGGCATCCTCCTCATCTTCGCCTTCCTCCATCTGGGAATCCTCCCGAACAGACAACAGACTGCTGACAACAGACAACAGGCCGTCTCAGATTCCACCACATCCAGTCGGTCGTCCTTTGTCCGTAGTCCCCTGTCCGTCTTGGTACTCTTCCTCCTCCTCTTGCCTCAGGCACTTATGTTCCACGCGCGCGTACTTTATTTATATGATACGCACGCGCACGGAGGACTGCAATGTACCATTCAGGAGATAGGCTTTGCCCAGGGAACCGTAGGCGTAATAGCCTTCAGCATCGGCATAGCCCTGGGGCGGCTGTTCATCATTCGTCACACCTTGCAACGCCTCTTCTGGCCGATGGCTCTCAGCCTGGTGCTCTCGCCCTTTGTCTATCTGGGCATGACCTTCTGGCCGCCCCAGACTCTGCCCGCATTATGCTGCTGCACCATGTCGGCCCAGTTCCTGTTCGGGTTGGGGCTAAGCGTCTGCCGCCTTCCCATCAGCACCATTTCCGGCCCACGCTATCGCAACACCATCAACATGCTGCAGATACCCCTTGTCTCAGCCGCCATGATAGTGCCGATGGCGCTCAGCGGCTGGCTGGTCGAGCAACTGGGCTACAACACCTACTTCCTCGTCAACGCCCTCTCCGCCCCCGTCAGCCTACTCGGCATCTACCTCCTCAGGCGCAGGTAGAGAGAGGCTTAGTAGGGTTAAAAGGGTTAATAGGCTTAATAGGCATTTTATTTGGCCCATCCTGCCTATCATGCCCATCATGCGCATCCTGCCAAAATCATTTCAGCTCAGAACCGCCGCTATTATAACCATTCTTCCGCTGCCATTCTTTACGGGCACGAAACATTTCCTCTTTGATGCCGCCCTGCTCCAGCCTCCGCAACTAACATCGCGCCGTGGTGCTAAAGCATCCTCGAACCGCAACTAACATTGCGCCTTTCCGCTAAAGCGTGTAAGAATCGCGCCTTGGTTCTTCGCAAAGCTCAGGCGCAGGCGGAACTAAAGAATCCAAGAACTTCTTTAACTCCAAAAAAATCTTTAACTTCAAAAAACAAAAATTATGAAAAAGGAAACCTGGAAAACAATCATTCAGCTCATTGTCAGCATCCTTACGGCTGCTCTGACTGCACTTGGTACTACCTCGTGCATGGGCGACTGGGGTCTTTAGAGCAATGACTGAATGTCATTGCGGCCCCACAAAGGGGAGCAAGTCCCCACTTGCGACGGAGGGTAAGGACCATTCGCTCTTTGAGCGAAATGAAAAAAATGAAAAAGTTAAAAAATAAAAAGTTGAAAACGACAACAGGCGGCTCCTTTTTTCGAGGGAACCGCCTGCGGTTGTATCAGAGAACGGACGAGCCGTTGTTATTTCCTTTGGGTTGCTGAGTAATTGATACGCAACGCCCAGGATTTACGCAACACTTCCTTGATGTCGATGATGTAGCCCATCTGTGTGCGCTGGTCGGCCTTGATGCTGATAATCTGCTCAGCCTGATTCATCATGCCGCGACGCTCTGCTGCTACGAAGTCCATGACTTCACGAGCCTCTGCATAGCGGTCGTTGAGCTGAATACGTGTGCTGCTACCCATCTGGGCGCGCAGATTGTCGGTTGGGGGACCAACATAGATGAACGATACTACCGACTTCTTCTCCAGCTTCTCAAGCTCGGTACCTGCGGGAACCGTGAACTTCACCTTGAGGGTGACTTCACGCATCGTGGTTACCATCATGAAGAAGAACAGGATGGTGAAGATAAGGTCGGGCAGAGATGAGGTGTTCATCTCTGGCATTCCGCGTTTTTCTTTCTTTTTAAATGCCATTATTGGTCTCCTCCATACTTTTTGGGTTCAGCCTCAGAGATATTCTGAGGATAGTATTGCTTGATTGCAGCCACTTGTTCATTGTTGAGATACTGGAACTCGCGGCCGAACTTCTGCTTGGAGAGCTCGTTTCTGAGCTCGTTGTAGGCAGCCACCAGCTCGTTCTGCACCTGGAAGTACATGTCGTATGGTGTGCCTCGGTCGGTCTGTACGCTTATCACGTGCTTGTCGGTCACGAAGCATTGTCCCAGCAGGTCGATATTCTTGACGTGCTTTTCGGGCCACTTGCTCAGGTTCTGCTCGTTCTTGACGAACTCCTTGACGCGCGGACGGAGCTCGCGGATGTCGGGATAGCCAGGGCCGTTCACCTCATCCTCGACCCACAGCTGACCTGCAGCATTAATACGGACGTACAGGATGTTCCTTGCCTTGATGTCCATTGTAGCATCTTCCTGATCTGGATCTGGCGGCTTGGGCAGATGTCGAGTCAAACCCTTGTCTGTATCCATTGATGTCGTAACCAGGAAGAAGATGAGCAACATGAAGGAGATATCGGCAGTTGAAGTGGTGTTCAAACCCGGCATCTTCTTTTTTGTCTTTGCCATATCTTTCTTGTTTTAAGGGTCGGTTTTTACTTACTTGCGCTCTTGGTTGCTATGCCAGTCATGCTGATGGCTACAGCAATAGCGGCTGCCAGGAACAATATGCCAATGCTGACCATGAACACATCGACTACGGTCACCCAGCCTGCGGTTGTAACGGAACCACTCGTGGTGGTAAAGTCTGTTTCACCCAGACCGCATACCCATCCGACGACGAGCGAAGCGATGGTGAGACCTGCCGTAAACAGGGTAATCTTACCTCCGGGCACACCGGTAGTGGCAGCAGGGTCGTTGCCCTTGTTGGCTTGTGCGCTACGAATCAGCGACCAGATGGTGAGCGCAGCCGTTACGGCAACAAGCACATACATGAGCCACATGATGACGTCGGTGAGCATAGGCTCGTTGTAGTCGCCTACCAGATTGTCATAGCCAATGGTCATGAAAGCGCCAAAGCATACGATAATCACCGCGACACATACAAGCAGCACGCGACTTGATATTTTTTCAATCTTCATAGTTCTACTTTTAATTAAGAGTTAAGAATTAAGGGTTAAGAGTTAAGAAAAATAGTTTAATCCCTAATCTCTAATCTTCAAATTTACTTCTTGCACTTGTCGCTCTTGACGCACATAACGAGCAATTCCTGAGCTGCCTCTTCCATGTTGCCGGTCAATGCCTCAACCTTGGCGAGGATGTAGTTGTAGAACACCTGCAGAATCAGGGCAACGATGATACCGAAGATGGTGGTGATAAGGGCGACCTTCATACCGCCTGCAACGACGGTCGGGCTGATATCGCCAGCACGCTGGATGTCGTCGAAGGCCATCACCATACCAATCACAGTTCCCAAGAAACCGAGAGACGGAGCCATGGCGATGAAGAGGGTAATCCAAGAGCAGTTCTGCTCGAGGTAAGAGCCCTGAACCTCAGCCTCCATGTTGATGGTGCGCTCGATGGTAGCGATGTCGTTACGGTCGTTACTGTCGAGGCATTCCATAGCCTTGCGGCTTACCTGGGCTACCGGTCCGCGTGTGCCTTTGCACTTAGCGATGGCATCGGCAATCTTGCCAGCGGCTACGAGGTCGGCCAGTTCCTTCGTGAACTTGCGTGTGTTAATCTGAGCGAGAGTCAGGTAAACAACGCGCTCGATGCAGAATGCGAGACCCAGTACGAGGGCGATGGCTACGAGAGACATGAAGCCTGCGCCACCTTCGATGTACTTCGTCTTGAGGGTCTTGAACACACCTTCGCTCTCTTCTTCCACGATGGGAGCAGCCTCGACTGTCTCTTCAACAGCTTCGGCGGTGTCAACAGCGGCTGAGTCAACAGCTTCTACCACTTCTTCAGCAGCAGCTTCGTCTTCCTGAGCCATAACAGATGATGTTGCAGCAAATGAACATGCAGCAACCATTGCAATAATTGCAAATAACTTTTTCATTGTGTTGTTTGTTTAGATGTTTATGATTATTATTTGTTTCTTTGTTTTCTCTTTTCTTTTGCGGAGAGAGCGAGATTCGAACTCGCGAACCAGTTTTGCCGGTCACACGCTTTCCAGGCGTGCCTCTTCAGCCACTCGAGCATCTCTCCAAGTTGTATGTGCGTTGCCTCGAACTATGTCCGACTTCGCACTTTTCGCTCACAAAAATACCTTTTTTTTCTCATACGACCATAGCTTTTGAGCAAAAAGTTTCGATATATTCATGTTTTTTGTTGTTTTGAGCTGTTTATTGCGGATTAATACGCCGAAATATCCGTTTTGCGTTGCTGTTTGTGACCTCTTCCGCCTGCCGTTCGCTTACATTATATATATATGCGATTTTTCGCAGCACTTCGACCACATAAGCGCTCTCGTTTCGCTTCCCGCGATAGGGTACGGGAGCCAGGTACGGGGAGTCGGTTTCGAGCACGATTCGCTCCAGGGGAACCGAGGCCAGAGCTTCGGGCAAGGAACTGTTCTTGTAGGTCAGCACGCCACCTATGCCGAGCGCGAAGCCTGGGAACTGGAGCAGCTCCTGCGCCTCGTCCGCCGTACCGCCGAAGCAATGGAAGACACCCGAAAGGTTCTCGTCGCGATATTCCGTCATGGCCGCAACCAGCTGGCGATGTGCCGAGCGGGAATGTATCATGAGCGGCAGGTGGTACTCGATGGCCCATTCAATCTGCGTGCGGAAGGTCTCTTCCTGCTCCTTGACCTTTGTCTTGTCCCAATAATAGTCCAGTCCTATCTCGCCAATCGCGACGTAAGGATGGTCTGGAGCCTCCAGCAGGGACTTCATGTCGGCCAGCACCTGGTGGTAGTCCTCCTCGATGTCCTCCGGATGCAGGCCGAGCATCGGGTAGCAATAGCCCGGATAACGTTGGCACATGTCGAGCATGGGAGCTATGCTGGCGGCGTTGATGTTGGGAAGGAGGATGCACTCGACACCTGCCTGCCGCGCCCGTTGGATGACCTCATCGCGGTCCGCTTTGAACGGAGGCTCGTAGATATGGCTGTGGGTATCTATCATGGGCTTCAGCTTTGGCGGCCCATCAGCTCGAGGGCGATGCCGCGAAGCATCTGCTTGCGCTCCTCGGGCAGGCTGACTTCGTTCAGGCACGCTTCGGCCTCGGCGTAATAAGCGTCCATCCGCTCCTGCGCCATCCTATGCACGCCAATCTTCGTGTAGAGCGTCGTGACGGCCTGTATCTTCTCGTCGGGGTTGCAGTCCTTGTTGCCTATCCAACGTTCCAGCTCGGCGCGGTCCTCGTCGGAGGCGTGGAGTAGGGCGTTGATGAGCATGAAGGTCTTCTTGTCGCAAAGGATGTCGCCGCCAATCTTCTTGCCGAACACCTTGGGGTCGCCATAGACGTCGAGGTAGTCGTCCTGAAGCTGGAACGCAAGTCCGAGGCACTCGCCATAGCGATAGAGCGACTGGGCGTCCTGTTCCGAAGCGCCTCCCAACGTGGCTCCTATCTGCAAGGCACAAGCCAGCAGGACAGAAGTCTTGAGGCGTATCATCTCGATGTATTCTGCCTCGGTCACGTCGTTCCGCGTCTCGAAGTCGATATCATATTGCTGTCCCTCGTCTATCTCGGTAGCGGTCTTGGTGAAGAGGCGCATGATGGCGGGCATCTTTGCCTCGTCACATTGCATCATGTATTGGAAGGCAAGAACCAGCATGTTGTCGCCGCTCAGGATGGCGGTATTGTCGTTCCACTTGAGATGAACGCAGGTCTTGCCCCGTCGCACTTCCGCGTGGTCCATGAAGTCGTCGTGCAGAAGGGTGAAGTTGTGGAAGGTCTCGATGCCGATGGCGGGCATGAGGCAGGGCCTTACGTCGTCGTGATAGAGATTGTAGGCCATGAGCATGAGTACAGGACGGATACGCTTGCCGCCAAGCGAGAGGACATAGCGTATGGGGGCATAGAGTCCCTGGGGCTCCCGTTCAAGGGGCAGGCTGGCGATGGCTTCTTCCACCATCTGCAGGAGTTGTTTGCTACTATACATTATTATTATATTAAGAAGACCCCCCAACCCCTTAATGGGGAAGAGGGGTCTCGTTTTGTGAGTTAGGATTTTATTGATTGTTTAGCCCCCAAACCGGGACAAATCTTTAGTTCAGGCGGAACATGACGGGCAGGGTGAAACGAGAACGTACGGTCTTGTTACCCTGACGAGCGGGTTTCCACTTGGGCATCATCTTCACGACGCGCTCGGCCTCCTTGGTCAGGTTGGGGTCCGGAGAACGTACGGTCTTCACATCGACGATGGAACCGTCACGATTGACCACGAAGTTCACGATGACACGACCCTGTACACCTTGCTCCTGGCAGATGCTGGGGTACTTGATGTGTTCGCTCAGCCACTTGAAGCAAGCCTCGTCGCCACCAGGGAACTGAGCGTTTTCCTCTACCATCTCATAGATACGGTCATCATCGTCGGCTTCGACTACAGGACCGACGGGAGCACTTACGACGGCGCTGGGAGCACCTGTACCCACAACGGCTGTAATGGCCTGATTCATCTCCTCGGAGGTCTCAATCTCCTCTTCGGGAAGTTCGGTATCATCCTCTACCTCGTTGATGAACTCCATTATGGTAGGAGCAGCTGCTGGAGGAGGAGCCACCACTTCCTGCTGTTGCGTGATGGGAATCATGTCCTCTTCCATTCTGAAATCATAAATCTTCTCATCGTCCACCACCTTTACCTCACGCTGAGTGTACTCGAAGGCGACGAACATAGCAGCGAGCGCCAGAACATATCCAATCAGCATGTTGGTCGATTTCTGACCCTGCAACTCCTCGTTAACTGTTTTGTTTGCTTCCATGATGTATTTTGTTGTTATTTGTTGCTATATTGTACTATTAGTGGCACAAATTTACATCTTTTTTTTATACAACGTACACGAAAGAGAGATTTTTTTTCGTTTGAATGTAATTTTGTGCCTATGATGTCCGTTATTGATATAAAAAGCCTTAACTTTGGAGCCGATTTATGAATATTTTGAATAAAATGAAGAGACTGACGTCATATATCTTCTGCTATCTCCTTTTGTCCTCTGCCATTTGTAATGCTCAGGAGAGCGGAAGCGTGTTCAATTTCCTCAACCTGCCCGTCTCGTCCCATTCAACGGCACTCGGCGGCAAGAACATCTCCCTCGTCGAGGATGACATCTCGCTTGCGTTGCAGAACCCGGCTTTGCTGACAGGCGTTAGCGACAAGACGATAGGCTTCTCGTTCATGACCTACATGCAGGGATGCAATACTGCCGCAGCCGCCTATTCGCAGCAAGTGGGCAAGTACGGCAACTGGGGTGTACACGCAAGATTCGTAGGCTACGGCTCGACAGACGAGACCCTCCTTTCGGGCGAGGTCGTCGGAAATTTCAAACCCCTTGACCTTTGTCTCGCAGGCCAATATAGCCATCTCCTGAGTGAACGATGGGCTGGCGGCGTAACGGCCAAGTTCATCTATTCGCACTATGGCCCCTACACATCATGCGCTCTGGCAACAGACCTCGGACTGAACTATTACGACGAGGATTTGGATCTCTCGCTTTCCCTTGCCGCACGCAACCTTGGCGGACAGATAAAGAGCTTCGGCAACAAGCGCGACCACTTGCCTGCAGACCTGGAGATAGGCTTCACCAAGTCGCTCGGCCATGCCCCCATCCGTATCTCGCTCACGATGGTTGACTTGACGCGCTGGACCTCGGATGACTATTTCACAACCGGCAAGAAACTCAAGTCGGGCAGCATCTTCATCAACCATTTCTTGCTGGGTGCAGAATACCTCATATCAGACAATTACTATATCGGCTTGGGCTATAACTTCCGTCGCGGCTACGAGATGACGGCAGCAGGCTCCTCACATGCAGCCGGTTTCTCGTTCGGCGGCGGCGTCAACCTGAAACGGCTGAAGTTTGGTGTTGCCTACGCCAAATATCACGTCAGCGCACCAACCCTCGCCTTTACATTAGCTTATAATTTTGCGAAAGAACAATGAAACTGATAACTATTGCAATCGATGGCCACTCTTCCTGTGGTAAGAGCACAATGGCCAAAGACCTCGCCAAGGAGATTGGATATATATATATAGATACAGGCGCGATGTACCGTGCCGTGACGCTCTACAGCCTGCAGCATAGCCTGATTACCGAGGAAGGTATTGACGAAGAGGGTCTGCGCCGTCACATGCCGGACATCATGATAACTTTCCAGCTGAACGAGGAAACAGGCCGTCCTGACACCTACCTGAACGGCGTTTGCGTGGAGCATGACATACGCACGATGGAGGTCTCGAAATTTGTCAGTCCAATTGCTACACTTGGCTTCGTCCGCGAGGCAATGGTCGATTTGCAACGCCTGATGGGAGAAGCGAAGGGCGTCATCATGGACGGTCGCGACATCGGAACCGTTGTATTCCCGAATGCCGAGCTGAAAGTCTTTGTTACGGCAAGTGTCGATGTACGTGCCCAACGCCGTTACGACGAACTGACCGCAAAGGGCGAGAAATGCAGCTTCGACGAGATACGTGCCAACGTTATTGAACGCGACCGTATCGACTCGACGCGAGCCATCAGTCCCCTCCGTCAGGCTGAAGATGCTATCGTCTTGGACAACAGTAACATGACCATCCCAGAACAGAAGGCCTGGCTGCTGGAGCAATATTACAGGGTAGCAAGAGATTGATATCTTCGTCATTCTCCTTCCCGCCTTGAAGTAGCGCTCTCTCCCTCGCTCTAAGCAAAAATTCTGCCCCGATATTTGGCAGTATCAGGAAATTGTTGTAAATTTGCACCCGCTTTTGAAGCCGTGTGATGGCGAATTAAGCAATAGAAACTTAATTTATAGTAACACAAAACAACAAAAACAAATGAAAAGTATTGACGTAAAAGGCACAGCCCGCACCGCTACTGGTAAGAAGGCTAGCCGCGAGATTCGTAAATCCGGTGCAGTTCCCTGCAACCTCTATGGCGAGGCTAAGGGCGAGAATGGCCTGCCAAAGGCTTTGAGCTTCAGCGCTACTCAGGAAGAGCTTCGCAAGCTCGTGTATTCTCCCGACATCTACAGCGTGAACCTCAACATCGACGGCAAGGAATGCAAGGCTGTCATGAAGGAGCTCCAGTTCCACCCCGTTACCGACAAGCTGCTGCATGTCGATTTCTATGAAATTACAGAGAATAAGCCCATCGTGATGGAAGTGCCCATCAAACTGAACGGTCTGGCAGAAGGCGTACGTGCCGGTGGTAAGCTCGCCGCAAGCGTGCGTAAGCTGAAGGTTCGTGCTCCCTATACAGCCATTCCCGAGCGTCTCGATATCGACGTGACCAACCTCGGTCTCGGTAAGACCATCAAGGTTGCTGAGCTCAGCTTCGAAGGTCTCGAACTGGTAACCAGCCCCAGCGTTGTTGTCTGCCAGGTTAAGATGACCAGAAGCGCTATGAGTGCTGCTTCTAAGGAGACTACAGAAGAATAATTGAATGAAATACCTCATTGTAGGGTTGGGTAATATCGGCCCCGAGTACGATGGCACCCGCCACAATATCGGATTTAGAGTATTGGACGCCCTATCTAAGGCGTCCAATACTGCTTTTGAAGACCGCCGATACGGCTTCGTCGCCCACATGCGCGTGAAGAATGCCGAGCTGGTGCTGCTCAAGCCGTCCACCTACATGAACCTCTCCGGTAATGCCGTCCGCTATTGGTTGTTGCAGGAAAAGATTCCTGTAGAGAATATGCTGGTCGTCGTCGATGACCTGAGCCTGCCCCTCGGAACCATCCGCATCAGGCAAGGAGGTAGCGATGGCGGACACAACGGGCTGAAGCACATAGCCCAAACGCTCGGAGGACAGGGTTACAACCGCCTCCGGTTCGGCATCGGCAACGACTTCCCGCGAGGTACGCAGATAGACTTCGTCCTCAGCGGCTTTACGCCTGAAGAAGAACAAATCGTCAACGAGAAGGCACTCGTGGCTTGCGATGCCATCAAGGCTTTCGCCCTTAGCGGCATCCAGTTCGCAATGTGCAACTACAATAATAAGTGAAAAGTGAAGAATGAGGGATTTGCTATCTCTCTTAATAATGAATGAAGAATATGAATTATGAATTGAAAGAACGTTTTCTCCGTTACGTCGGCTTCGACACGCAGAGCAGCGAAGAAAACGAGTCACAATGCCCCAGTACGGAGAAGCAGCTGGCGCTGGCCGAATATCTGCGCGACGAGCTTACACAACTTGGTTTGACCGAGGTCGAGATGGACGAGCATGGCTACGTCTATGCCACTTTGCCTGCCAATACCGACAAGCAGGTACCTACCATCGGCTTCATCGCCCACATGGACACCAGTCCCGACTGTAGCGGCAAAGACATCAAGCCTCGTATCATCGAGAATTACGATGGCTCGGACATCGTGCTTTGCAAGGAAGATAATATCGTGACAACCGTCAGCCAGTTCCCCGAACTCAAAGAACACATAGGCGAGGACCTCATCGTTACAGACGGCCACACCTTGCTCGGAGCAGACGACAAGGCCGGTATCGCTGAGATTGTGACAGCTATGACCTACCTGATGGCTCATCCTGAAATCAAGCATGGCAAGATTCGCGTCGCTTTCAATCCCGACGAAGAAATCGGCGTCGGAGCACATCTGTTCGACGTGAAGAAGTTCGGCTGCGAATGGGCCTACACGATGGACGGTAGCGAGGTGGGAGAGTTGGAGTACGAGAACTTCAATGCCGCAAGCGCAAAGATACTCATCAAGGGCTGCAACGTTCATCCAGGCTATGCCAAAGGAAAGATGAAGAATGCTTGCATTATTGCTTCAGAGTTTGCTGCATTACTACCTGAGGATGAGCGGCCTGAAAAAACGGAAGGATACAAAGGCTTCTTCCACCTGACAGGTATGAACGGAACAGTAGAAGAGGCTCAGCTCTCCTACATCATCCGCGACCACGACAGCAACATTTTCAAGTTCCGCAAGCAAGTGGTGCTCGATGTTGCCGAGAAGCTGAATGCCAAGTACGGACAGAACACGGTCATGGTTGTCCTGAACGACCAATATTATAATATGCTGAGCCAGCTTCAGGACAAGCCGCAGGTAACCGATATCGCAAAACGCGCCATCGAGGAGGCTTGCGGATTCTGCAACGTGGTGCCCATCCGAGGAGGTACAGACGGAGCACAACTCAGCTTCAAAGGACTTCCTTGTCCCAACATCTTCGCAGGAGGTCTCAACTTCCATGGCCGTCACGAGTTTGTCCCCATCCAAAGTATGGAGAAGGCCATGATGACCATCGTGAATATCTGTCGTCTGGTAACAAATGACTAATTCTGAGGCTCGGATAGACAAGTGGCTTTGGGCCGCACGTATCTTCAAGACACGTTCCATAGCTGCTGCGGCTTGCAAGAAAGGGCAGGTCAGCATGGGTGGCACTCAAATCAAAGCCAGCAGAATGGTAAAGGCAGGCGATGTGGTAAGCGTCCGCAAGCCGCCCATCACCTATAGCTTCCGCATACTTCAACCCATTGAAAGGCGCGTCGGAGCCAAACTCATTCCAGAGATATTGGAGAACGTTACAGCTCCAGACCAGTACGAGTTGCTCGAAATGAGCAAGATAAGCGGCTTCGTCGGCAGAGCTAAGGGCACAGGCCGTCCCACCAAGAAAGAACGCCGCAGCCTGGACGACTTCCGGGACGAAGTACCTGAGTTCTTCGCAGACTTCGAGTTCGACTTGGAGGACAACGAAGATGAATAAATTCGTAACAACGAAATAACGTCATAACGAAGAAGCATGATAGACCGCATTACCGTTAATAAGATTTTGGATGCCGCGAACATCGTGGACGTCGTCTCTGACTTCGTCACCCTGAAGCGTGCTGGAGCCAACCTGAAGGGACTTTGTCCCTTCCACGACGACCGCACCCCTTCGTTCATGGTATCGCCTGCCCGCAACTATTGCAAGTGTTTTGCTTGCGGCGAAGGAGGCAGCCCGGTCGGTTTTATCATGAAGCACGAACAACTCTCTTACCCCGATGCTCTCCGCTATCTCGCTAAGAAATATGGCATCAAGATTGAGGAAAAAGAGCTGACCCCAGACGAGATACAGTCTCGAGGCGACCGCGATAGCATGTTCATCCTCAACGAATGGGCACGCGAATGGTTTAAGGACCAGCTTTGGAATACGCCTGACGGTCGTGCCATCGGACTTGCTTACTTCCGGGGACGTGGATTCCGCGATGATATTTTAGAAAAATTCCAAGTGGGATTCTGTCCCAATAGCCGCGAACATTCCCTTTCCGCAGATGCGTTGAAGGCCGGTTATCAAGAACGCTATCTGGTGAACAACCAGGACGAAATGGAACCCCGTCTGAGCATCGGAACAGGACTGAGTCTGAAGCGCGAAGATGGCAAATTGCGCGACCGCTTTTGGGGACGTGTCATCTGGCCTATTTATACTGCCAGCGGACGTGTGGCAGGCTTCGGAGGGCGTGTCCTCGATGCTGCCACCAAAGGCGTTGCCATCAAATACCAGAACTCCCCCGAGAGCATCATCTACAGCAAGCGTAAAGAGCTTTTCGGCCTCTTCCAGGCGCGACAGGCCATACGCAAAGCCGACCTCTGTTATTTGGTTGAGGGCTATACGGACGTCATGGCTATGCACCAACAGGGTGTGGAGAACGTCGTAGCGTCCTCTGGTACAGCTCTCACGCCCGAACAGATTCACCTCATCCATCGTATCACCAGCAACATTACCGTTATCTTCGACGGGGACGAAGCGGGTATCCATGCAAGCGAACGCGGCATCGATATGTTGTTGGCCGAGGGTATGAACGTCAAGCTGCTCCTGTTGCCTGACGGCGACGACCCCGACAGCTTTGCCCGCAAGCACACGGCCACCGAATACCAGCAATACTTGCAGGAGAATCAGATGGATTTCATTACCTACAAGGCTTCGCACACCGGAGATGCCCAAAAAGATGACCCTGATGTTCAGGAGCGTCTCATTCATAATGTGGCAGAAAGCATCGCCGTCATCCCCGACGAGATAAAGCGCACCATCTATATCCGCCATGCTGCTCAGCAATTGAAAATGCCCGAGCGTCTCATAACCAATGCCGTCAATGCCCAGAGGGGTAATCTGCGTGCAGAAAGGCAAAAGGAACTCGAAAGAGAGCAAAGAGGAACACAGCCTTCCTCTACCCCCCATGGGGAGAACACAACAGCTCCGGCTCAAGAGCATAAAACCTCCCCGCGGGCAAGTGTGGAAGGAGTCATCGGTCCCGAAGCTACCATCGCCCAAATGATTATCCGTCATGGAGAGAAGGTAATGTGCTATATCGAAGACGAGAACGGACAGGAGGTACCGCTTTCCGTAGCTGAATACATCTCCTATAGCCTTCAGGATGACAATATACATCTGCAATCCACCATTTGTCAGAAGTTGTTGAAGGAAGCTGTCGAGAACGCACATGCCCCAAACTTCCATGCGGAGCAGTACTTCATCAACCATCCCGACGAAGCAATACGTTCGATTGCCCTCCTGTTAGGCCCAGAGTCTGTGGAACTGAGCAAGTTGTATGAAGTTCCGTCTAAATCTGACCAAGATCCTCAAGAGGATGGGGAGAGCATTCATCTTGATGAAGTTATACCCAGCCTCATAGCCAGTTACAAGCTTGGTATCGTACAGAAAGAATTGAAGAATATCATCGAGCAGATGAAAGACCCTGCAATAAAGGCAGACTTGGAAAAGGTACAGAAACTAAAAGAGGATTTCAGGCAGAAGACCCTGCTCGTCAAGGAACTTGCTAAAGCTTGTGGTGACCGTGTCGTACTCAAGTGAAGAGGAAATGAAGAACGAGGTCCTGACACTATTCGAGCTGAACAGCTTGGTGCGCGAGATTGTCGAGATACATTTCGATGAATCGTATTGGGTTGTGGGTGAGCTGAGTGATGTCAGTACGCCAGCCTACGGCGGGCACTTCTACGGCGAGCTTGTTCAGAAAGATGAGCTCGCTGACCGTATCGTGGCCAGGGCACGAATCACTTGCTGGGCAAGGACTTACGGACTACTGCGCCTGAGGTTCCAGAAGGAGTCGGGCGAGACACTCCGCAAAGGCTTGCAGGTGAAGCTATTGGTCAAGGTCAACTTCCACGAACAATACGGATACTCGCTCAATGTGCTCGACATCGATTCGACATTCACTTTGGGCGACCTTGCTAAAAGGCGCAGAGAAATACTCATGCAGTTAGAGAAGGACGGCATTCTGCACGACAATCAGGAGCTTCCTTTACCGCGTCTGCTGAGGCGTATCGCTCTCGTCAGTAGTGCCACGGCTGCTGGTTATGGCGACTTCTGCAACCAGTTGGAACAGAACGACTATGGCTTCCACTTCGACGTGAAGCTCTTTCCTGCCATCATGCAGGGCGAACAGGTGCCAGAAAGCATCATCAACGCCCTCGAGGAGATTGTGGCTGCTTCTGCCGAACGCTCCTTCGACCTTGTGGTCATTATCCGAGGTGGCGGGGCAAGTAGCGACCTAAGCGATTTCGACAGCTATGAACTGGCTGCCTGTATCGCACAATATCCGTTGCCCGTTCTTACAGGTATCGGACACGAGCGGGATGAAACGGTCCTCGACTTTGTGGCACATACCCGAGTCAAGACTCCGACAGCCGCAGCGGCCTTCATTATCGACCATCAGGCTGGGGAAGCGGCATCGCTCGACGAACTCTATCAGCGTATCACTCGTTCGGCTGGGGAGAGAATCTTGCGTGAGAAACAGCGTTTAGAGCACCAAAAGGCTGTCCTTCCCCTGCTCTTCATGGGCTTCTACCAAAAGCAACAGAACAAGCTTGAACTCCTTGCTCAACGTCTGACATGTACAGCTGGACAACGTCTCGAACGCGAACCAGGAAGGCTGCAACTTCTATATCAAAGGCTTGTTACTAATAGCACTCAACATATTGAACGTGAGAAGTATCGCTATCAATTCATGAAGCAACGCTTTGACTCGCTCGACCCAAGACTTCTCTTGAAGCGTGGTTACACGATAACAACCCTTGGTGGCAAAGTGGTTCGCAGTATCGAGGGTCTCACGGAGGGAGATATCTTGACGACAAATACGGAAAATGGAGAAATATATTCAAAGGTAGTATTATGCAAGAAGAATTGACTTACGAGCAGGCCATGCAGAAACTTGAAAAGATGGCTGTACAGATGGAACAGGGTGAAATAGGCATCGATGTAATGGCTGAGCGTTTGCGCGAAGCCCAGAAGTTGATGAAATATTGTCACGAAAAGCTCTACGAAGCAGAAAAAAATTGCAAATCCTTGCTGAATGTCGAGGAAAAGGTGTAACTTTGTACCCAAATTCAAAATTATCAAATTCAAAATTCAAAAGTCTCCCTTTAGGGAGATATAGAGGGGCTCATTATGAACGAAATTGATTGGAGTAACCTTTCGTTTGGTTACATGAAGACAGACTACAATGTGCGCTGCTACTATCGTAATGGTGCATGGGGTGAGATAGAAGTTTGCAGCGAGGAGACCATTCCCATTCACATGGCTGCAACAAGCCTGCACTACGGACAGGAAGCCTTCGAGGGACTGAAGGCATATCGTTGTCCAGACGGCAAGGTGCGCGTCTTCCGCAGCGACGAGAACGCTGCCCGTCTGCAAAGCACCTGTCGCGGCATCCTGATGCCCGAGATAACTACCGAAAGGTTCAACGAGATGGTGGACAAGGTTGTTCATCTCAACGAACGCTTCATTCCTCCCTATGAGAGTGGAGCGACCCTCTACATACGTCCTCTTCTCATTGGCACCAGTGCCCAGGTCGGCGTACATCCTGCCAGCGAGTATCTCTTCCTCATTTTCGTAACGCCTGTCGGTCCGTACTTCAAGGGCGGTTTTGCCACAAATCCCTACGTCATCATCCGTGAATACGACCGCTCGGCACCTCTCGGAACTGGCATCTACAAGGTGGGCGGCAACTATGCAGCCAGTCTCCGTGCCAACAAGATGGCGCACGACCTCGGTTACAGCTGTGAGTTCTATCTCGACGCAAAGGAGAAGAAGTATATGGACGAGTGTGGCGCTGCTAACTTCTTCGGTATCAAGAACAACACATACATTACGCCTAAGAGCTCCAGCATTTTGCCCAGCATTACCAACAAGAGCCTCATGCAGTTGGCAATGGACCTCGGAATGAAGGTAGAGCGTCGTCAGATTTCCGAAGAGGAACTTGCCACCTTCGAGGAGGCTGGAGCCTGCGGAACGGCAGCTGTCATCAGTCCTATCGAACGCATCGACGACCTCGACACCAAGCAGAGCTTCATCATCAGCAAGGACGGTCAGCCCGGTCCCATCTGCCGCAAGCTCTACGAAAAGCTCCGCAACATCCAGTACGGCATCGAGCCTGACGAACATGGGTGGACGCGTGTCGTCATCGATTCTTGATGGAGATACAGAAGCTACAGGGCATCTTTGCCAGACATCCTGGGGTGAAAGCCCTTGCTGCTGCGTTGCAAAAAGACTCAGCCAAAAACATTAGGCTCTCCGGCTTGCAGGGAAGTAGCGCACCACTTGTGTTTGCTTCGCTTGTCGAGAGGGCTCCCCAGGTACTGAACGTACCCTATGTTTTTGTGCTCGACGATGAGGAAGAGGCAGGCTATTTCTATCACGACCTCACACGATTGTTAGGTGACCAACAGGTCCTCTTCTTCCCGAGCAGTTACAAGCGTGCCATCAAATTCGGGCAACGTAATGCGGGACAGGAAATCCTACGCACTGAAGTGCTATCAAAGCTGTCAGCCAGCTCCCTACCGCTTTTTATTGTCACCTATCCCCAGGCACTCTCCGAGCTGGTCGTGACCAAGCAGAATCTTAGCGAACAAACGTTGACACTTGGAGTAGGGGAGCGGGTAGATATTATGTTTGTACAGGAGACGCTGCTCAGCTTCGGCTTCCACAAGACCGACTATGTCTATGAGCCTGGGCAGTTTGCTGTTCGTGGCAGCATCATCGACGTCTATTCCTTCTCTCATGAACTGCCTTATCGAATTGATTTCTTTGGCGATGAGGTCGATAGCATTCGTACTTTCGAAGTCCACAGCCAACTGAGCCGCGACCGTCAGGACGGCATCATGTTAATTGGACAACTGGACAATTCCACAAATGGACGATTGACGAGAGAGAGTTTCCTCCGCTTCCTGCCCGAGAATGCCATCCTGGTCGTAAAAGAGTTGGTGTACCTGTGCGACATAGTGGAGCTGACTCATAATGAAGGCTTTAGCCAAGCTGCGAAGATAGTTGAGAGTTCAGAGTTGAGAGATGAGAGTCAGTCGGGAATGGAGAGTTTAGAGAGTTCGGCTTTGCTCGTCAATCCCGATGAGTTTCGCAAACAGATAGTGAACTTCTGCCGCATCGAGTTAAATGGACAATTGTCAAATGATAAATTGTCAAATTGTCAAATCCCTTTTAAGGTTCATCCCCAACCTGTCTTCCACAAGAACTTCGACTTGCTCATCTCTGCTTTCAAGAAGTTACAGGACGAGGGCACCAATCTCTACATTCTGGCCGACAGCCAGAAGCAGACAGACCGTTTGGAGAGCATTTTCCACGACAAAGAGACAGGAATCCAGTTCACACCTGTTGACCATGCTTTGCATAGCGGTTTCATCGACGATGACCTGCACGTCGCTTTCTTCACCGACCACCAGATTTTTGACCGCTACCACAAGTACAATCTGCGGAGCGAGAAAGCCATGGGTGGAAAGGTTGCGTTGACACTCAAGGAGTTGCAGCAGTTTGAGGTGGGCGACTATGTGGTGCACATCGACTACGGTGTGGGTCGCTTCGGCGGCTTGGTGCGTATGCAGAACGGCGACCAGGTGCAGGAGGTCATCAAGATTATCTACTCCGGCGACGACACCGTCTATGTCTCCATTCACTCTTTGCATAAAGTTTCCAAGTACAAGGGGCGAGAGGGCGAACCGCCACGCATCAGCCATATCGGTACAGGTGCTTGGGAGCGCATGAAGGAGCGCACGAAGAAGAAGATTAAGGATATTGCCCGCGACCTGATTCTGCTCTATAGCCGTCGCCGTGAGGAGAAAGGCTTTGCCTTCAGTCACGACAGCTTTATGCAACACGAGTTGGAGGCCAGCTTCCTCTACGAAGACACGCCCGACCAGCTCAAGGCGACTCAGGATGTAAAAGCCGACATGGAACGCCAACGCCCGATGGACCGACTGGTCTGCGGCGACGTTGGCTTCGGCAAGACGGAGGTGGCTATCCGTGCTGCCTTCAAAGCCTGTGCAGACAACAAACAGGTGGCGGTGCTCGTACCGACCACAGTCTTGGCCTACCAACACTTCCGTACATTCACGAGCCGCCTGAAGAATTTTCCTGTCAAGATAGAATACCTGACTCGAGCTCGTACGCCCATTCAGACAAAAGAGATACTTGATGGGCTGAAGAACGGTTCCATCAACATCATCATCGGTACCCATAAGCTCATCGGCAAGAGCGTAAATTTCAAGGATTTGGGTTTGCTCATTATCGATGAGGAACAGAAGTTCGGCGTCTCGACGAAGGAAAAGTTGCGCCAGCTCAAGACCAATGTTGACACCCTGACGCTGACTGCTACGCCCATTCCGCGTACCTTGCAGTTCTCGTTGATGGGAGCCCGCGACCTGAGTGTCATCCAGACGCCGCCACCCAACCGCTACCCGATACAGACACAGCTCTGCTGTTTCAGTGCCGAGGTTATTGCCGAAGCCATAGAGTTCGAGATGAGCCGTAGCGGACAGGTGTTCTTCGTGAACAACCGTATCAGTCAGTTGCCAGAGCTTGCCGAGCTTGTCAGGAAACATGTGCCTGACGCCCGTGTCGCCGTTGCTCATGGAAAGATGCCACCCGAGGAGTTGGAGAAGATAATGGTCGATTTCACGAACTACGACTACGATGTCCTCATCTCTACCACCATCATCGAGAGTGGTCTGGACATTCCCAATGCCAATACCATCATCATCAACGGCGCACACAACTTCGGCCTGTCCGACCTGCATCAGATGCGAGGTCGTGTGGGACGCTCCAACAAAAAAGCTTTCTGCTATCTGCTTGCGCCGCCTCTGTCAGCCCTCAATCTTGATGCTCGCCGCCGCTTACAGGCCATCGAGAATTTTTCCGATTTGGGGAGTGGCATACACATCGCCATGCAGGACCTTGATATTCGCGGAGCGGGCAACCTGCTTGGAGCCGAGCAGAGCGGCTTCATTGCCGACCTTGGCTACGAGACCTATCAGAAGATTCTCTCGCAGGCTGTTACCGAGTTGCGCAACGAAGAGTTCCACGAGCTCTATGCCGAAGAGGTACGAAATGGTAACGTCGTGGAGAGTACGGAGGTTGTAGATGATTGCCAACTTGACAGCAACTTACCCATGTATTTCAGCGAGGACTATGTGCCGACGAGCAGCGAACGGATGCTCCTCTATCGCGAGCTTGACGGCATGGAGCGCGACGAGGATGTTGAGAAGTTCCGCCAACGGATGATAGACCGTTTCGGCCCTCTTCCCCAGGAAGCGGAAGACCTGCTGCGAGTTGTTACTCTTCGTCGCCTTGGCAAGCACTTCGGCTGCGAACGTATCGTCCTTAAGGCTGGTCATGCCCGCCTCTTCTTCGGTCCCGACGACGACAATCCTTTCTATGAGGGACGCATCTTCGGACAGATTGTCGATTTCGCCACAGCCAATGCCTACCGTTGCCACTTCAGGCAAGACAAAGGCAAGAAGAGTCTCCTCATTGACGACGTCAATACCATCGGTGAGGCAGTGGAACTCATGAAACAACTATGATCAATGAACTTTGAATTATGAACTTTGAACTATGCTAAGGCACCTGACCATTAATAATTACGTCCTCATCGAGGCGCTTGATATCGACCTCCAGCCTGGTTTCTCCGTGATGACTGGCGAGACTGGTGCCGGCAAGTCCATCATCCTTGGCGCTCTTGGGCTACTCATGGGGCAGCGGGCTGATTCCCAGAGTATTATGCCACGCGCGTCCAAGTGTACCGTTGAAGGCATTTTCGACATCGAAGGGTATGGTATTCAGGACCTCTTCGAGGAGAACGAGTTGGACTACGAGCCGTCCGAGTGCATCCTGCGTCGCGAGGTGGCAGCCAACGGCAAGAGTCGTGCCTTTGTCAACGACAGCCCTGTTGGTGTTGCCGTCCTTCGGCAGATAGCCCTTCGCCTCCTTGATATTCACTCCCAACATAGCAATCTGTTGCTCGAGAATCCTGCCTTCCAGCTTGGCATCGTCGATACCGTTGCCGACCATGCTGACCTTTTTGGGCAGTACCGCGAGCTTTACGCCCGCATCATTGAAGCCCGTCGTCAGCTTCGCGAGGCAGAGGAGAATCTTGCCAGACGGCAGAGCGATGAGGAATACCTGCGCTACCAGCTCGAACAACTCGATGAGTTCAAGCCCCAGCCTGGCGAAGACGAGGAACTGCGGCAGTTGCAGAGTGCTCTTTCACATGCTGAGGACATTAAGATAGCCCTGTCCGGAATCGATGCCCTGCTCAATGGCAGCGACAGCGAGGATGGGGTGGGAGCCATTAATGTTCTGCGCCGCTCAAGCCAGGCAATGCAACAGATTGCACGCGTCTATCCTGCCATCGAGGACTATCAGCAACGTCTTGAGAGCGTGGTCATCGAGGTGCGCGACATAGCCGGTGACATCTGTAGCCTTGCGGAAGACGTGGAGTACAATCCGTCTCGCCTGCAACAGGTGACAGAACGTCTGGACAACCTATTCTCGCTCGAGCAGAAGCATCATGTCGGTTCCTCGGAGGACCTCATAGCTTTGGCCGATGACATCCGTTCGCAGCTCGCATCGCTGGCCGATTCCGCAGATAATATCCAGGCATTGCGACAGCAGATTTCCATTGGCACGGAGCAGGCCACCGAACTTGCCACAAAACTTTCGGCGGGTCGCACGAAGGCCGCCAAGCAGGTGGAAAAGTTGGTGAAAGAGACCCTTGTCGCAATGGATATGCCCACCGTCGTGTTCAATGCCAACGTTGAGAAGGCGGTGGGACTTCAGCCTTCGGGAATGGACATCGTCACCTTCCTTTTCTCTGCCAATAAGAGTATAGCGCCCAGGCCGTTGGCCGATGTGGCGAGTGGCGGCGAGATGTCGCGTGTGATGCTGGCGCTGAAGGCTTTGACCAGCAAACAGACACATCTGCCGACTATCATCTTCGACGAGATAGATACCGGCGTGAGCGGCAAGGTTGCCAGCTCGATGGCGCAGATTATGGCCCAGATGAGCAGCGGTGCTGGTCAGCAAGTGCTTGCCATCACCCACCTGCCACAGATTGCTGCAAAGGGCAATGCGCACTACTTTGTCTATAAAGACGAGGTAGGTGGCCGTACTTTGACGCACATCCGTCAGCTCGATTCCGAGCAGCGCATTACCGAGCTTGCCCACATGCTCAGCGGCAGCACCGTTACCGAGGCAGCAATGGAGAACGCACGGCAACTGTTGAATGAAGAATGAAGAATCTGCTACCGTCCTAAATGTTAAATGGTCAACAAGGTACGCAAATACATAGAACGTGAGATTGGTCTGAAAGTCTCCCTTAAAGATGGAGATTTAGAGGGAACCTGTGTCCTTGTCGCCCTGAGCGGTGGTTCTGACTCCACGGCTCTTCTGCTCATCATGAAGGAATTGGGCTTCACGGTCAAGGCATTGCATTGCAACTTCCATCTGCGTGGTGAGGAGTCCGACCGCGACCAGGCTTTCGTCGAGGAGCTATGCCGTCAGCAACAGGTTCCTCTGTCTGTCCGTCATTTCCAGACGGAAGAGGAAGCAAAGCGTCGCGGCATCAGCATCGAGATGGCAGCCCGTGACCTCCGCTACGCCTGGTTCCGTGAAGAGCAGGCGAAACAAATGGTCAATGGTCAATGTCCCATTGCTGTTGCCCATCATTGTGATGACCAGGCGGAAACACTTCTGCTGAATCTGCTACGTGGCACCGGATTGCGCGGTTTGGCGGGAATGCAGCCCAACCACGACGGCATCATCCGTCCGCTCCTTTGCTTGAGTCGCGAAGAGATACTCGAGTACCTTAGGCAAAAGGGACAATCCTACGTCACCGACAGCACCAACTCCGAGCGCATCGCCCAGCGCAACCAAGTGCGTCTCGACCTCATCCCATTGCTTCGCGAAATCAATCCCGCAGCTATCGACCACCTCTGCCGCGCATGCGACAACGTGCGCCAGAGCCTACCTTATTATAAGAAAGGTATAGAAGCGGCATTCCACGAGCTTGGAGTTACGGTAGAGAGATTTCCTTTGAAAAAGAGTTCCTATTGCTCCGATTGCTCTGAATATTCCAATCTCTCCCCTCTGCTCCACGAGTGGCTTGCGGGCAAGGGCTTTAACCGTGCTCAGGAAGAAGAGATGCTGAGAGCACCGGAATCCGCTGTCGGCAAGATGTGGCACTCAACGGACAATGACTACACCATCCTTCATGACCGCAAGGCATTGATACAATTCAAAATCCATAATTCAGAATTCGAGGAACTGCCACAATTAGAATATGAGACAGTAGCCAGCATTGGCGAGACAGGGCCGGACATCGCCTATTTCGATGCCGACCTGCTGACTGCGCCCATCGAGGTGCGGCCTGTTCGCGAGGGCGATGCCTTTGTGCCATTTGGCATGAAAGGGCGCAAACTCGTGAGCGACTACCTCACAGACCGCAAGATGAACCGTCTGGAGAAAGGCCGGCAGTTCGTCGCCACATGCGGGGACGACATCATCTGGCTCATCGGCCACCGCAGCGACAACCGCTACCGCGTAACCGAGTCAACAAAAAGAATCCTCAAAATCTGCAAACAATGAAAAAGAAACTTCTATCCCTGCTCCTTCTCGCCATCCTGCCGGCCATCGGCATGGCGCAGCACCTGAAACAAGTTAGCCCCGAGAAGGTGGGCATGAGCTCGCAGCGACTGCTCAAGGCCGACTCCATCATCGAAGATGCCATCCGCCAGGGCAATATCCCAGGCGCAGTACTGGCTGTCGTGCGGCACGGACAGATGGCCTACCTGAAAGCCTACGGAAACCGACAGGTGTGGCCAGTGCAAATTCCCATGACCACAAACACCATCTTCGACATGGCTTCGTGCAGCAAGGCAATGTCCACGGCGCTCTCCGCACTCATCCTGTGCGAGGAAGGGAAGTTCCGGATGCTCGATGCCGTGAACCGCTACGTCCCTGGCTTCGAGGACTGGAAGGACGAGACCGGCGACAAGACCACCATACGCATACACCACCTCATGACCCACACCTCCGGCCTGCCTGCGTACTACTCCCCCGACCCCAATGCGACACCCGATCCCGATGCCTGCATCGACCACATCGCCCACATGAAGCGCGGTTTCGAGCCCGGCACTGGCTTCCGCTACAGCTGTCTGAACTTCATCACCTTGCAGCGCATCGTCGAGAAGACCAGCGGAATGTCCCTGCGGCAGTTCTCGCGTAGCCGCATCTTTGCTCCCCTGGGCATGAACCACACCGACTACATCCCCTGCGCCCCTGATGCCAACGGCGTTTGGCACCCCACCGACCAACCCTGCTGGGCTGCCCTGATGCCCGAAGGCGAAGACTGGCGCAGCATCGTGGCGCCTACCACACGTCAGGGAGCCGACAGCGTGCTCTGCGGCATGGTGCACGACCCCTTGGCACGCATCATGAACGGCGGCATCAGTGGCAACGCCGGACTCTTCAGCTCGGCCGAGGACATCGCCGTCCTCTGTGCCATGCTCCAGAACGAGGGAACCTGGAACGGCCATCGCATCATGAGTCCGCAGACAGCCCGCCTCGTTCGCACGGTACCACGCTTTGCCGAGCCCTTCGGACGCACATACGGCTGGGACAACTATAGCGACTACGCCTCGTGCAACGGCGACCTCTTCTCCGCAGGGACCTATTGCCACACAGGCTTCACGGGTACAGGCATCGTCGTCGACCCAGAGCTAGACTGCAGCGTCATCCTGCTCACCAACTCCGTCCATCCCGACGAAGGCGGCTCCACCGTCCGCCTGCGCTCGATAGTCAGCAACGCCGTCGCAGCCAGCATTACCGACCGTTAGGACAAACCTCCCTTTTCTTTTTTCATTTATCATTTAGGGCAAAGCCCGCTCCAAGGTGACTTGGGGCGGGCTTTGAAGAGAGTTACTAAGGACCTATAGAGGCCCAACATTTTCCGATTTATATATCAATTATTTTTCACTCTTGATGTTCATCCGTTTCATCCAGCCAGATGTCTGCCCAGTGCGTGTCTTCCTTTACATCAAAATTGCCCGTTCCACCAATCGTAATGGAACTGCTTGCAAGCATCTGATCGCAAATGCCAATATGGCACTGTGTCTCTGGTTTTTGATATATCCTTTTCATCACACACATCATTTTATGAGATACTTCTTTCCATTCTTTATGTACACTCCACAATGTGGATTGACGACGCGTCGTCCACTTATGTCATAGATGGCATTCTCATTTTCTTCCATGCGATTTTCAATCTCCTCGACGCCATCCGTATAGTCGTCGTCGAAACCGAATACCGCAACTTTCACTTCACCTATGTTCTTCGGGGTGCCGTAGCGGTCTGTGACAGACAGGTACCAACGATAGGACGAAAGATTGCTTTCGCTACTTTCTGCCTGTACGAGTGCTCCGTCGCCCATTGCGTAATAGCCTTTGGTTAGCATCGTTGAACCATCTATGCCAGTATATGTGCCGGTAAAGGTGAACAGTGTGCCTACCGACGAGCAGTCGATGCTTGTCTCTTCGGCCCTATGCAGGGTGGCGTTTGTCACAGTGAGGGTCTTTTCGCCTGCTTCATTTGCGCGAATCAGGTAGGGCATGTTGGCTTCTGTGGTGCCGCTCTTCATCTTCACCACCTCAAGCTCCGTGCGGTCAATGGTACCGTCATCGTCGTCGTCCCACTGATGTACGTCGTTCAGGCGTGCCACCTCAAAGTCGGCGGACCAGTCTTCGTATGACAGTTCGAAGGGGAGATACAGGGCCTGCCACTTCGTGTTGGTGAAGTTGCGGGTATAAGTAATCTTGTTGCAAGCAGTCTCAATATCGTTAGTGTATGGTTCACCGTCGTTCAGGGCCACCTCTTCGGCAGTGGTATTTGCGTATTGATGCAGTCCGTAGAAGTTGTCGAGTGAGGCACCGGGAGAGGTGAAACGCAACTGATAGACACCCGAGTAGGGGGCGACGAAATAAGCGTAGCCGTTTTGGGTGAAGGTGTCGTAGTAGGTCCAGTTGTCGTCGTTGTCACGGCTGTAGTACACGTTCAATTGGCCGCTGCCACCAGTTGCACCGCCCATGAACATACTGAGCATATCCATCAGACCGCCGCCGCCGCCGAGTTCTGCATAGAAGCGCAACACGTCGCCCTTCTTGGCCTGCAAGCGCGGAGTGACGAGTTCGTAGGCATCAGAAGAGGTGTTGGCCATATACGTCTTGGGATCGGACTCGCCACCGCCGCCCATCAGGCCGCCGAGCATATCCATCAGACCGCCGCCGCTACTGGGCATGCTTACCTCCCAACCGGTGGTTGTCCAGCCATCGGGCAGAGAAATGGGCCGTGTCTCGTCCTCGGGCAGGAATGCTGGCTCGAAGTCCTCCGTCCAGGCATCAGCGTAGGTACTGTAGGCGGTGAGGGGATAGGAAAGGGTAGCAAGCACAGCGGTCGAAGGAGCGAAAGTGACGGCCCCCTGGTGGATGCCCAACGACTCCTGGTCGAATACGTAGGTGACATCGACAAAGGTGGTGTCGCTGGCCTCAACGGCAAAGGTCTTGGCGTTGAGTGCAAAGTCTTTTTCGTTGGTCGAGGCAACAGTGCCTTGTAGCGAGCCCGTACCCGTGTTCACCACTGCAAACGTCTCGGTGCTGTTGGCCTGCGGCATACCGAAGTTGACACCAGTAGCAGCGGTATTGTTGCGAAGCACGTAGATGTCGGGAGCGTTCTCGTCGAGGTGGAATCCGGCAATGCTGTCGATGACGATGCAGTCGGAGGCAATGATACGGAAGCGGTACTCGCCCGGCTCGACATAGCCTACCCAAAGCGTGCGGTAGTCAGAGTCGAGCGGCTCTGTGAACTCCTTCACTTTCTCCCACTTGCCTGAGCCATAGACCGACTTTTCCACAACAATCGACGAACTGCCGCCGCCGAAGAGTCCGCCTATGCCGGCCATGCCATCGTCGCTGCTACCGCTCTTAGCAGAGAAGAGCAGCACTTCGTCGGTGCTTTCAACCGTGAGAGGAGGAGTCATCAAGAAAGAGGTGGAGCCACCGCCACCGAACAGGGCACCCATGCCGTCTCCGGAGGCAGTGGTAGCCACCTGATCGTGGAACTCCCATCCCTCGGTGAAGAAGCCCTTGGGCTGAGTGTTTGCATTGAAGTTCTCCACCCATATGCCGGGCTGGGTGACGACAGCTGTGGTGCGGAGGGTCTTGCCATAGACGCGCTCGTCGGCAGGGGTGAACGTTATGCCTGCTTCGTTCTTGCCAGACTGTCCTGCTGCGAAGTTGAAGGTGATATTGACGTCGAGCGTGTCGGCAGAGGCCACCTCCATATTTCCCGGACTTACAGTAAAGAGGGCCTCATTGCCGGAGGTGATGGCCAGGTTCAGCGTGCCCGTGGCGGTGTTGATGACCTGCAGTGTGCGGGTGCTGTCCTCGGTGCAGTGGCCGAGGTCGATGTGGTAGGCGCGCGCGTCGTTCTCAATGATGTAGAGGTCGGGGGCCTCGCTGTCGATGTGCATGCCTGCCACGCTGTCGATCATTACCGTGCCGCCGGCCTTGAAGCGGAAGCGGTACTCACCGGCGGGCGTGTCGGCGATGGTGAACGTCTTGTAGAGGGTGTCCAACTCAGTGGTCAGGTCGGCCACGCGCACCCACTGGTTCTTGCTGTACTCCGAACGCTCCACGACGAAGGTGGAGTCACTGGAGCCGAAACTGAAACTCATGCTTGAGCCAGAGCCGCTTTTTCCAGTTTTTTTCGCGGAGAACACCAGCGATTCGCCATCGTTCACCACAAGGGGCGGCGTGAGCAGGTAGTTGTCCTTGCTGCCACCGCCCATCAGCGACTCCAAGAGCTTGCTGATGTCGAAGCCACCAGTTCCCTCGCCTTTCTCATCGGGGTCGTCGCCTTCTGGGTCTTCGGTATTCTCTGGGTCTTCGGTATTCTCTGGGTCTTCAGTGTTTTCTGGATCTTCGGTGTTCTCTTGGTTCTCCTTGTTGCCAAACAAGCTTTCGAGGTCGAAACTGAAGCCAGAGGAGGCAGCCGTCTGGATGACACCGTCCTTCACTGTCCAGCCCTCAGTGAACCAGCCGTAGGGCAACGTGGTCCCGTCGTTGAACCGCTCGTCCATCTGTTCGTCTGAAACGGACTGAGCCTGCATGCTCACTCCCACTAACAGGAGCAGCATTTGGAAAAAGAATTTCTTTTCCATCATTGTAAGTTTTTGTTAGACATTAAAATATAATATTGAAGTTTCGGGAGTTAATTAAAATGTGAATGTATATGTGCAAAGAAGGCATTGGATTCTTGCATATGTCGCAAGAAATGAGTATCTTTAAGGTGCGAAACAAAAAGACTCATTACACCAATGCCAG
Organism: Bacteroidaceae bacterium; assembly: GCA_024697945.1. GTDB lineage: Bacteria > Bacteroidota > Bacteroidia > Bacteroidales > Bacteroidaceae > Physcousia. Next base: position 49,417 of record JAILRU010000050.1, read on the forward strand.
TGCACAAAGTTACACAATTTCTGTCAGAGATAAGCACATTTTTCAAGAAAAGTGATTCTGACCATGCAATGTTTGCCATTATGGACGTGATCAAGGGTATAAAAATGAATGAACAGACCCTGTTCGGACGCAAGAGCCGCTGCAACAGCAAGTATTCGCTGCTGCAGGTGTTCCAGCTTTTGTTCGTATGTCCCTGTTTCATGATTCGTAATCCTTTTGGTATCTACGGCTCGCCGTTAGGCGGCAAGCTAGGTTGTTGTAAAGATGTGTTCTATGAGTTCCTCAATGATGGCCGTACCGACTGGCGCAAGCTGATGTACCATATCGTCTGCCAGCTCTGGACGAAGGTCATCACCCGCAGTGACCACAAGTCTGACGACACGTGCCTGATGGTTGATGACACGGACTTGACTGCTCGGACTTGGCAAATGCCAGTCTAATAACTTCGCTGCGCAGATTGCAAGCACCTCCCTCGTGGCGCTCCAGTACAACATCCTCTCTGCCGTGAAGCGTTTCATGGACTATGAGACTATAGGCGAACTCTTCAGACAAGTCAATCAGGACAGTCAAGAACTGACCATCAGCGAAAGAATCTGGCAGGCGATCCTTGAACTTGTTGCAGCCATCACCAAAGTCTTCGCCATAGCAGATGAAGAGGTCATGGATGCCCTGGTTAACGAATCCGACGAGATTGCTCATATCTGTGAATTATATCAATATAAAATGGCGAGTTAGGAACTTCCGAAACTTAAATCAATTCAAAATAAACTATGAAGAGAATTTGTTTGTTATTGTTATTGGCTCTTTCAACTATTTCATTGAGTGCCAACGTAACAGAAGACATGAATGAATATGTCTGGATGGAAGGGAATGGCGAGTTTTACATTAATTTCAATAACGACAATTGTTATCTTGAGTATTCTTTTGACAAATCTACATGGACAGAAGCAGTCCCAACCTCCGCACAAGAATTTTCATCATTTACCAAAGTCCCTGCAAACACGAAGATTTATTTCAAGGGAGTAAATGGTGTAAATCAGTCATTTTGGGGAAACGATTGGTGGGGATGTATGCGTACTACAACTGATAATATATACTCGAAATACTATACAGATGGTTCATATATGAATCCGTGTTTCGGTGCTGATGATGATAATGGTGTAAGAATTACCGTTGGAGGTAATGTATTGTCATTGGTCTTTGGTGATGAATTTGTTGATAATTTTACATCAACGGTTTTCTCTACTTTAAGTAGGATTTTTACTTCCAATTCCTTAATTGAAGATGCGAGCAGGCTTTACATGTTACCATCGGACTATGGTAAGAACCAAGGGTGGCTATTTCGTTATGGAGAACAATATGGAACTTTTCAATGGTGTAAGAGTCTTAAGCATGGGCCTCATATCAGATTCCTGTCGAAGGATTTGTTTTCAGACTGTGAATCGTTGGAAGATTTCTATTATGAGGGAGATGGGACTGAGTCTGATGTTGAGTGGTTCTCATCAAAAACGAGTTCAATTGTTGAAAAAATAACAATTCATGTAAGAAAGGGAGTCTCAATAAAGTCAAAGCCTTCAAATGCCGTTCTTGTGGAAGATATTATAAGTGAGGGGAAATGTGCCACACCTACTATTAGTTATAATAACGGCCAACTTTCTTTTAGCTGCGAAACAGAGAACGTGGTATTCAATTCTTCTATTACCGATGCGGACATTAATACCTACAAGACAGCCATTATTCAGTTAGGTGCAACCTACAACATCAGCGTCTATGCCACCAAGTATGGTTACGACGACTCAGACGTAGCCACTGCCACCCTCTGCTGGATTGATGCTACACCACAGACGGAAGGTATTACGAATGGTGTGGCTCAGATAACTGCACGCCCCGTTCTAGTAAAAGCTGACAACGGATTTATAACGGTTGAAGGTGCCGACGACGGTACCAATGTCTGCATATACACCACGGACGGTAAGCAAGTAGGCTCAGCCATTAGCCATAACAACGCAGCAACCATCGCCACCAACATGCGACCAGGTTCCATCGCCATCGTCAAAGTAGGCGAAAAGAGTGTCAAAGTCGTGTTGAAGTAAGACTACTACGCACGATTCTTATCTGGCGTGTTGCATCGCCTAATGCACCGCACTGCAGTATTTACCGAAAAGGTTCTGCGTTTTTGCAGGAGTGGTCTTCGCGCCGTAGGAGCATGGTCCTTCGCTGAGTTCCATGCGTGGGACTCGGTGGAAGAGCTAAGGGCGTTCGTTAAAAAAGAGCAAAAGTTTTGGTTGTGTCGCGGAAAAGCAGTACTTTTGCACGCAATAAAAACTAAAAGTTTTTCGTATGGCCAATTTTATTGCAGACCGCATTGTCATGGACGGCCTCACATTTGATGACGTCCTTCTCGTTCCCGCGTATTCCGAGGTATTGCCTCGAAGTGTTGACCTGACCACGCGCTTCTCGCGTCACATCGCGCTGAAGGTGCCTTTTGTCACCGCAGCGATGGACACTGTGACGGAAGCCACGATGGCGATAGCCATTGCCCGCGAGGGTGGTATCGGTGTGATTCATAAGAACATGAGCATCGAGGAGCAGGCGCGCCAGGTGGCTATCGTCAAGCGTGCGGAGAATGGTATGATCTACCATCCCGTCACCATCCGCAGCGATGCCAAGGTGGCCAACGCCCTCGACCTGATGGCTGAGTACCACATCGGTGGTATTCCCGTGGTGGATGCCGAGAATCACCTGGTGGGAATCGTCACGAACCGCGACCTGCGCTTCGAACGCCGCGTGGAGCGTCCCATCGCCGAGGTGATGACAAAGGAGAATCTGGTGACGACGCACCAGCAGACGGACCTCTCCGCAGCGGCACAGATCCTGCAGGAGAACAAGATTGAGAAGCTGCCGGTCGTAGATGACGAGAACCATCTCATCGGTCTGATTACTTATAAGGACATCACGAAGGCCAAGGACAAGCCGATGGCGTGCAAGGATGAAAAAGGTCGTCTGCGCGTGGCTGCCGGCGTGGGCGTGACGGTAGATACGATGGAGCGCATCACGGCGCTCGTGGAGGCTGGTGCTGATGCCATCGTCATCGACACGGCGCATGGCCACAGCAAGGGCGTTATCGAGAAGCTGCGCGAGGCCAAGGCTGCCTTCCCCGAGGTAGATATCGTGGTGGGCAATGTGGCTACGGGCGATGCTGCCAAGATGTTGGTGGAGGCTGGCGCCGACGGCATCAAGGTCGGTATCGGTCCGGGCTCTATCTGCACGACGCGCGTCGTGGCGGGCGTGGGTGTTCCCCAGCTGTCGGCTGTCTATGATGTGGCCAGTGCACTGGCTGGCACGGGTGTGCCCCTCATCGCTGACGGCGGCTTGCGCTACTCGGGCGATGTCGTGAAGGCCATCGCCGCTGGCGGCAACTGCGTGATGATTGGCTCTTTGGTGGCCGGCACCGAGGAGAGCCCGGGCGACACCATCATCTTCAACGGTCGTAAGTTCAAGAGCTACCGTGGCATGGGCTCTCTCGAAGCCATGGAGAACGGCAGCAAGGACCGCTACTTCCAGGCCTGCGAGAAGGATGTCAAGAAGCTGGTGCCCGAGGGCATCGCCGGCCGCGTCCCCTACAAGGGCACGGTGCAGGAGGTCATCTACCAGCTCGTGGGCGGTCTGCGCTCCGGCATGGGCTACTGCGGCGCCCCGACCATCGAGGCCCTGCATCATGCCAAGTTCGTGCGCATCACCAATGCCGGCGTACTGGAGAGCCACCCGCATGACATCACCATCACCAGCGAGGCCCCGAACTACAGCAGGCCGCAGTAAAGACTCACCCCCGACCCGGCCTCACCCCCTAACCCCCTCTCCAAAGGGCGAGGGGGAAGCCTACGGCGGGGAGGGGAGTATATACAAAACAAGAATAAAAAGAATTATAGATTACAATGAAACGTATTTTCTCTCTCTTTCTCTCTTCATTAGCCGTTGCTTCCTCTATGGCAGCGGTAACTACGCCCCTCCTTGATGATAGGGAGGGGACGGGGGAGAGTCTTGACCCCGTCGTCATGCGCATCAATGGCAAGGATGTGCTGCGCTCGGAGTTTGAGTACAACTATAACAAGAACAACACCGAAGGTGTCATCGACAAGAAGACCGTGGACGAGTACGTGGATCTCTTCATCAACTACAAACTGAAGGTGGAGGCCGCGTTGGACGCCCGTTTCGACACACTCGCCAGCTATCAGAAGGAGTTCCGCGAATACCGCGACCAGCAGATCCGTCCGCTCCTCGTCACCCCCGCTGCCGAGGAGCAGGAGGTGCGTGATTATTACGACAAGATGCTGGAACAGCTCGACGGCAAGGAGTTGCTCATGCCCGCTCACATCTTTGTGCGTGTCATGCAGCAGTCCACGCCCGAACAGCAGGCAGCTGCCAAGGCCCGCATCGACTCCATCTATGCCTGCCTGCAGGAGGGTGAGGACTTTGCCGCCCTGGCTGCCAAGAGCTCCGAGGACCCCGGCACCGCCCAGCGCGGCGGCGTCATCGGCTGGATTGGCCCCAAGCAGTTGCTCAAGGAGGTGGAGGATGCCTGCTATGCCCTGCAGAAGGATGAAGTGGCCGCGCCGCTGCTCTCCACCGTGGGCTGGCACATCCTGAAGCTCGTGGACAAGAAGCCCCTGGAGCCCTATGACACGCTGGCCCCCCGCATCCGTCAGTTCCTGGAGCAGCGCGGCATGAAGGACCGCATCGCCAATGCGGTCGTCGATAGCCTCTCCAAGCAGAGTGGCAAGACGCTGGAGCAGGTGATGGACGAGGAGACGGCCCGCCTGTGTGCAGAGGATGAGGAGCTGAAGTACCTGGTGCAGGAGTACCACGACGGCTTGCTCTTCTACGAGATCTGCCAGCGTCAGGTGTGGGAACCCGCCTCGAAGGACACCCTCGCCCTGGAGCAGTACTTCAAGCAGAACAAGAAGGCCTACGCCTTCGACAAGCCCCACTATGCCGGTGCACTTCTGCAGGCCATCAACCCCGATGTCCTCAAGCAGGTGCAGAAGACCCTGAAGGGCAAGGCTGAGGACCAGTGGGCCGGCATCGTGAAGACGCAGATTAACAAGGACAGCGTGCAGGTGCGCTTCGACCGTCGCGTCTTTGTGCAGGGCGAGAACGCCCTGGTGGACTCCCTCGCCTTTGGCGTGAAGGAGGGCAAGACCCGCATCAACGCAAAATATCCCGCCGTGGGCCTCATCGGGCGTAAGCTCAAGAAAGGTCCGCAGCTGTGGACC
>JAILRU010000084.1 GCA_024697945.1 Bacteroidaceae bacterium
TCTGTCGATGGCACCAACGGACTTTTGAATCAACTCATCGCTGTCATAGTGTACCGTATAGACATAGCGATGGTTGATTTCATTCCATAGGGCCTTGAACTCCTTCTTCTCGGCATTGTCGTTCAAGTGGTCGTTCACCACTTCGGCCTTGTCGTTAGCATCTTCCACCATATCCACCAAGGCGGTGGGGTCGAAGATGCTTTGTATCAACTTGTGTACCTGTTCCTCGATAGGCTGAAGTTTCTTGCTCATAGGGGCAAGTGTGCCATTCTCCAAGTCGGTATGGTAACCCTGCCGTATGTTGCCCTTCTCGTCGATATAGTCGTTGTCGAACAGATAGCTGACAATGCTGGCAGCCTCCTGTTCCGAGATGGTGTGCAAACCGCCATCCACCTTGAGGGTAATGTCCTTAAAGTAGTCAACGGTGGCCTGTGTCGGTCGCTCGCGAAGGGTTTCTTTGGTCTCTTTCTGTAGAGCATCGACAAATGAACTGTAGTTCTCGTTGGCGATGACGGTCAGCTTGTTGGTGTCGTGCACGGCATCACCTAGACGTTCTTTGTCCATGCGGTTACCATCCTTGTCCACACAGATACGGAGTCCGCGTCCCACCTCCTGCCGTTTGGCAGTAGCGCTATTGGCGTGGCGCAATGTGCATATCTGGAACACATTGGGATTGTCCCAGCCTTCACGCAGGGCGGAGTGGGAGAAGATAAAGCGTGTCGGCTCATCAAAGCTCAACAAGCGTTCCTTGTTTTTCAGTATCAGGTCGTAGGCCGAGATATCGTCCGAGGTGTTTTTGCCCCGTTTCACTTCACTATTGACCGAGTGGCCTTTCTTGTCTATGGAGAAGTAGCCGTTGTGTACTTCGGTGGCAGGGAAACGCCGCAGGTATCCCTGATAGTCGTCCTCAAACAACGTCAGGTTCTCGTTCAGATAGCGATTATATTCGTCTTCGAACATCTGCCACAGAGGTCCTTTCACCTCATTCCCTTCACTATCGTAGCTTTTGTAGTTGGCCACCTCGTCGATAAAGAACAGCGACAGGGTCTTGATGCCTTGCTTGAATAGAGCGCGTTCTTTCTCGAAGTGCGACTTGACGGTCTCACGGATCTGAATCTGTTGGATAGCTCTCTCGCTCACGTCGCCCATCACCTCACCTTGGTGAAGTGACTGACCATTCTGGAAATGGACGGTGTTGGTGCGAGGATTGATTTCAGTTATGACGAACTCCTTGTAGGCTGGAAGCCCTGAAGCATCGTAAAGTGAATCGTTCTGTCTAAACTTGCAAGTCTGGCGACGTGGACTTGCTGCTCCTTTTACTTCAATCTCCAACCGCACTTCAGGAGCTTTGTTCTTCGAGAGGATGATGCTGTCGAAGTAGATGTAGCTCTGGTTGCCCAGCAGGTTTTGTACGGTGATACCTTTCACCTGTATCTTCTTCACCAGGCGCTGCCTGTAGGCATCGTATGCATCGAGGGCATATATGCAATTGTGAGAGGTCTTGTGGGTGGCCGAGTAGTTGAGCACGAAGAGCGGCTTGAAGTTGCGCAAGGCTTTCTGGGTGGCTTCGCCTTCCATCTTCTGCGGTTCGTCCATTATGATGATGGGGCGGTTGGCGGCAATCACGTCGATGGGACGACGGCTCTGGAAGTCGTCACGTTTGGAGTAGATGATGCGCGCCTCTTTGTTCTTGGCATCTTCCTTGAACGAAGTGTTGAAGGCTTGCACATTGATGATCATCACGTTGATGCTGGCATCGCTGCTGAAAGAGTCTATCTGTGTAAGGTTGTTGCTATTGTAGATAAAATAGCGGGCTTTTTTGCCATACTGCTCCATGAAGTGTTCGTCGAGCATGGTAAAACTCTTATATACACCCTCACGGATGGCAATACTGGGCACCACCACGATGAATTTCGACCAACCATAACGCTTGTTCAATTCAAACATGGTCTTGATATAAACGTATGTCTTGCCAGTACCGGTCTCCATCTCGATGTCGAGTGAGCAGGCTCCCAGCCCGACAGGCTGACTCAGCGTCGGCGACAAAGGTATGTCGCCAGCCACCTGTTGCTGGTGGATATTGTCTAATAGTTGCTGTCCCGTCAGCTCCACGTCGCTGTTGCGCCAGCCGACCTCTTCCTCATACACCTCGCCGCTATCAACATCAAAGGCTTTTACCTGCTTGCCTTTCCGACGGCCTAAGTCACGACGGTACTGTGCGTTGGCCTTCGACGGCTGCCCGGCAAACACATTCACGGTCTGCTCCACCGCATCGGTCTGGTATTGCTGTATCTTGAATTTGAACTTCATTCTTCCGACTCCTTCTGTTGTTTCGCTCTGTATTTCTGTCTTGGATGATGAGGAATATCGTACATTTTCTCAATGACATCTGACATTTGAGGTAGGACTCGGTTTTTCACATAAACGAGATTCCTACTTATATAAAAAGCAATTTCTTCAGCAGTTCTCCATTGTGTACAAAAAGACAATACCAATTCTCTAAGTTCATTTTTAGAGTATCTTTTCCGGTGAAGTCCTACATTAGCG
>JAILRU010000095.1 GCA_024697945.1 Bacteroidaceae bacterium
GGGTGTGTCAAAATACAATTAATATAATATAAACAACGGATTACACGGATTTGACGGATTTAAGCCACGCTGATAATCAGCATTTAAGATAATCCGTTGAATCAGTGTAATCCGTTGTTGTTAATTATGACACACCCTCACTTCTCAGTTAACATTTACCCTTTAGGCCGCAGGTTAGTCCGCATCACCGCCGCCGCTGGGAGCCTGGGCGGTGATGGTGAACCAAGCAGTGCCGCCACGATAGACCACAAGGGTGTGGCTGGCCTGTACGTTCAGACCCGTAAACGAAGCGCCGTTGGCATCGTGGCTGGTGGGGCTGATGGCATCACCAGTACCATCTACCTTGGCGGTGAAGGCCACATCGCCCAGGTTGCTGCCGCTGACCACTACACTTGTGACGGGAGCCGTGGCAGTCACGCTGCCGCCTGCAATGTTCTGGATAGTGCCGTTGATGGTGGCAGTGCTATTGTAGCTGGGCTGACCAGGCTCCACGCCACCGCCACCACCGCTGGGAGCAGCATCGCCGGTAGAACCCGTGCCGCCTGCACCTGCGTTGTTGAGATAGAACTCCGACTCCATATCAATTTCAGACGTCGTGTAGCTCTTCTCCACAGCCTCAGCCAAACTGCAAAGGTCGCTGCCGAAGCCTGCCTCGTTGAGGACGAGTTGAGAGTTGCTGCGGAACCATTCGCCACTCTTGGCTTTGCGGCTGACGATGATACCGGCAGCCACTACGATGCCGCCACGACCCAGCACAAAGTTGAAGTGGTCGGTGTCGAACTGGAAAGTGGAGAAGTTCAGGCGGTTCTTCCAGTTGGAGCAGGGGAACTCGCCCTGACTGTTCACAATCTCTGTCGTCATCGGAGCGCCGTTGCCGTCGGGGTTGCGCGGGTTGAGGATGATACGGGCGAGGTTGGCCTCATACTTGCCCTCGCGCTTCTGCACGGTGACAAAGCTTACCTGGTCGCCGCGCTGCAAGCCCCATGCATCCACAAAGTCGCCGTAGGTGCGGCTAGGCGAGTTGACATAGGCTACGTGGCCACCTGCCGCATCGATGCCTACCGATATTTCGGGCAGGTGGCCCTGCGAGATGATGGCGGCAAAGGGTGTGCACTTGTCGCTCTGCAGGGGAGAGAACTGATAGAACTGGCTAAGGCTCTGGCCAGTCTGCTGGAGGGTTGCAGCACGCTCACGAAGGTAGTTGAGATTGAGCTTCTTGAAGATGTTCATACACTCAAAGCCTGTGCTATAATTTTCAAAGCTGTGATTGCAGATCAACTTCAGCAGGATATAAACCTTTGAAACAACCGACATCAAAATGCGTTGCAAGGTCTGGGCGTCGGTACGAGGGTTGTGAGGGGTGACAACTTGACGAGCAATAGTCTCGCCGTGACTCTGATAGAGGGTGAGATCGGCATATCTGCCTTCTGCACCTTGAAAAAGTTTTTTGACTTTCATAGTTAATAAATTTAAAAATTAATAATAGATCGAATACGTATTCGCCGGCAAAGGTAAAACATTTTATTCGATATGCCGGACAATTGGAGAAAAGACAGAAAGGGTTGGAAAAAAAATAAGAGGTTCCATTTCGGAACCTCTTATAAATTAATGTCTTCCAGATTTTCCCTCTCTTTTCTCAACTTTTTGAAATAGGATGAAAAATGGAATCTTCTCCCTATCTTTTGGAAAGGAGGTATTAGCTTTTTCTCTGGTTGTAGTAGCACCTTCATTGGTGACGGGGTTGTTGTTGAAGAATCAGTAAAGCTAATACTTTTATCTTTCTCCAATAACTTCTTGAATTTAGTATAAATGCTTTTATTTGCATAGATATTGAAGTTCCTGACGTTCACTCTGTCTTCACCAGAAAACACTTTATTCTTCAGGTACGTGCAATAGGCCAGTTGACTGTCTTTCGCGAGAATCTTGATATAATCGAAGTAAAAATGCATCAGCAGGGAGAAATCATAAAGATTCAATTCGACCTCGCGAATAGTACATTTTTCTTCACCATGGAAAAAACTTTCTATAATGCGTAGGATACAGTCTGACATCTCGTCCTCGTCTATAAAACGAATGAAGACATTGCTATTGGGAGGTGTGCCACCGCCTCCTCCACCAACGCGACGCCTCCTCGATTGCTTGCGTTCAGCGTCACGCCGTTCTTTTAAAGACTTGAGTAACGCAGTCGTCAATTCAATCATGTAGGCATCCTTCTCTTCTCGGCTGCGTCCTTTTTTAATTGGACGGACAGATGCAACCCGCTGCACCACATACTGGTCTTTTGGTATTGCTGCAGCTTGCCTTCTTGTCAGATAACAAAATACCTTAGGATGTTCCAGAGTTGGCAATTTATGCTTGGATACCATTTTCTGGAACAATAATTCTTTCAATTCAAGTTTTTTCTTCCTGACACTTATTAAGGGTTGTACAGTCTTAGTCTTAACTCTTTCCATTTTTTATCTATTATTGATAGTCTGCTTCTCCGTTTTTGTTCCCTTCTTTCTCCGGTTCACCTCCGCTTCATCTCCGCTTCCTGGAATCGGAGAGCGAGCGGAGCAAGAGCGGAGCAGGAGCGGAGAGGGAACGGAGCAAGAGCAGGTCAAGAGCAGGTCAAGAGCAGGTCAAGAGCAGGTCAAGAGCAGGTCAAGAGCAGGTCAAGAGCGGAGAGCTCAATTATCAATTCTCCATTATCAATTATCAATTGGTGACTCCGTCACCCATCACCATTCCTCGTCCCAGATGCCGTTAGATTCCTTCGTGCGAGCGCTGCCGGTGCCGGCACCGCCAAAGCCTATGGCATCATCGCCGAGATTGGTGCTTAGGCTTTGTATGGCCGCTGTACTCGCGTCCATCAGATGTGTCTGATGCTGCAACTTCACTACCACCATTGTGGGATTCAAATATGTCTTTTTCATTTCACTGCCTCCTTTCTTCCGTTATGAATATATATTCCTTTCTGCGTCGGCTTGCCTGCAAGCTTCCGGCCATTCAGGTCGTACCATGCGTCAGCCTCACTATGGACTATGGACTCTGAACTATGAACTGACCCGATTCCGTCTCCGTTGAAGTAGTAGTAGCTGATGTTGGAGCGGTGTTCCTCACCGCCGCCACGGTATATGGTCTGCACGCCGAAGCGGTCGAAGCCCGTCTCGTAGATGTAGATGGCGTATGCCTTCTCGTAGATGTTGGAGCGGTTGAAGGCTTCGTAGGTCGCTTCATCGGAGAAGAGGTAAGGCACTTCGTCGATGGGTTCGGTGAGGTACTTGTACTCGTCGGTATAGAGGGTGAAGGGCTCGTCGTCGTCGAAGAAGAGCTGGTAGCTGACCTTGGCGGGGTCGAGGAAGCGTCCCTCGGTGTCCTGAAGCGGCACGTTGAGCATGACGAAGTTGAAGCCTGCCATCTCGAAGTACATGTCGATGAAGCCGGAGATGGAGGGGTCGGCAGGCGTGGCTGGCTGTTCGGTGAAGGGCCGGAAGAGGGGCGCGTGGAACTTCTCGGCGCGGTCGATGGCCACGTCGGAATTGTTGACTAACAAGGCCTGATTCGTCTGGAAGCTCTTGGTGTCGGCATCGTAGTTGAAGGTGGTGCTGCCGTCGGTCCATGTATAAACCCAGTCGTTATAGCCCGTGTCGGTAAGCGTGTACTCCTCGTCAGCTCCGCAGAAGTAGAGGAGGTAGGTGGAGAGGCTGCCGCCGTACTGGAGGGGGAACGTGATGCGGTCGCCTTCAATCTTGCCCTTCATCCAAGCCCAGGGAATATAGCTCTGTGAGACGCCCTGCACATAGACATCGTCGCCGTCGAATCCTACGCCGACGAGGTGTCCGCTGTTCTCATACTCCATGGAGTAGGTCACTGCTTGCAGATTGTCGGGCGGCGTGACGGCATTGACGTCCTTGAACTTCAACACGGTACCGTAGTCGAGGTAGTAGCTCCACTCGCCGGCGTACGGCGAGGTGTAAGCGAGGCCTATGCCGTCGAAGATGTTGCTGTCGGGGTCACCGCTGGTGCCATTGAGGATGAGGTCGTTACCGTCGATGGTAAAGGTGATCTTCCCTTGTGTGGATACGGTGTAGTCTGTGATAGTGCCGTTCACCTTGATGCGTGCCAGCTGCATGCCATAGTTGCCGCTGTCGAACCAATAGACGGTCTGTCCGAGAGGTACAGTGATGGTATTGTCCGAGATGGTGCCCTCGACCCACGAACCGGTGGCGGCATGCGAGATGATGTTCTTGAAGTAGGCCTTCGTGCCGTCGGGCGAGAAGACGACCTCGGCTGAGATGCCGTCCTGCTGCTCGGCGATGAAGAATATGGGAGCGTAGGTGGCTCCGCCCGAACGTATGTAGTGGCGCAGTTCGCCTTCCGGCTGCTCGGTGATGATGCCGTGGGCTCCAGCTTCCATCGGAGCGAGCTCAGGGGAACGCTGCACTTGCTGGGCAGAAGCAGTTGAAAAGGTGAAAAGGTGAAAAGGTGAAAGGGTGAAAAGGATGTAAAATAGTATTCTGCGTGACATAATTGTATGGGATTGAGGATTGGGGATTGAGGATTGTGGATTGAGGATTGAGGATTAGGGATTGGGAATGATTATCTTCTTTCCATTATTTATATATATTCCCTTCGGCAATTGTGAATTGTGAATTATGAATTGTGAATTATCTACGCGCCGTCCGCTGAGGTCATAGACAGCATCCCCATTATGAATTATGAATTGAGTTCCGCCTGCGCCTGAGCTTTGCGAAGAATTATGAATTGTTTCGATGCCCGTAATCACGTCTTCGAGCCCGCTGATGTTGGCTTTCTCGGCATTCACAGCCTCACCGGTACGTGTGTCGATAAGGATGGTAACGACGCGGATGTTGGCTCTATTGTCGATGGGCTCCTGAGCGCTGTTGTCCAAACACGTCTTGGTGAACTTGTTGCCAGACACGTCGAAGGTGTAGGTGTGGGAATAGGGCGTGTTCTCGTTGATGGATGTCGGCAGGCTGCTGTCGAGGGCCGCGTCACCGTAGCAGGATGTCTGTATGGCGACATCGTTGAAGTGCAGGTTGGTGACTACGCCTGGCAGAGCCACCCAGGGTGCGAGATAGGGGTCGCCGCTGTAGCTGTTGTTGCCGGAGAGCGCGTTCTGCTGGCTCCAATAGCGGCCCTTGCCATAGAGGTCGTCGGCCACAAGGACGTACGTCAGGCGGTAAGGATTGATGGGGAAGTTGCGTATGAAGGTGGCGGTGGCTGTCACGTCGATGGTGGTACCCGATGTCCATGTGGCTTCGAGCGCGAGAGATGCCGGAGCCATGATGGCCTGACGCGCCTTCCAGTCGTTCTCGATGCCGAGGCTTGTACTGCCAGTGCCGTAGTAGGGGCTCACCGCCTGCACGCGGTCGAGATAGGCGGCGGGATAGCCCGACGGGTTGGCTGGTGTAGAGGTGATGACTGCCATCTCGTCACCATTGTGGTAGGCTATGCCAACGAAGTCGTCGGGGTGAAGCTTTGTCATCGCCTCCATGGCCGCAGTGCCCAAGGGACAGTACTGACACCATGCGCCCGTATATTCCTCCATGAGGGGTTTGTGCTTGGGCAACTCGGAGAGGAAGGGCATCTCGAAGCTGACGGAGGGCTGCTCGTCTTCGTTGTCGGAGCCATTGACAGTGGTGATACAGAAGGTTATGGTGCGTGTGCCTGGGGTCTTCACGGCAGGTATCGTGACGTTGATAGTCTTCCGCTGGCCGTAGTAGGCTGTGCCGAAGCTGGTTGTGACACGTCGCTTGATGGTGTCGCCATCCATCACGAGGGTATAGTTGATATTCTTGATGGGCTCCGTGCCGTGGCTGATGACAGTGAGGGCCACCGAGGTCTGTTTGCCAATAGGTGCGTATGCAGCCAGGTCATCGGGCAGCTGCAACGAGGCAGCACGCTCGTGTATGCCTTCACCGCCTAAGCGCAGCAAGATGGCCGAGGTGCCCAGGGAGGCTGTGGTCTGCCATTTGCGATAGGTGCGGGAGGTGTGAATGTAGAGACCATCGCCGCCGTCAAAGCACATGAGGGGCGTCTGGTTGGCATCACTCGCAGAGGTGCCTATCGACGATACCTCGAAGGAGTAGCCGACATAGAGGCCCTCTGCCGTAATGACGTAAGGCTCATCGAACGTCACGTCAGTCCAACTGCCCGAGGGCGTGAAGCTGACGCTACGTATATCGGGAACGTTCTTCTTGTTACCGTCAAGGGTCAACGCCGACGAGAGCCATGCCACGTAACCCGTAGTGTTCTGTGCAGCAGTGTTGATGGGAATGCGCAGCCCGCGTATCTCTTTTCCTACGAGGAAGGGATCGGCAAGGTGGATGGCTACGTCGTAGTTCTCAACTTTCTTCGTACCCTTGGCTGTCACGTTGCCACTGCCTTGGTAGAGACCATAGAGGAGGTCGGCGGCCTGAACCGTCCAAGCGGCCATGAGTAACGATAATGTAAGTAACAGCTTCTTCATAATTCAAGTTTTAGTGATTAAAGAGAATAAGAAAAGGGGCGCACCCTTTTCTTATTCTCTGCATTTCTTATTTCCAATATATATCGGTGAACTCTTTCTTTATATTCACCTCTTCAAGCTTGAAGTATTTGCGGAAGAGGCTCCATGCGACGTCGAGCATCTCCTCGGTGTCGAGGTTGACGTCGATGGCAAGTAGTTTGCTTGAATAGTCCTTTGCAAAGGCAAGGCAACGATTGTCGTAGTCGGTGAGGTCGAAGCCGTTCTCCAACTTTGTCTTGGCATTGGCAGCGTCGGCATAGAGACGGATGGCAGCGTTCATGACCTGACTGTGGTCCTTGCGCGTCTTCTTACCTGCTACGAGCTGCTTCAGACGGGACAGGGAACGGAACGGGTCGATGATGACCTTGCCCACATCACTGTCGCGGCGCAGATAGAGCTGACCCTCGGTGATGTAACCCGTGTTGTCTGGCACGGCATGGGTGATGTCGCCTCCGGACAGCGTGGTCACAGCGATGATGGTGATTGAGCCGCCGCCTGCGCTCTCGGGGAACTGCACGGCCTTCTCGTAAATCTTTGCCAAGTCGGAATAGAGGGAGCCAGGCATGGAGTCCTTCGACGGGATTTGGTCCATACGGTTGCTCACGATGGATAGCGAGTCGGCGTAGCTGGTCATATCGGTCAGCAGGACAAGCACCGTCTCGTGCTTCTCGACTGCGAAGTACTCGGCAGCCGTCAGCGCCATGTCGGGGATAAGGAGTCGCTCCACGGCAGGGTCTTCGGTGGTGTTGATGAAGGATATGATGCGGTCCAGCGCACCGGCATTCGCAAAGGTGTTACGGAAGAAGTAGTAGTCGTCGTTGGTCATACCCATGCCGCCCAGGACAATCTTGTCGCACTTGGCACGCATGGCTACCAATGCCATTACTTCGTTGAAGGGTTGGTCGGGGTCGGCAAAGAAAGGAATCTTCTGACCGGAGACAAGCGTATTGTTGAGGTCGATGCCGGCAATACCCGTTGCAATGAGCTCGCTGGGCTGCTTGCGGCGAACAGGGTTCACCGAGGGACCGCCAATCTCCACGTCCTTACCTTCTACCTCCGGGCCGCCGTCAATGGGCTGACCGTAGGCGTTGAAGAAACGTCCCGCCAACTGGTCGCTAACCTTGAGCGACGGGTTCTTACCCATAAACACCACTTCCGCATTTGTGGGAATACCGCCAGTTCCTTCAAAGACCTGTAGCGTTACATCGTCACCTATAATCTTTACCACCTGGGCCAACTTGCCGTTGATAGTTGCCAGCTCATTATACCCAACACCCTTCGCCTTGAGCGAACATGTTGCCTTGGTTATCTGGCTTATCTTAGTATATACTTTCTGAAATGCTGTTGCCATAATTTATTTAATTCATAATTCATAATTCATAATTCATAATTAAGCTACGGCTGACGTTCTTACTCTTTTGTTAAAGTCGTCTTGACAATACTTGTCAGCAGTTTAATTAATTCTCTACAGTCTATAAGCAGGTTTTCTCCCTGCTCAGGGGTTAGGTATTCTGTTGCTTGTAATAATTCAATCCAATATTCACTTTCACTTGCTTCCTTTAGCGAAATGTTCATCTTTGTACCGAAATCCGGTCGAGACTGCCCTCGCAAAGCCTCCTTTACATTAGCTCCAATACTTGTACCACAACGTAGTAATTGTTTGGACATCTCATATTCATTCTTCTCCTTAGTGAGGTATTTCCTGAGCTTCACACATCGCACAGCAAAAGCAAAGCTCTTAGCTACCACTGTATTAGTCTCAACATCCCTCATAATTATGAATTATGAATTGTGAATTATGAATTGATTAAATCTTTGATTTGCTTGATGAAGTCGTAGTACTGTTCACTCTTGAACTGTGAGTAGTTCATCTGCTTGCAGAGGTTAATCAACTTCTTGAAGTAATCGATAACCTCAAGGAATGTGTCGAACTTGTAGTCATCCTTATCGCAGATTTCGGTAACAAGATTCAGTATCTCCTCCTGGCGCTCGAGGGGCGTCACGGCATCCACTTCGTCGAAAGCATCCTGCTGCAGGATAACATAGTCGATGACCTCGGACTTCCAGAAGACGATGTGATAGTCAACGGGTACGCCGTCGTCACCCAGAATATTTATCTGCTCGGCAATCTCCTTACCGCGCTGCATACGGGTCTTGAGAGCAAGTACCTTCGGAATCCATTCCTCGTTGATATGCTCTTTAATATAGTCCGCAAACTCGGGATATTCGAGGTATTTGGAGTAAGAGTCAATGGGATTGACAGCCGGGTAGCGCTTCTTGTCGGCACGGTCCTGCTCGAGAGCATAGAAGCAACGGGCCACCTTCTTGGTGTTCTCGGTAACAGGCTCCTTGAGGTTACCACCGGCAGGCGATACGGTGCCAAGGAAGGTAACGGAGCCCACCTGACCATTGTTCAGATAGACATAACCTGCCCGGCCGTAGAAGTTGGAAATAAGAGCACCGAGGTCCATGGGGAAGGCATCGGGACCTGGCAGTTCCTCCATGCGGTTGGACATCTCACGCAGAGCCTGTGCCCAACGGGAAGTGGAGTCTGCCATCAGCAGGACGCGAAGACCCATCGAACGATAGTACTCGGCCATCGTCATGGCTGTATAAACAGAAGCTTCACGGGCAGCAACGGGCATGTTGGACGTGTTGGCAATAATGATGGTACGCTCCATCAGCTTGCGACCAGTATGCGGGTCAACCAGTTCGGGGAACTCGGTGAAGATTTCCACAACCTCGTTGGCACGCTCACCGCAAGCTGCAATCACCACGATGTCAGCCTCTGCCTGTTTCGAGATGGCATGCTGCAACACAGTCTTACCCGTTCCGAAGGGACCAGGGATGAATCCTGTGCCACCTTCCACAATGGGGTTGAAGGTATCGATGGTGCGGACACCTGTTTCCAAAAGCTTAAATGGACGGGGCTTCTCGCGATAGTTGGTCATGGCAAACTTCACGGGCCAGTGCTGCACCATATCGACACGGATGTCATTGCCCTGCTCATCGGTGAGGACAGCAATGGTGTCGTGTATCTTGTACTGTCCCTTGGGAACAATGCTCTTCACTGTAGCCGTGCCCTCCATCTGGAAGGGTGCCATAATCTTGAGTGGCTGATGGTTTTCCTCCACCATACCGAGCCAGTCACTCGCCTGTACTTTGTCGCCTTCCTTGGCAAGAGGCTCGAAGTCCCAAAGACGTTCGTCGTCAAGAGGTTCAGTGTATTGACCTCGTTTCAGGAAAACGCCGTCCATCTTGTCGAGGTCGTTCTGCAAACCGTCATAGTTATGACTGAGCATACCGGGACCAAGCTGTATCTCAAGCATGTGTCCTGTGAACTCTGCCTCAGCACCAACTTTCAGGCCACGTGTACTTTCAAAGACCTGCACATAGACATCCTGTCCGACCACCTTGATTACTTCGGCCATCAGTCGGTCGCCTCCTGTGGTAATATAGCATATCTCGCCCTGGAGCACTGGTCCATCTACACGGAGCGTGACCATATTGGAGACTACGCCACTAACAATTCCTTTTGTCATCTTATTTAATTCATAATTATTAATTCATAATTCATAATATCGCTCTCATTCATAATTATAATTCATAATTCCACTCTCATTCATAGTAGCAGGGCATCGCCTAATTGTGAATTATGAATTGTGAATTGTGAATTCCTCAGGAACCTGAGCCTCGGAGCGGAGGTCATCGATTATCTTTCGGAAGGTTTCTTTACCTTGCTCCACATCGAGTTTCGCCCAACGCTCTTGCATTTCCAGCTTGCAGAGGTATGCAAAGACAGCTTCCATATTGAAAGGTTCGAAGAATGTACGCTCGTCGAGCCATATCCACTTGAAGGCATCTATCATCTTCTCCTTACGGACAGGATCCTCTTCCTCTACAATTTTCATGAGCTCTGGGATATAGTCAAGTTCATGACTCAGATTGAAGTCCTTTGTCTTGTTCTCTCGTATCATTTCCTGAACCTCGCCTTCGCCCTTGATGAAATCCCCGACGCTCCATCCCTGCCTGCGTGCAAGCATGGCAGTAAGGATATTGGTGATGTCAAGGTTGAGCTTGTACCAGCGGCGCATCATACGGCTAGGACATGTCTCGATGGCATAGTTAAGGAACTGATAAGCCATCTCGTCCTCTGGGAAGTAATCTGCCTTGTCCTTGTTGAAGGCATACTCTCGTGCAAAGATACTCATGAAGGAGGGGTAACGGTGCACGTTGAAGTTAAGCTCAGTAGCACTGGTAATGAGGTCGCGCAACTGCTCTAAGGAGAAGTTGCCCCACTGGTCGATTTCTGCCTCGGGGTTCTTGAGTAGCTTGACCAGGTTAACGCAGTCGAAGTGCAGGAAGAAGTAGAAGAGCAACTTCTTGTCGTGCTCCGTAAGCTGCTGCTCGCACTGTTCCCGCATGTCCTCAAGACTCAGCCCTGGCTTCGTGTCCTGCAGGTCAATATCCGGCAAGCCGGCTATCATGCAATAGTAATTTGCCATTTCTATTTAATTCATAATTATCAATTCACAATTCATAATTATTTTTCTTCACTCAGCGTTGGGGAACTGGCTTATCCTCTCTGATAGCAGGGCGTAGCCAAATTATGAATTATGAATTATGAATTATGCATTCAGAATAACATTTCAATGAGCTGCGGACGCAGGAAGTTCTTAAAATAGGTCTCGAACTCCTCCTTGCCGAAGTTCACTTTGTAGCTACCATCTGCAGGAGCGATAGTCAGCAGGGTTTCCTTGCCGTTGACCTTGTTGATTGTAACTCCCTTATCAAGCAATGCCTTTGCCTTGGCAGCGAAATAAGCCTTGAGGCTCTCTGCTTCGCTACTGGAGATGACAACTGGCTCATTGGCAGACCACTTCTCTGCCAATGCGACGGCAAACTGTCCCAAGAAGTCCGGACTTGCGGTCAGGCCGTTAACGGCTTCCTTAACTACACCGTCGGTCAGGACGTTGGTTATCTCGCTCTTGAGGGCATTCAAAGCCTGACCTGTGTACATCTTCAGTTCGCTGCGTGTATTGGCAGCTGTTTCGTCGGCTTTCTTCTGTGCCTGTGCAGATATTTCCTGAGCCTGCTGGTGAGCTGCCTGCAAAATCTGTTCTGCCTGTGCCTTTGCCTCCTGGATGATGCGGTCGGCTTCAGCCTGTCCCTTTTCCACGCCTTCGCGCAGAATTTTCTCGGTAAGTTCTTGTATCTTTTCCATTAGTTTCTATTTATATTTGTGCAAACTACGGCACGAAGGTACAAAAAACCTTTGGGATTACAATGCTTACGGATAAAAAAAATGCCCTATCTGCATTATATGTAACAGATAGGACATTAGGGGAATGCTATTTTAATACACACCTACCTCCGCAAGGGCAAGTTTACCCTGATGACGGGTAATGGTGATGCGCACTTTTTCTGCCTTGACAGGGGCAAAGCGATGCTGCTTGACGCGGCACTCAGGAGCAGTCCCTTCAAAGAGAGTCTGCCAGCGTTTTCCCTGCTTATATTCCAGCCGATATGCCTGCATACTGCCCTTCTTGCCCTCCACAATAGTAACGAGCGAGATGGTTTTCTTGCCCTGCAAATCGACTTCCCACCACGGTTCGCTGACGGAAGGATGCGAGGTCCAGGCAGAGCCGAAGTCATCATCGTTGGCAAAGTCGCCAATGCCATAGTCATCGCTCCAGCTGTACTCAGTGGGGCGCCCTTTGGCAATATTGCAAAGAGTAATGGGTGCATCGCATTCCGGTATCGGCTGAGTCGGGCCTTCGTTCTGCCAAAGCCGGCCTATCTGACGGAGTGCCTCAACGGCATTGTCGTCCATCAGGCCCTCGCGGTTGGGAGCAACATTAAGGATGAAATTGCAGTAGGCATTGTTGTACGGACGGATATTCTCCTCTACGAGCCATTTCACATCCTTGAGTTGGTCGGTAGGCATGGACTCCTTCCAGAACCAGGTGCGCTGTATGCTCAGGCAAGCCAAGGCAGGCAGGCGGTTCTCGGTAGTGCTTATCTTCTGACCAGCACCCTGCTCATAGGACTTGATATCAGTATAGAAGAGTGCCTCGCGGGGATATTTGGCAGCATTGAGGTCCATGAGCAGACAATTGGGTTGCAGGCTCTTGACGTAGTCGTAGATTTCGGGAAAAGAGATTTCGTCGTAGGGAATACGCGACCACGGCGCATCCCACCCGTCGATGATAAGTGCCGTAATGTCTCCATAGCCAGTGAGAAGTTCATGAAGCTGTGCCTTGATATAGTCTGTATGCTTCTGGGGCTTGATGTGTCCTGGGCGGATGCGGTGATGGGTATCCAAAATACTGTAATAGAGCATCACACTCAACCCCTCTTCTCGAAATGCATCGACATACTGACGAACGACATCGACATGGGCCGGTGACTGCATGGAGTTATAGTCGGTAGTCTTTGTGTCCCAGATGCAGAAGCCACTATGGTGCTTGGTGGTCAGGCAGCCGTAGCTCATGCCTGCAGCCTTGGCAGCCTTCGCCCATTGGCGGCAGTCAAGATGCGTGGGAGCAAAGGCCGAGACGGGCATGTCGGGGTCAGGCCAGTCTTCTATTGAATAGGTCGGCATGTTGTAATGGATGAACATGCCAAAGCGCAAATCAACAAAAGCCTGCTGCAGTTCATGCAGAGACTTCTGCCGAGCAGCGGCAAAGAGAGCTGTCAGGAAAAAAAGGAAAAGGAAACTTAATTTCTTTACCATATATCCTCTGGCCTCTCTGGGCTGTCATAAATCTCCTTCGGACAATACTCGAAGTAGTCGAGGTAGAGTTCTGGTCTTGAGAGGTCAGGCTGCACAGACTTGAAGCGGACATAATAGGTCTCGCTCGGGTCGAGAGTCTGGCGCACGATGATGTGACGACAGCAATTCTCCTTGGAACGTGCAGTACTGGTATTCATCTCGGTCTCATGCTTCGTGGCCTTCATCAGACCATGATTACGGAGTTTGTGGTCAATATCGACGATTTCATCCTCATCTTTACTACCATCATTCAAGTCTCCCCAAGTTGCACTTTCACCGAAGGTTAGAACCACGCCATGCGTCATGTTGATAGGAATACCAGCCACAGGCAGTTTGTCGGGGTCATTGCCAAAATAGACCTGTACAATGCCTCGTGCTGCAGTGGCAAGAAGCTTGTAGCGGAACTCGTAAGTGTTGCGCTTGGGAACAGGCGGCAACCTGAACCGGATATCAAACTGACCGAACGCCTTGTCCTCGTCACCACTGTAGTTGGCCCATGCAGTCTTATAGCCATTGTAATGGATGAGGTGCGTTTCGTTGTTCATAATCGTCATGTTATCGAAGTAATTATAACGATTATAGAGTGACACGAAAACATGCTGCCACTTACCCAACGGGCTGTCTGCACGACGGATGCCGTTAGTGATAGCCTCGGGGAAGAGAGAGAAGAGGTCAAAGCGGATACGCTCCTTACCTAAATCATCGCGCGTAACATCAGTATAGGCCAGAGGTTTGTCAATGGGATAAATGCAGGCATTGGCAATGTCCGTGACAATAGCCATGTCGCTGTTCGTCTCAATATGGATACCTACCTTATCGGGAGCACAATACCGCTCGTGTCCATCCTCCTTTATGCCGTCGTTTCTTACGGGGAACCTGTTCAGGTAGATACCCTGACTTTCCGGGCTCTCATAAATCTTAAGCAGACGGCCGCCGCCATAGACGGGATACCACTCCATGACGGGAATCGTATATTTGTTGGGAGAGCTGTAGCTGTAGCCCAACTCGTTGCAGTGATGGACCAACTTGTTGGCTGGAATCCTCATGGGCAGGATGTGATATACCAACCATTGATGTAGCATGTTCTTGGGCGATTTATAGTTGGTATCTGCCACATAGCCACCGTCGCTGAGGTACATCTTGTTTGTGACAATCCACTCCTGCAACTTCTCTACGGCATCGGAAGCAGCAGGGTCAATGCCCTGTGACTGCCAGAATTCGTCTGTCTCGCTGAAGAAAGTGAAGCCGTACTTACGGTGTTCGGGAGCATGTGCATCGGGGTCACCGGCAGTAGAAGACATGTCAGCGCCGCTCTTAGCTACATAGTCCTTCATATCCAGGTTCTCACCTTCGGCTTGATACAATGCCTCGTATGCTTCGTCACGCACCTTGCTCAGTGTGTCGAGCAGTCCGCATGCCTGTACCGCCTTGGCGAGCATCAGATAGCCCTCGATCTTCTTGTCCAGAATATTCTGCAGGTAGCGGGCACAGGACTCGTCCTTGGGTGCAATGACTTTGTGAATCTGGTGTATGACACCATTGATAACGGGAATGTCGCAATTGATGGGGTCCATCGGACAATCCTTGTCCAGATAGATTGTGTCGCTCTTGGACTTGCTGGCAGTCAGCTTATGGTCATATATGTTGGGCAGAGGGAACTCTGCATTCTCTTTTCCGTTTCCAATTGACGTAATAAGGGAAATCGTATATCGCTGCGATTCCATGTCTTCACCATCAATGATGGTGTTTTGCACGACGACCTTACGTACGGAGTCGAGCTTCGTGCTGTCTGTGAACGCATCCCACGAAGGTTCACTGATTAGGCCCTGCTCTACCAGTTCTTGCAGGTAGGCGTCAATGGCCTCGTTGGTGAGGGCAAAGCATGTGTAGTTGCCACGCGCCGTCATGAGCTGATAAACGGAAGACTTACTCCTCCCACTCACGGGTACCAGTTTCATCAGTTCAACATACTGCGAGTAGTCCGAATGCGCCTCAAGGTAACTGGCAACAGTGTATTCTGTGAAGACATAACGGGCAGAGGTATCTATATCCTCTGTACAGGAACAGATAATGAAGACTATTGTAGAGAGTGTAAGAATGAGCTTCCTCATCGTTGTAAAAAAAAAGATTATTAATGCTTGAAATTTAAAGATATTCTCTTGGTCAGGCACGAGGCCTGACCAAGAGAATTAAAGAGTTATCTGAAATTACTGAGCAGCCATCATGTTGAGGATGGTTACGAAGTCAGCGATATCAACCTTCTGGTCACCATTGACATCAGCTTCTGCATTGTATTCACCAGCTGCCATGATGTTCAGGACAGTTACTGCATCAGCGATATCAATCTTGCCGTCACCGTTCAGGTCACCGTCCTCGCCATTGAGAGGCTTACCACCTTCGGCCTTCATCTGGGCCTTGGTGATGATGCGGAAGTTGCGTGCGACAAGAGAGAGAGGATCATCGTTGGCAGTGAGACCATAGTTGATGTACCAGCGGATACCGTGGTCAACTGCACTACCGAACTGGAGTGCCTTAATACCATTGGATACGTTGTAGTAAACCTTGGTCCAATCCTCTACTGCGGGCAGTGTAGGAATCACATCCCTCACGTCAGTCATCAGCTGAGGCGTGTTGTACATAAACAGGCCGTTCTCGATGTCCTGGTCAGCGGTGTACTCGAAGGCAAGGATTACCTCGTCTTCTGTCAGAGGCTCATAGAGCTTTGCCAGGTCAAGATAAGGTCTGCCACCAGTTGTAACGATATCGAAGCCGAATTCTTCCTGAACAAGGTCTCCTACCTTACCATTGCCGGTCATCTCCAGATAGTCTGGCCAATCTGCATAGAGCTTAACCTTTGCTTCCTGAGCAGCAGCTGCATCGTCGTATGCACCTTCGTCAAGGCCTGCTCTTACTTCATAGACAGCTTCATCAAACGGTTCGTTTGAGAAATCAGACCATTTGTTCCAAACCTTGTCAGAGGCATCTTTGAGAGCCAGATAAGCCTTCTTGGTGTCATAGATGGCCTTCATGGTCTCGGAGATAATCTGTTCTGCCTCGTAGGTAGCCAAACCACTGTTCTCGGCAAGCGTTTGCTTCTGAGCAGCACCGAAGTTGGGAGCGTCAGAGTAGTCCTCCAAATCATCTACGAAGGATTCGTAAAGCTCGATCAGAGTGTTGATGCGGTCAGTGTTATAATTGGCAGCCTCCTCAAGAGCAATGGCTGTGCCTGCTTCTCCTATTTCACCGAGGTAAACCAGACCGAAGTTACCTACAGCGGTCCATTCGTTACCCTTAGTGCCTTCGTTCTTCACGCCGAAGGTCAGTGTGCCGTCGGTTACCTTAGTTACCAGAGTGATTGCATAGCGGCCCTGTGCAAATGCGTGGGCAGCACCTTCACAACCCCAGATACCCCAACCGTAAGTCTCGGTAGAGTCGGCGCTGTAAATCTGCTTGTCGGCATAAGAACCTGTCCAAGCATCTTCTTCAGTTTCTGCTGCACCCTCACGGAGAACAGGAACGTAGGTAGCAATCTCGTTGGCGTATGCCAGAGGAGCATAGTTGTAGCTCAGCATCTTCTCGTCGCCATTAGCACGATAGCCGGCATTGAGCGTTACCTTATAGTAACCGTTCTTCATGCCAGTGAGTGTCTGGCTGATGTCGAAGGTCTTGTTCTCGTTGCAGAACTCAGCAGCATAGATGTCGCTTTCACCATCGTTATTGGTACGATAGATGTAGCCGTCCCAGCCTTCAGCCTCACGACCGATGTTCTCGTTCTTTTCGTTCTTCAAAGTCTCGCCAGCCTTAGCGAAGGTGCGGTTAACAATGAGAGAACTAATATCCATGCCAGGACCATAACCTGCGGCTACAGCAGCAGCCTTCAGAGCTTCCATGAATTCCATCTCGTCTGTCAGAACGCTGTCAGGCAATACATGCTCGTCGAGGACGTAAGCTGCAGGTCCGTTGGGATAGAGCTCAGAGGGCTCCTGGTCTGCGGGAAGAGTGAGGTAGTTCACGAAGATGGTCAAAGCCTCGCTTTCACCCAGCTTGTTCTCTTCGATATAAGCCTTGTTGGCCTCTACCTGAGCATCATACTTTGCATAGAGAGCTTCACTTGCGGAAATGGAATCGCGGAGCGTCTCAAGCTGATAGTTCACACGGAAGAGGGCCTCCATGTTAGCGCACTCGTCGATTTGAGGAATGGTAGCCTCATACTTGTCGATGAGAGCCTGCTCTGCTATAACATTGAAGTCGAAGTCCTGAGCTGCCTCAGTATATTCCTTCTTGATTTCCTCGAACTCTTCTTCTGTACCGAAGTGCATCTCGTTCATCTGAACCTGAGAGCCGCTGTAAGCCCTGGTCACAACAACCTTATAATAAATGTACTCCTCGGTTGTCTCGGTGCTGAAGCCGAAGTAAGAAGGTGTTTCGTTTTCAGGATGCAGACGGTCCTGACCGATGTTCTCCTTGGAGTCGATGAGAACCCAACCCTCAGCGTCCTTGGTAGCGCCGCCGTCGCCTTCGAAGTTAGCGCCGTAGATGTACCAAGTGCCCCAGTTACGACCCGTATGAGTCTTGGTGTCGTTACCGGTGGTCAGTGTGTAGAAGAACGGGTTGGACTTGTCGAGTGTACGGAAGATGATGTAGGTGTTGCCGTCGAGGTCAGCATTGCCACCCCACTTGGTGCCTGGCTGAACAGGACTGCCGTCATCGTTTTTCTCCTCACTATCCTTGTCAATACCGTCGATGAGGTGACCATAGAAGCCGTCGCCCCATTCACCCATGGTGTGACCACCAAGCAGGATATAGAGGTCTTCATAGACAGCATTGACGATATTGTTCAAATAGTTAATCTCTGCCTGCATGTCGTCGTTGTCGAGAGAGAGGTTCTCCGTGATGTATGCGTGAGTACCGCGGATGTACTTGGCACAAGGAGCAACATTCTCCTTCGTGTAGCCTTCCTTCCAAGCGTTCAGGCTCTCAGACTCTGTATCCAAACCTTCAATATCTGCATAAATAGCCTCGTACTCTTCATACAGGTCGGCAGAAGTCTCGATGCGGTCCCTCATGGCCTGCAGCTCGTTCTTGAGCTTCATCACGTCGGGAGCATTGACGGTGGTTGCCAGTTCCTGATACTTCTCCTTATAGTCATCGATATAGCCCTGATAAGCAGGTCTTTCATCGGGATCGAAGTCAGCGAAGTCATCCACAAAGTCCTGACGATACTGAACAAGGTTGCCTGTGTTGTAGAATGTGAACTCGTTCATCTGGATGAGGTCGCCGCTGACAGCTGCCGTTACCTCAATCTTGAAGTACTGGTAAGGCACCTTGCAACCCTCGGAGAGATAGATGTAGCTCTCGAACTCGTTCTCGATATGGAGAACATCCTCACCTACATTCTTCTTCTCGTCAATGAGTACCCACTTGTTGGAACCGCGGATAGATTCCGGATCGACTTCCTCTTCGTCAAAGTTAGCACCCCAGATCTTCCAATCCCTCCAGTTTCGGCCTGTGTAGGTATAGGTATCGTTACCTGTTACGAGACCGTAGTAGGTGGGCTGGATGGGTTCAAGTGTCTTGAAGACAGTCCATGCGGGCTTATCGGCACTCACACCATTGGTACACCACTTGGTCTGGCCGTCTCCCTTTGCATTGCCGTCGTAGAGCATAGCGTCATCCTCACCGCCGAAGCCGCCACTACCATTAATATGTGTATAGAAGCCGGGATCTCCGTCAGCGTTGATGGGATCGGGAATTGCAGAATTATTAATAATGTATGTATTGATGCGGTTAGCTTCCTTCAAAGCTTCGTCACCCGTTATCTGACGATTAGCCTTGATGTAGGCAATGTTACCAACAGGATAGTCTTCGCCGGGAGCAACAGCATCCGTCTCGCTTACCCATGCTGTCAGATAAGCCACAGCTGCCTCAGACAGTTCACCACCCTCAATAGCATTGAGAGCCTGGTTGCGGGCTGTCAGCAGCTCGGCATAGCTGGCTGCAGAAGCATTGACCGCAGCAGTCATTTCATCAACAGAGGAACGCAACTCGCCCAACTGAACAGGATCGGTACAAGCCTTAACCTGGTCGATGAGTGCTGCGAACTGGTCGAGCAGTGCCTTCTCAGCAAAGAGGTCGGGATTATAGTTGGCCCCTGCTGACTCAGCAAGTTCGTCACGGTCGAGGATAACGGTATATGCGTCACCCAAAGCGAGTTCGGACATCTGCATGGTACCGCCGCCCTTGATTTGATCAAGCTCAACCTTGAAGTACCTGTACTCTGTGGTATTCGTCTCAGAGAGGGTAAAGAAAGAGGATGTGTAGTTGGCAGCAGGCAACTCGTTCATGCCAGTGCCGGTAGGAACATTCGTCTTATCGTCAAGAAGTACCCATCCCTCGGAATCACGGGTCACGTCTTCGTCACTTGTGGCATTCATGCCATAAATCTGCCACTGCTTCCAGTTACGGTCAGGGTATGACTGCGTATCGTTTGCCGTAGCAAGGATGTAGTATGCAGGAGCCATACCACGGGAAGCCTTGAAGATGACCCAAGCACCGTTCGAGGTCTCACCCTTGTTTCTGCCAGTGAAGCCGCAGCACCACTTCGTGCCGGTATCACCATCTAACAGGTTAGGAGGTGTCTCGCCATCATAGCCACCGCTACTTGCAAGGTGAGTGTATTTGACGGGCTGATCTGTACCTGTGGGCTGATCTGCCTTCCACTTGAGGTACTTTTCGAATTCACCATAGGTACCCAGACCCCATTCAGACATCTGCTGATACACATCGGCACCTTCTACAGTCTTCTCAAGCTCAATCCAGAAATACTGGAAAGACTCGCCACCTGTGTAGTCAAACTCGAGGTTAGCAATACCAAAGTTAGATGCGGGCAGGGGCTCGTCTTCTTTGCTGTCGAGGAGCGTCCAGCCTTCGCCATTGCGAACTGCCAGCTCATCGCTTGCAAAGTTACCGCCGTAAATCTTCCAAGAAGCCCAGTTACGACCAGGATTGCTACCCGTATCGTTACCAGTAACCAGGAAGTAGTATTCGGGAACTACTCCCTTCTCTGCCTTCACGATGATGTACATGTGGTTGTACGAATTCTCGTCATTTGCAGGATACGAATCTTCGTCACTGAGACTGGGGTCGAACCAACCTCCCCATTTGGTGTCAATTTTCTGGTCAACCAGCTTGTCGTAATACTCACTGGAACTGTTCCATGAGTTCACGCCATCCAAAGCGGTGAGTGGAACGTACTCCGCTCTTACACCCTGAGATACCGCCATCATTGCCAAGGCAATGAAGCATGACCAAAGAGTGCTTGAAGATGTAATTAGTTTCTTCATTTTGTTTGGTTTTTGAAGTTAATAAATTGGGTTAATTAATGTGTTTTCTATCAGTTTTTACGCTTATCTGCTATGCAAAGGCATGCTTTTATGCCTTGCAAAAGGCAAAGTTATAGTTTTTTTATCATATTTTTGCCTTTTTTGACACAAAATTTATTGCCCTTAACATTTTTTAATAAAATAACCGCCTCCGTACAGTGCTCTCAAAGGAACCTCAATAAGAATTATAGTTCCTCATGTGCTCCTCATGTCCTCCTCATGTCCTCCTTATGTGCTCCTCAAATTTTCCTCATGTCCTCCTCATGTGTTTCCCATGTCCCCCTCATATACTCCCCATACGCCCCTCATAAGCATCAACGGAGCCGCTCCACTTATTGTTCGGTACCTATTCGGTACTTGTTCGATACTTGTTCGATATTAGACCGAATAAGTACCGAACAAATAGCGAACGATTATCGAACAAGAATCAGAGGGGATACGGAGGGGATACGGAGGGGCATGGGAGATGCCTATGAGGGACTCATGAGGAGGACATGAGAACCACATGAAAAGGACATGAGGGGCTCCTCAGATAGACATGAGAAGCACCTCAGATAGAGATGTGGGACACGTGAATTATTATGGATTAGAGGCTTTGGATGAGCAGTACCAAGTCTTGGGCATTGATTTTGCCGTCATTATTCAGGTCTGCTGCTTCTGGGACAAAGTCCTCGACAGGCTTGCCTACGATGTATGCCCTAAGCGCCTGATAGTCGGATGCATCCACCTTGCCATCGCCGTTCACATCGCCGGGGATGACTGGTTCGGGATGGTCGATGAAGAAGTCGTAAGGCGTATAGTTGGTGGCCTCCATCGTCCAGTCGTCTTCCCGCTCGTCAATGAGCACCCATCCCGGGTCGGCGGGGTCAGTCAACTGGGTATTGCTGCCATAGAGCTTCCAGGAACAGGGATTGCGGTCGGGACAATCCTCTGTATCGTTGGCAGTATAGATGCGATAGCCATAGGCATCGACCTCGTTGCAGGCATCGAAGAGGAAATAGGAATAACCGTAGAAGGGAGCACAATACTTGGTCTTGACACGATTGTCGGCTGCATTATCCCAGTCTTCACCGCCATAACCTTCGGGACCTCCGGCATAGATATAAAGGTCTTTCACTTCCTTGAGCGACTTGTCGAGTATATCGAACTCCGAGAACTGTATGGTGCCCCAGGAGCCGCCTTGCACTCTCGTGACGACGAGATTGTAATAGCGGCATTTCGACGCATCGTCACTGATATTGGTATAGTGTCCGTCCTTCTCATAGACCGTACCACTTGTCTTGCGGAGCACGGGATAAGGGTCAGGCTCATTGCCATTATCGAGGTTCTGGTGCCAACTGCCGCCGCTTGCGCTGGCATTGAGCTGATAGCAGAGGTAGCCGTTGCCCACCTGTACTGGCGTCATGTTATTGGTCTGCCCGGAGGTGTAGTCCCAACAATTATCGATGGTAAGGCTCTTGTTGGCAAAAGCGAACTCCTTGCCTTCCATCGCTCCGCTTATCTTACCGATGTTGTAGCTGTTCTCCACAGCCAACTTACCGGCGGAGGGACCGACAAGGGCTCCCGCATTGCTTTGGGCAGTAATGCTGCCTGTATTGCTGCAGTTGGCAATGCGGAATGTTGCCAACACACGGCCTAAGCCGACAAGAGCTCCTGCATTGCTTTCCGCAGCAGTGACAGACCCATGGTTCTCGATGCCGGAGATGGTGACGGTACCATTGCGGGCGGCACCTATGAGCATGCCGACATTATTGTTCCCCTGGACGGAGCATGTCTCATCGAAGACGATGTTGCTCACCGAGCAGAAACCGGCATATCCAATAAGGCCCACTGCATCACCGCCACTGATATGGAAATTACGGATGGTATGTCCCTTGCCGTCAATGCTGCCCGCAAAAGGGCCTGAGAGCAGGCCTATTGGCTTGAAATCTTCGTTGTAGTACGACATGTCAATGTCGGCGGCAAGCGCGGCCTTTGCATCGGTCATGCCCTCTTGATTAACCATCTGGCTAAAGGTGCAGAGGTCCAAGCCGGATGCAATCTGATAGATGCCGTTCTCCTGGCGTATCGTGCCGTAGGAAAGCATCTGGTCCATCCAAGCAACACGGTCATAGACGAAATCACGCACACGGTCCACCTCCTTTTCCCAAGAGCCGGGGACAGCGGGATTGAGCGAAAGCCATTGGTTGAGGTAGGGCCAACGGATGAAGTTCAGGGTAGCAGAGCTGCGAATCTCATTACGCAGGGAATCCACATCGGCTGCCACATCTTCCGGATTGAACGCACCTTTCTTGCGAAGCCTTGCCCACATCTCCTGCAATTGCGCAAAGACAGAGGGGTCGGACAGAATACGGCTGACGAGTTTTCCATACTGGCCGGTCTGACGCACCTTATAGGTCCAGTCCATGTACTCGTTGGCAGGATAGGTGGTCTGGTCGTTCTCGAGCGCAAGGTCCGCGTCCCACACCGGTCCGTTGTAGAAGTGGTCGTCGCCGCGCTCCTTATAAAGGAAGACCTGACAAATCATGTCAGTATTGCCGTTAAACTCGCTTGTAAGGAACCATCTGAGGAACGACTCGATGTCCAGGACGGAGCGCATACCCTTCTCCGGGTCGGTATAGTCCGAGCCGAAGACGATGTCCTCCATAGCATTCCAGGTGTTCCGGATATATCGGAACTGGGCAGACTGCATAACTTCCTCATCGGGTTCATGTACCGACATGGTGTTCCCGTACGATGACAGGAAATGGTAAGTCTCCCGGCTATAATTGTTATCCGCTTCGACGAAGTAACCACCCGTGATGGTCTCCTCGTCTATGTCCCATTCGCCCATTTCGGTGATGTCGATGCGATTGGGGTCAACAGAGACGGCATCTGCCAGGGTATATGTGCCGTGATAGTCACCATTCACAACGAGGTCAACGACCTGGCTCCAAGGTGTCCAATGCATCTCTGCACGCTTCGACATGGCCCATGCCACGGGGTTGCGCATCAGCGTCTTGTCGCGATAACTGTTGATGAGTACCCACTTCTTGCACTTGGTGGGCGACTCGTTATTTCCTCCCCTCATGACGTGGTGGCTCTTGCCGTCATTGTACTTCATGCGGAAAGCCTTGTTCTCGTGTGTGGAAGAGTAGTTGCCGCGGACACGGAACAGGATGGGGTACTCCTGCACCATCCTGCCGCCCTCGTAGATGAGCACCGACTGCGACTCGAAGTCCTCGCCGCGAACGGTGGGCAGGATGTTGTTTTCCACATGGATGCTGAGCGTGGGCAGGTTGGTAATCTGGAAGAACCTGCTGTCGTCACCCTCACCGGCATGGCCATAGAACTGCAGTTCGGCAATATTACAATAAGAGCCTGCACTGCCCACATAACGAACATAACGGAAGCCACGACTTACGTTCACATTGGCTCTCGTATTAGTCCCCTTGTCGGGCTTGTCGCTGATAAAGTAAAGCGGCATAGCATCCATAAAATCAGGACTGTTTGCGCCCTCGAAAAGGCTAAGCAGCATGCGGTCGGGACCCTGACTGCCCGGAGCCGGTGTATAGCAGACACGGGTAATGACGTATGGTTCTCCCAAGTCAAGACCCACCCATTGCATCTTGTCAGCATTGGTACTATAGTAGGTCGAGGCATCGCCATCAAAAGCAAGAACTGCCTTCGACTCAGAGCCGGAGCACATCACCGTGCCTTCGAGGAGATGGTCAACAGCCCCGTCAAAGGCATGCAACACATTTGACAAAAGTAATAAAGACAGCAGGAGGGATAGCCTGCGAAAGAAAGAATCCTGAGTTACGAGTTCACAGTTCATAGTTCATTTGTGTTATGCACTCTTACGCACAAAAAAGTGCCGCAAAGTTAGCATTTTTTACAATATCCCTATACATTTTTCGTCCTTTTAGTTGTTTTTTTGTCCCATAATCCGTCAAAAAAGTCCGTTTTTGGGAAAATAGAACAAACTTCGTGCCTCATTTTATATATTATGTCAGAAAAAAATTGTTACTTTGCGCCGCGAAAAAAAGAGGATAAAAGAACTATTGAAGATTTGACATTAAAACTATGAATAAAAGGTTGATTCCCACATTCCTGATTTTACTGTTGGCAGCTTGCGGGAAAAACGAGACGAACTATAAGGTGGAAGCACTGAAAGTCACTACCGAGACGGTCAGTGCCGGCATTGCCAATACAGGTAAAAACTATGTAGGCAAGGTGGAGGAAGAAAGCATGACGCCTGTCAGTTTCACAGGCATGGGCACTGTCTCCAAAGTCTATATTGAGGAAGGGCAATACGTAAGGAAAGGACAACTCATTGCAGAGATGGACCCCACGCAATGCCAAAATGCCTATGAGGCAGCCAAGGCAACCCTGGACCAAGCTCTTGATGCACAAGAGCGTATGGAGGTGCTTCACAAGGCACAGTCCATCCCCGACATCGACTGGGTAAACGTTCTGACGAAGGTGCGCACAGCCCAGTCTGCTTATGACATAGCCAACAAAGCTCTGATGGACTGCCGTCTGATAGCTCCCTGCAACGGCATTGTGGGCAAGAAGCTTATGGAAAGCGGCATGACGACCATACCCTCGCAACCAGTATGTACTATCCTGGACATCACGAAGGTCAAGGTCAAGGTCTCTGTCCCCGAAAAGGAGATTTCACTCTTTAACCCCGATATGAACAAGGGCAAAGGCGTTACCATCACCTCGGCGGCACTTGGTGGCAAGACCTTCAACAGTACCCAGTTCGTCCGCAGCGTACAAGGCGATGCCCTGACACATACCTACGACGTCCGTTTCTCCCTGCCCAACCCAGACAACGAATTGCTTCCGGGCATGGTGGTGAACGTTTCGCTGGATACTGACGAGGATGACCCCGAGAACAAGACTGTGACAGTGCCTGTTCGCAGTGTGCAGCAAAGTGCTAATGGTGATCAATTCGTTTGGATTGCCGAGGGCGGCAAGGCACACCGCAGAATTGTTAATATCGGCCCGACATACGGTGACCGCATTACCATTCTCTCAGGTCTGGCCATAGGGGACAAAGTCATTGTCAAAGGTTACCAGAAGGTCAGTGACAATTCTGAGATTATTGCAGATTAGGGATTAGAGATTATGGGAACAACTACGAACTTTGACTATGAACTCTGAACTAAATCGCCACTGGTCTGCATGGCCACTCAAAAACTGGGGCATCACTGCGCTTATCACCGTCATATTGCTTGTCTTCGGTCTCTACGGACTTTATCAGATGCCGAAGGACGAGTTTCCTCCCTTCACTATGCGAATGGGAGTTATTGTGGCTGTCATGCCCGGTGCAACGAGCGAAGAGATAGAAGCACAGGTGGCACGCCCCCTGGAACGCTACATCTTCAGCTTCAATGAGGTGAACCGCGCAAAGACGACGACAAGGAGCATGAACGACATGTGCTTCATGAGGGTTTTCTTCGACCCGAAGCTTACAAAGCTTGGCCCCGTGTGGAACAAGATGAAGCATAACATTAATGCCTTCAAAAGCCAGTTGCCAGCGGGTGTTGTGGCACTTCTCGTCATGGATGACTTCGGCGATGCTGCTGCCCTGCTCATCACGTTGGAAAGCGACGAGCGTTCCTACCGCGAGCTCCAGGAGTACAGCGATGAACTGGCCGACCGCCTGCGTCGCGTCAAGAGCGTCAGCAACGTGCGTCAATTTGGGGAGAAGAAGGAACAGATAAGCATATATGTAGATCGCGAACGCCTTGCCGCATACGGTATCGGGCAGCTTTCCCTCATATCAGCCCTTTCGAACGAAGGACTCACAACCCTAAGCGGAAGCGTCAGCTCAGCACAGACAAATATCCCGCTACACTTAGCCACGACACGCCACTCCGAGCAGGAAGTGATGGACCATATCATTTATTCCGATGCCAATGGCCAAGTGGTCCGGGTGCGCGACATTGCCGAAGTGCGGCGAGAATATGACACAAGCGACAAATACATCGAGAGCAATGGCAAGCGATGTGTCTTGCTGGCACTCGAGATGAGCGAAGGGAAAAACATCCTTCACTATGGCGATGACGTCAATAAGGTCATCGATACTTTCCGCAAAGAATACCTGCCTGCCGACGTTGATGTGCTTCGCATCACCGACCAGCCAAAGATTGTAAAGGATAGCGTAGAGGATTTTTTGTTTAACCTTCTTTTGTCAATGGCAGTCATCATCCTGGTTATGATGTTGCTCTTCCCCCTCCGAAGTGCCCTTGTGGCTGCCATCACCATACCGCTCTCCACCTTCATCAGCATCAGCATCATGTACGTGCTCGGCATCCCCCTGAACATCATCACACTGGCTTCGCTCATCATCGTGCTTGGTATGATTGTGGATAACAGCATCGTCGTCATTGACGGCTATCTGGGATACCTTAAGGAAGGGATGGAGCGGTATGACGCTGCTGTCATGTCAGTCAAGCAATACTTCATGCCTATGCTGTTGGCTACGGTCTGCATCTGTGCCATCTTCTTTCCCGTCCTCTTCACAATGTCGGGTGAGGCAGGCGATGTCATTGCCCATTTCCCTAGCACCATCACCATTTGCCTGATAGTTAGCCTGATAGTGGCTGCCTGTATCATCCCTGCCCTGAACGTACGTATCATCACGAAGGTTCCGAAAGAAGGTTCGAAAAAATTCGACATTACGAAATGGGCCCAGGACTTCTACGTAAAGGTACTGGATTGGACGTTCGACTATCCCTGGCTAACAATTATTGGCAGTATCGTGCTAGTTGCCGTTACCTCTCTTATCTTCCTGACCCTGAAGTTCCGGCAATTCCCCAATGCCGACCGCGACCAGTTCGCCTGCGAGGTATATTTGCCGCAAGGTGCCGGTTTGGATGAGACAAAAGCCATCACGGAAGCGCTGTGCGACTCACTTAGTCAAGATGACCGTGTAGCAAGCATCACGACATTCATGGGCTGCGGTTCCCCACGTTTTCAGGTAACCTACGAGCCGCAGTTAGACGCCAAGAATTTTGCCCAGCTCATCGTCAATACACACAACAAGAATGAGACCCTCGAGGTGCTGGACAAATACGCACCCAAGCTGAGCAACAATTGGCCGGGTGCCTACGTCCGCTTCAAACAGCTGGACTACCTGCTTGCACCGACCTACGAGTACCGCTTCTATGGCAGTGACTTTGATAGCATTCAGCTTGCAGCAGAGCGACTGATGGAACGGATGCGAGAAATGCCTGAATTGGAATGGGTACACACGGACTACGACCTGCCCTCCCCCATCGTGGATATAAAGCTCGACCCCGTCATCTCCTCGCAGCTTGGCATCTCGCGCACTATGGCAGAACTGCAACTGACCCTGCAAACAGGCAAGACCCCGATTGCATCCATTTGGGAAGGAAACTACGAAGTGCCTATCGTACTGCGGGACAAGCAGACAGAAGAAATGCAATTGAGTGATGTGGGGAACCTCTACGTCACGCCATTGACCCAGGCGCTCAAAAGCGTTCCTCTGCGCCAGGTGGCCGATGTCGAGACGCATTGGACGCAAACAAACATCTTCCACCGTAACGGAGAGCGTTGCATCACGGTGACGGCAGAGAACAAACGCGGCGTATTGGCATCCAAAATACAGAACCGAATTAAGAAGATTTTGGAGAAAGAATTGCAACTGCCTTCCGGCGTTCGTACGGAGATAGGCGGTGAGCCTGAAGCAAACAATGAGACAGTGCCTGAGGTGGCACTGGGCCTCATCATCGCAGTTATCATCATATTCTTCTTCATGCTCTTCAACTTCCGCCGCTTTGGCCTGACAGGCATCTGCATGGTTGCCATGCTACTCTCCTTGCCTGGTGCCATGATAGGCTTGGGCATTGCCGACATCACACTCGGACTGACCGGTCTGTTCGGCTTCATCACACTCATGGGCATCATTATGCGTAACGAGATACTCATCTTCGAGCATGCCGACCAGAAGATTGCAGAAGGCATGAAAGTCCGCGAGGCTGCTTGGGATGCCGGACGCCGACGCATGGTGCCTATCTTCCTGACGACTGCCACAACAGCTGTCGGAGTCATCCCGATGATAATGAGTGGCTCCTCGTTCTGGCAGCCTGTGGGCATCATCATCTTTTCCGGAGGCATTGGCACACTTATCCTTGTGGTAACAGTGCTGCCAGTGGTCTATTGGAAACTGAATCAAAACAAAGACCAAAATAAAACAAATGAGTCCAATGAGACATAAGCTCCTACCCTTCTTCCTTTCATTCTTCATTTTTCATGCTTCATGCGTCTCCTTTGTTTCTGCCCAGCCGCTGACACTGGAGCAGTGTCTTGACCGCGCTCGTCAGAACAACCGTGAGCTGTGCAATGCTGCACTCGACATTCAATCCGCCAATGAGCAGAAAAAGGAAGTCTTTACCTACTACTTCCCTCGCATCAGTGCCAACGTCATGGCGTTCCAATTCTTTGACGAACTGGTTAATGCCAGCGGAAACCTTCCACAGGAATATGCTTCAATAGCCAAACTGCTCTCACCTACTACCAATAGCACACACTTCGAGATTTCAGAATTCAATCGTGCCTACGCATTGTCTGCCACACTCGTCCAACCACTCTACTTTGGAGGACAGATTATCAATGGCAACAAACTCGCCAAAGTGCAACAGGATGTAATGAAGCTTAAACTGCAGATGACAGAGAGTGAATTGTTGCAAAAAGTGACAGAATGCTACTGGCAACTGGCTTGCGTTCGTTACAACCTGAACACGATTGAGGCTGCCGAGGAAATGTTGGAACGTGTGCAGTCTCAGGTGAATACTTTCATGGAGGCAGGCGTCACCACACGCAACTCACAGCTCAGGGTACACCTGCGTCAGCAAGAACTCTCCAGCTTACGCCTCAAGCTCGAGAACACAGACCACATACTGCTGCTGCTACTCGCCCAACTGATAGGCATCGCTCCAGAAGATGCCAACGAGAACTTCGACATCGTCGTTGAAGACAGGCCTGTAGAAGAGCCCATCGAGATGAAAGAGAGCCCGTTGACTTATTCGCCCGAGCACCGTGTAGAGTTGCAACTGGCGCACAAAGCAGTAAAGGCTCAAGCCTTGGAGATAAAAATGGAACGCGGCAAATACCTGCCTCATCTAGGCATTGGCGTGGGCGTTTATAACTCAGGGCTTGGCGGTTTCTCCAAAGAGTTCAGAAACTACATCTGCCCTTACCTGAACAATGGCTTCGTCTTTGGCACGCTCTCCATTCCCATCAGTGACTGGTGGGGCGGCAGCCATGCCATAAAACGGCAGAAAATCAAACTGAAGCAGGTCCAGAATATCCGCGACGATGCCCGAGAGTTGCTGCAGATTGATATCGAACGTGCTTGGTCAAACCTGCAGGAAGCTTACAAGCAGACCTTGATTGCACAGGCCAGTTGCGAAGAGGCTGCCGAGAACCTGCGCATAACTTCCGACCAGTACAAGATGAGCACCTGCACGCTGACCGAACTGCTCGATGCCGAGACGCTCGACCGTAAGGCACAGAACGACCTCTCCCAGGCTAAGGCTAACTACCAGATTGCCCTGGCCAATTACCGACGCAAAATAATCTAAGGCCCCCAAAAGCCTTTGCCCTCTTTCGTAACTTTGCTCCGTTAAACCATTATATTTTAGCTTTATGAAAAGATTGTTGACAGTCCTGCTCTGCCTTCTTTCCCTGACAGGTATCGCACAAAACACAGAGTTTTTCACCCCAGTACATCAGAACGCGCTGCGACTTCCTGCCGTACCGCTCATCACCGTCGATCCGTACTTCTGCCTCTGGAGCAAGTACGACCATCTCTACGACGGCAGTGTCACACACTGGAGCGGTGTGAAGAAGCCTCTCAACGGTGCTGTCTATGTGGACGGCCAGGCCTACCGCTTCATGGGTGAGAGCATGGAGAGCATCTATCCTCTGGCCGCCGAGAAGGCATGGACTGGTAAGTATGTCACCAGCAAGCCCTCTGGCTCTTGGTCGGATATTGACTACGACGACAGCAGTTGGAATGATGGCGAAGCCCCCTGGGGCGGCGGCGATGATGCCTACGAAAAGACAGTCAAGACCCCTTGGTCGGGCGGCAATGTCGATATATGGGTGCGTCGTAGCTTCGACCTTGAGGAAATAGAGGACGATGCCCTTTATTATATAATGTATAAGCACGACGATGTCTTCCAACTTTATGTCAACGGCACACAGGTTGTCAGCACGGGCGAGACATGGGATGTCTTTGGCAAGACCGTCCTCATCGACAAGAGTCTGCTTCAGATTGGCCGCAACGTCGTTTCCTGCCACTGCCACAATACCACCGGCGGCGCATACGTTGATATGGGCGTCTATCTCAGCGTACTGCAGGAAGCTAAGCAACAGTCCTGCACCGTGACGGCTACCAGCACCTACTACACCTTCCAATGTGGTGGCATAGACCTTGACGTGGTCTTCACTACGCCGCAGATCATGAGCGACTTGACGCTCTTCTCCACGCCCATCTCCTATATATCCTATCAGGCAAGGTCCAACGACGGCAATGAGCACGACGTACGCATCTACCTGCAGACCAGTGCCGAGATGGCCGTCCGCAACTCCAGTCAATCCACGGTAACACGACGCAGGGTTGTAAACGACAACACTTATTTCTATGGTGGCAATCAGACACAAAATGCGCTGTCCCACACTAACGACCTCATCGACTGGGGTTATGTCTATGTCTTCAGCGACCAAAAGGAGGGTCACAACCTAAGGCTTGGCGCACACGATACCATGCTGCGTGAGTTTGCATCCACAGGCACTGTCACCAGCCCTGTCATTACCAAGACAAGCCCAGGCGGCACCTACTACAGCATTGTCTATAACGATAGCCTCGGCATTGTGAACACCGCTGGCAAAAGCGCCTTCGCTATGTTCGGCTACGATGACACCTACTCCATAGAGTATCATAGCACCAAGCGCAAGGGATACTGGGCAAACAATGGCAAGAACACTATCATCAGCCGTTTCGAAGACCTCTACGAGAACTATGAGGACATCATGCAGCGCTGCCGCAACGTTGACAGGCAGATTTACAACGACGGCTATGCCGTAGGCGGCACCAAGTATGCCGAGATTTTGGCAGGTGTCTATCGTCAGGTAAATGCCGCACACAAGCTCTTCACTGACACGAAGGGCAACCTCATGTTCATGAGCCGCGAGAACAACTCCGGCGGCTTCATCAATACACTCGACGTGACCTATCCTTCGCAGCCGCTCTACTGGATTTATTCTCCCGCACTTGCCAAGGCCATGATTACGCCTGTCTTCGAATACAGCGCAATGGGCAAGTGGAACTACGACTTCCCCAACCACGACCTCGGTCACTACCCCATCGCCAACGGCAACCACTACGGCAATCCGTCTGACGGCACCGGTAGCACGATGCCTGTGGAGCAAAGCGGCAACATGCTCACCCTCGCTGCCATCATTGCCACACAGGATGGTGACATCGAATACCTTCGCAAGTACCTGCCCTATATGACCAAGTGGGCCAACTATCTTGTCGAGAACGGCAAGGACCCAGCCAACCAGCTTTGCACAGACGACTTCATGGGTCACAGCGCACGCAACACGAACCTGGCTGCCAAAGCCATCATGGGAGTGATGAGCTACAGTGAGATACTCCGCATGTTGGGCGATGACGAAGGGGCCGACGAGTACAAGGCCAAGGCCCAGGACATGATTACCTTCTGGAAGAAGAATGCCCTCAGCACTACAAACAGCAGACACTATCTGCTCAATTTCGGTGCTGACGGAGGAACATGGAGCACCAAGTACAACCTCGTCTGGGATAAGATATGGGGATGGGACCTCATGAAGGACGTCCGTAATGTAGAGATGTCCTACTACATGAACAAGCTGAAGACCTTCGGACTGCCGCTCGACAGCCGTGGCGACCTTTGCAAAAGCGACTGGCAGATGTGGGTCATGGGCTTCGCAGACGTTGAGTCGCAGCGCACCAGACTCATCAACACGCTCTGGAAGTATATCAACGAGACCAAGTCTCGCGTCCCTGTCAGCGACAACCACTATGCCAGTGGCGGCAACATGGCCATGTTCCAAGCCCGCAGCGTCGTGGGCGGTTACTGGATGCGTGTCTTCGTTGAGCAGTTCATTGACGCCAACCGAACAGGAATTGAGAGCCTCACCCCCACCCCCTCTCCGAGGAGAGGGGAGACATACGACCTCAGCGGACGCCAAATAGTAAATAGTAAATCGTCAAATAGTAAATTACCTCGTGGTATCTACATCAAGAACGGTAAGAAAATTTTTAATAGATAATTCATCATGGGAACTAACATGCGCGTGCTGGCTATAGGCCTGCTTATCTCTCTCTTCCCTTTTTCAGTACAGTCTGAGGAAGTATATCGCGACAATACTGTTCGCTTCACGCTTATCGACGAGGGAACCATTCGTCTGGAATATGCTCCCGACGGCAAGTTCGTTGACAACAGGAGTTTCGTGGCTGTCATCCGCGAATACGGCAATGTGCCTCATAAAGCCTCAACAAACGGAGGAAAGGTGGTTATCACGACCAGTAAGTTTAAGCTCACCTACCGGAAAGATGGTGCACCGCTGAGTGCCAAGAACCTCACCATCAATTCTTCCAAGACGCTCGGGACATCATTTACTTGGACACCAGGCACAGAGCAGAAGGGCAACCTGAAGGGTACTTATCGTACATTGGATGGTTACGACGGCGACATGTATCAATATAGTAACCCAAAGCATCCCATGCCCCTTGAGGATGGCTTGCTCGCCACTGATGGTTGGACACTCATCGACGACTCTAAGAGCTATCTCTTCGACGGTGCACAAGACTGGGACTGGGTAACAGAGCGCAAGAGTGCCGACGGTGCACAAGACTGGTACTTCATGGCATACGGTCACGACTACAAGGGTGCCTTGAAGAGCTTCACGAAGTTTGCCGGCAAAATGCCGCTGCCTCCGCGATACACTTTCGGCTACTGGTGGAGCCGCTATTGGACGTACAGCGACAAAGACCTGCGCGACCTCATCAGCAATTTCCATCGTCTTGATTTGCCGCTCGACGTGATTGTCATCGACATGGACTGGCATCCCAACACAGCGGAGAGCGGCGGTGGTTGGACAGGCTGGGACTGGAACGAAAGCATCTTCCCCGACTACAGGAAGTTTCTTGCCTACCTCGACGAGCAAGGCGTGAAGACAACCATGAACCTGCATCCTGCCGATGGTGTACGTCCTTATGAAAAGAAGTACAACGAGTTTATGCAGCGCTACGGCAAGAACGACGGCAAGACCTACGAGTGGATGGGTAGCGACAAGAAATACGTGAAGGCACTCTTCGACACCTATCTGCATCAGTATGTCGAAGAGGGCGTTGACTTCTGGTGGCTCGACTGGCAGCAATGGGAGAAAGACCGTACCCTGAAAGATCTCGACAACGTTTTCTGGTGCAATTACATCTGGTTCTCGGACATGGAGAAGAACGGCACGAAGCGTCCTTTGCTCTACCATCGTTGGGGCGGCCTCGGCAACCATCGCTATCAAATAGGTTTCTCGGGCGACTCCTATGCCACATGGGAGAGTCTCCGTTTCCTACCCTACTTCAACAGCACCTCCTCCAATGTCCTCTATGGTTACTGGAGCCACGACATAGGCGGGCATCAGGTCAGGAGGTACGGCATGGGTGTTGACACAGAACTCTATACCCGTGCCATGCAGATGGGACAATACCTGCCCATTCTCCGTAGCCACAGCGCAAAAGACCCCAGCCTCGACAAGGAGCCCTGGGCATTCGACCAAGCAACTCAACGCCGACTCATGGCTGTCATCAACGGACGCTATGCCCTGGTACCTTATATATATACAATGGCCCGCACGGCGTATGAGACAGGCATCTCGCTCTGCCGCCCTATGTACTACGACTATCCTGAAGCAAAAGAAGCCTATGAAGTGAAAGAGCAATACATGTTCGGCGACAAGATGCTTATCGCACCTGTCACTACTGAAGTTAACAAGGAGAGCGGCATGGCTTCTGTGAAGGCTTGGCTACCCGAAGGACAATGGCTCGAACACGAGACCGGCACGATGCTCAATGGCGGACAGAACGTGGAAAGGCTGTTCTCGATGGACGAGTATCCTGTCTATGTCAAGGCAGGCAGCATCCTCCCTTACTACGGCAAGGTCAAGAACGTGAGCGGTACGGAGCAGCCAGTCATCGTACGCATTTTCCCAGGAGGTGACAAAGATGAGTTCACGCTCTATGAGGACAATGGCGAAGACAAGAATTACGTCAACGAATACGCCACCACGCCTCTTTCCTACTCTCGTGAGGGCGATAAGCTGACTGTCACCATCGGTTCTCGTAAAGGCAACTACAAAGACATGCCAGCACGCCGCGACTACACCCTTGCC
The DNA here is from genome assembly GCA_024697945.1 of Bacteroidaceae bacterium. Lineage (GTDB taxonomy): Bacteria > Bacteroidota > Bacteroidia > Bacteroidales > Bacteroidaceae > Physcousia. Next base: position 35,126 of record JAILRU010000095.1, read on the forward strand.
CTTCCCTGTCAGAAGGCACCTGTCAGCGTCAATGTTGATGGCAAGAAGGTTAGCTTTGATTACGACGGCCTGAACCTCGAGACAAGCATCGCTTTGGGCAGCATCGATTGCAACAAGGGCGCAACCATCGAAGTGACGTTCGCCTCTGCAGATTATGCTGTCACGAATGGCGAGAAAGGCCAATTCCACCGCATACAGAATGCTGTGAGGGACTACAAGCGGCACGATGCCAACATGGTCTATACCAAAGACTTCGGATTCCTCGAGGCAACACCCCTGCGTCTCTACTACCATCCAGGGCTGCAGGAAGAGACACTCAATCGTTTCCACGAACTCTACAAGAAGCTGCCTGTTGTGCTTGTCGAGCAGATGGGCAAGAACGACAATTTCGACCGCTTCCTGCGCCAAGTCGGCGAGGACGGCAATATGCTAAGCGAGATATCGCCTGAAGCTTTCAGTACCGCATCAGGCACAGGTTTTGACCTCCACTATTTCCCCAACAAGAAGCTCGAAGGCGACGCAAAGGCTACGGGTCACTTGGAGAAGCTTGACTTCTTCATCAGCGGCGTGCCCACAGAAGGCATCCCCGCCGACTACTGGAGCATGACGGCAGAAAGCACCTTCACCGCACCCGAGACTGGCAACGTAATGTTCATCATGACAGGCGATGATGCCTATCGTCTTATCATCGACGGCAAAGAGCTTTTCAGCGACTGGGGCGATCATGCCGAAACGACACGCAATTCCACTATCCCCGTCGAAGCAGGCAAGAAATACAACGTCCGTATCGAATACTACGACAACGAATACAACGCCATCCTGCGAATGCAGACGTTGATGATTAAACAAGCCCCTTAACCCTATAAAGTCCTCATGAAGAAGCGTTCATTCTTCCTTGCAGCTTTGCTGCTTCTTTTCGCCATTCCTGCAGGCTCCGTGCTGAAGGAGAAAGACCTGGCACGTACCCTGGGTGTACTCAAGGCCGAATTGCAGACCAACTACGAGATGCAGCAGGCCTTCATGCAAAGCTATGAGCAACAGGGCATGCAGCAGCACAAGCAGTTGATTTGGTACATGCACCAGTGCGAACAGATAGGCCTCATGCTCTATTCGCAGTCCACAGACAACACCTTCGACATGGCATACGCCTGCCAGCAGGCTGCCAATCTGAAGCGCGACTTGGACAACCGCAACAGCAAGATGCGGCAATACGACAAGATTATCGCCCGCATGAAGCAGGAGATTGAACGTACCGACTACCTCATACGCTCGCTCAAACGCATGCCGCCTGTCATTGATGCTGACAGCATCCTCAGCAGCAGCGACAGCATCCTCATCCAGGCCATCGACTCACTGGCAGGCAAGAAGGACTCCCTGCTCATTGCACGCGAATCGATGGACGAAGAATCCATCACCATCATGGAGGAGGAAAACGACGAGATTCCCGAAGAGGAAGAAGAAACGTTGGAACCGCTCTACCTATCCAGAAGGCAACAGAGGGACCGCAATGCCTGCCTGCTGTTTGCAGACACGATACGCTCCAACATGCAGCACTTCCTGGAAAACTTGGAAGCAGAGAATGCCTACTACCAGAGCGTGCGTGACAAAGTGCAGGAACTCGACGAATATGCACAGGGCCGCTACCGCCTGTTGCAGGAGAACATCTTCCGCAACGGCAGTTTCAACTACTTCAAGGTCCTTGCCAGCCTGCCCATGCAGATTATGATGGCGAAATCTACTATCGACATGAAGTACAAGCCCTTCGAGGGACACGAGCGCCTCTATTCTGAATGGCGCGGAGCTACAGTGCTCTTCATCAGCATCTTCCTCGTCTTCTACCTTGCCGTGGCACTTGGCATCAGCTACATCATCCTGCGCTGGCTGCTGCCTAAGAAGTGGCGCGGGCCGGACTTTAAGGAAAGAAGGTGGATGCTCAACAACGTAGTGGGCATCGCACTCTTCGCTGTCATTGTGATGGTGGTGAGAACCATCGTTCAGCGTAACTTCATACAGATGGGCACAGGACTCATCATCAACATCGCCTGGCTGCTCGAAGCCATCTTCCTGAGTCTCTATGTACGGCTCAAGAGCGAACAGATGCGCCATGCAGCCATCATCTACACGCCCCTGATGATCCTCGCTTTCATCGTCATCCTGTTCCGCATCGTACTCATTCCCAACTCGCTGGTCAACCTCATCTTCCCGCCTATTCTGCTTGTCTTTGCAATATGGCAGCTGTTCGTGACCAAGCGGCACAAGAAGTATCTGCCCATGCTGGACAAGGTTTATACACAAATCACCACCGCAGCTCTGGTTATCTCGTGTATCGCTGCATGGATCGGCTATACGCTGCTCTCTGTGCAGATTATGATATGGTGGACCTTCCAACTGGCAGCCATCATGACCATCACCTGCATCTACGACTTGACAAAGAAGTACGAGGCACGCTATCTGTTGAGCAGAATCAAACCTGACGACTCAGAGATGGGCAAGCTTGAACTCCTGCGTCGCATGAAGAAAGGAGAATACATAGAGCAGACCTGGTTCTACGACTTCTTCTGCCGCACCGTAGTACCTATTCTGGCTGTACTCTCTGTCTTAGTAAGTATTTACTGGGCAGCACAGGTGTTCGAGATGACAAGCCTCTGCCAGAAAATCTTCACACGCGACATCGTCAACCAAACGGGTATCATCCGCATCTCACTCTTCTGGGTGTGCATGGCAGCAGCACTCTTCTTCATCTTCCGTTATATCAACTATGCCATCCGCAGTTTCTATCTGCACTATCGCAAGCAGTATGCCGGCAGCAACGAGGCCATCAACAAGACGCTGGCACGCAACATCATCGGCATCATTTGCTGGGGACTCTACATCATCATCGTGCTCATCATCTTCCGCGTACCGAAGGACGGTATCAGCATCGTGGGAGCTGGTCTCGCCACAGGTCTTGGCTTCGCCATGCAGAGCATCCTGGAGAACTTCTTCTACGGCATCAGCCTCATGACGGGACGCATCCATGTGGGTGACTACATCGAGTGCGACGGCATCGCAGGCAGGGTGGAGAGCATCACCTACCAGAGCACACAGATCACCACTGTCGATGGTGGTGTCATTGCCTTCCTCAACAGTGCCCTGTTCAAGAAGAATTTCAAAAATATGACGCGCAACCATCGCTACGAACTCATCAAGATACCCGTAGGCGTGGCATATGGTACTGATGTCGAACGGGTACGGCAGTTGCTCATCGAGGCCATCACACCAATCTGTCAGGAAGTGAACGACGACGGACAGCCTATCACCGATACCAACATCCCCGTCATTGTTGCCTTCAGCGACTTTGGTGACAGCAGCGTTGACCTCAAGGTGGGAGTTTGGATGCTCGTCGAGGAGAAGTTCAGACTCACGGCCCGCATCAAGGAGGTCATCTATAATACCCTAAACAAGAACAGTATCGAAATCCCCTTCCCTCAGCGCGATGTACATGTAATTCATAATTCATAATTCTCAATTCACAATTCATAATTAAGCTACGCTCTAATGCCATTATTTATCCTATCGTTGAAGTCCGGATAATTATGAATTATGACTTGTGAATTGTGAATTAAGGTTTTTTCCTGCCCAAAAATTTGGCAGATTGCGAAATAAATAGTAATATTGCACAAGAAAACTAAGAAAAGACACTAAACCCTTAAACATTTAAACTCTTAAACTATAAATATTATGAAGCATTTTACTCTTCTTTTGATGGCTGCGGCCACCATTTGTACCAATGCCTTTGCACAGAACAGGGCGAGAAACATCTATACCAGTACCACAACTCTCAACCTCGAGGTACTGCAGAATGAGGCTCAGCCCGTAGTACTCAACCGCACACTCTTCGCAGGCTACAACACCATCTGCCTGCCCATGAGCCTGAACGCAGAACAGCTCCAGGCTGCTGCCAAAGACGTACAGGTTGAACGTCTGGAAACCATCCGTCAGGAGGGCAGCACCCTGAACATGTACTTTCTGGATTGCACCAACGAGGGTATCGAGGCTGGTGTTCCCTACCTCATCTTCTCTCCCACTTTCCAGACGCTGCATGCCAACACCCAGAATGCATCGGGCATCAGCACCGAGCTTCGGAGCGTTAGCAAGATGGATGACGCTGGTAACGCTGTGACCTTCGGCAGCTCTTGGGAGATGCTTAAGGTGGAAGGCCGTTACGGCATCCCCGCTCAGCAGGACTCCTATATCCTGGAGAGCATCCTGATCCGCACCGAGGGCGACAAGGCATTCCTGCCCACACGTTGTGGCTTCACATGGGACCAGCAGTCCAACTCTGCTACGAATCTCGAGATTAAGCACGTTACCAGCCTCGAGGACATCGGCACAAGCATCGAGAAGCTCCAGGCTACCAATGCCACGGTTGACGTTTACAATGCCCAGGGAACCCTGGTTCTCTCGCAGACCAACATCAACGCTGCCAAGCAGTCCCTGCCCCAGGGCATCTACGTTGTCAAAGGACAAAAATTCGCAGTTAAATAAAAAGTTGTTTTCATAATTTACACAGGGAGCTTCCTCTTTCACAGAGGGAGCTTCTTTTTTCCCGCCTCAAAGAACGAAGGCTTTTGTCCGTTTTTGTCATATTCCTGTCACCTTGTCACACTTTGGCACGGCCTTTGTATGATAAAGGCAGACCTATGAGGCCCATTAAGTTCATCAAGCCTATTAAGCCCATAGGAGAAAGAAAGAATAATAACAATTAAAACTATACAATCATGGGAAAGATTATTGGAATTGACTTGGGTACCACAAACAGCTGTGTATCCGTATTTGAAGGCAACGAGCCTGTAGTAATTGCCAACAGCGAGGGCAAGCGCACAACTCCCTCGAGCCGAAGGGCAGCATGGTGGTTGACATAGGCGGCGGCACCACCGAGATCGCCGTCATCTCCCTCGGCGGCCTGGTGCTCCAGGAGAGCATCCGTACCGCAGGCGACGTCTTCACCAGCGACATCCAGTACTACCTGCGCCAGCAGCACAACATCAAAGTCGGCGAAATCACGGCGGAAAAGATCAAAATCGCCGTTGGTGCCGTCATTCCCGACCTCGACGTGGCACCGGAGCCCTACGTCGTCCGCGGCCCCAACCTCATGACCGCCCATCCCGTCGAAGCCACGATCACCCACGAAGAGATCGCCCACTGCCTCGACAAGAGCATAGCCAAGATAGAGACTTCCATCCTGCACGTGCTGGAGCTC
>JAILRU010000020.1 GCA_024697945.1 Bacteroidaceae bacterium
AGAACACGTTGCTGCTTTAGCTCAGTGGTAGAGCGCATCCTTGGTAAGGATGAGGTCCCGAGTTCAACTCTCGGAAGCAGCTCAAGAGAGAGAGAAAACGAAGACATACATTATTTAATATATAAATAAGAAAACGTTATGGCAAAAGAAAAATTCGAGAGGACCAAACCTCATGTGAACATCGGTACCATCGGTCACGTTGACCACGGTAAGACAACTTTGACTGCTGCTATCACCACCGTATTGGCAAAGCAGGGTCTCTCTGAAGTGAAGAGCTTCGACCAGATTGACAACGCACCCGAAGAGAAGGAGCGTGGTATCACCATCAACACCGCTCACGTTGAGTACGAGACTGCAAAGCGTCACTACGCTCATGTTGACTGCCCGGGTCACGCCGACTATGTGAAGAACATGGTAACTGGTGCTGCCCAGATGGACGGTGCTATTATCGTAGTTGCTGCAACTGACGGCCCAATGCCTCAGACCCGTGAGCACATCCTGCTCGCTCGTCAGGTGAACGTGCCCCGTCTGGTTGTGTTCCTGAATAAGTGTGACATGGTCGAGGACGAGGAAATGCTCGAACTCGTTGAGATGGAAATGCAGGAGCTTCTCGCTCAGTATGAGTTCGAGGAGGACACTCCATTCATCCGTGGCTCTGCCCTCGGTGCCCTGAACGGTGTACCCGAATGGGAAGCTAAGGTTATGGAGCTCATGGACGCTTGCGACAACTGGATCCAGGAGCCCATGCGCGACAAGGATAAGGCATTCTTGATGCCCGTCGAGGACGTCTTCTCTATCACAGGTCGTGGTACTGTAGCTACCGGTCGTATCGAGACTGGTGTTGTTAAGGTAGGTGACGAAGTTCAGATTCTCGGTCTTGGTGAAGACAAGAAGTCTGTTATCACTGGTGTCGAGATGTTCCGCAAGATTCTTGACGAAGGTGAAGCTGGCGATAACGTAGGTCTGCTCCTCCGTGGTATCGACAAGAACGAGGTTAAGCGTGGTATGGTTATCACCCACCCGGGTGCTATCACTCCTCACAAGGGCTTCAAGGCTTCTATCTATGTCCTGAAGAAGGAAGAAGGTGGCCGTCACACTCCGTTCGGCAACAAGTATCGTCCTCAGTTCTACCTGCGCACCATGGACTGCACCGGTGAGATTCACCTCCCCGATGGAATCGAAATGGTAATGCCCGGTGATAACGTCGAGATTAAGGTTGAGCTCATCTATGCAGTGGCTCTGAACGTAGGTCTCCGCTTCGCTATCCGTGAGGGTGGCCGCACCGTAGGCTCTGGCCAGATTACTGAAGTATTCGATTAATAAACGAAGAATTTTGAGGTTACGTCCTCAAGAGGACATAAGAATTGGGTGAGCGGACAATATCTGCTCACCCAAAATACGGGAATAGCTCAGTTGGTAGAGCATCGGTCTCCAAAACCGAGGGTCGTGAGTTCGAGTCTTACTTCCCGTGCAAAATTGCAAAAAAGTTATGTTTGAAAGTATCAAAAAATATTGCAAGGAATCATACGAAGAACTTAGGTATAAAACCACTTGGCCTACACGTTCAGAACTTATGAACAGTGCTGTTGTAGTATTAACCGCTTCCCTATGCATAGCACTGGTTGTTTTCGTTATGGACATGGCTTTCCAACATGGAATGGAAGCCATCTATGGTTTGCTGCGTTAAAGAGAGTTTCTTAGGAAATGGCAGAAGCTGGAATGAAATGGTACGTCCTGCGTGCCATCAGTGGAAAAGAGGGCAAGGTTAAGGAGGTAATCGATGCGCTGATTAACAATCAGCCCGATTTCGCCAAACACGTCTCTCAAGTGCTGATCCCTACCGAGAAGGTGGTTACCGTCACAGGAGGCAAGCGCAAGATTAAAGAGAAGAACCGCTACCCCGGTTATGTCTTCGTGGAGGCAGAACTGGTGGGAGAGACTCAGGCTCGCTTGCGTGAAGTGTCCAATGTGATGGGCTTCCTCAATGACTCCCGTTCAAGCAACACCCCCATGCCGCTGCGTCCTGCTGAGGTCAGTCAGATGCTGGGTACCATTGACGAAATGGCTGAGATACCAGAAGATCTCATCATCCCCTTCGAGGTGGGTGAGAGTATTAAGGTGTCTGACGGACCGTTCAGCGGTTTCGATGCCATCGTCGAAGAGGTAAATAACGAAAAGAAGAAGCTGAAAGTTATGGTCAAGATCTTCGGACGCAAAACGCCCGTGGAGCTTGGTTTTACACAAGTCGAGAAGCTTTAGGACATTCTGTTACGTGTCCTGAAGCCTCCAGTTAACAATAAATATTAAAGAATAATCAAATGGCTAAAGAAGTTGCTGGATTAATCAAATTACAGATTAAAGGAGGCGCTGCAAATCCATCTCCCCCAGTAGGTCCCGCATTGGGTTCTAAGGGAATCAATATCATGGATTTCTGCAAAGCATTCAACGCCAGAACACAGGATCGCGCCGGTAAGGTGCTGCCTGTAGTCATCACTTACTACACAGACAAGTCATACGACTTCATCGTCAAGACTCCTCCTGTTGCAGTACAGTTGATGGAGGCAGCTAAAATCAAGGGCGGAAGCGCAGAGCCCAACCGTAAAAAGGTTGCTGAGGTAACTTGGGATCAGGTTCGCACAATCGCTCAGGATAAGATGCCTGACTTGAATTGCTTTACTGTGGAGTCTGCAATGACTTTGGTTGCAGGTACAGCCAGAAGTATGGGTATCACTGTCAAGGGTGAGTTCCCTGGTAAATAATTTAAACTTCAATTAAAATGAGTAAACTGACAAAAAACCAGAAGTTGGTAGCTGATAAGATTGAAGCAGGGAAGGCATACACCTTGAAGGAGGCTTCTGCCTTGGTGAAGGAGATAACCACCACCAAGTTCGATGCTTCCGTTGATATCGATGTGCGTTTGGGCGTTGACCCCAGAAAGGCAAACCAGATGGTTCGCGGCGTCGTTTCACTGCCTAATGGAACAGGTAAAGTGACTCGCGTGCTCTGCCTCTGCACACCGGATGCTGAAGCTGCTGCTAAGGAAGCAGGTGCTGACTATGTTGGTCTCGATGAGTATATCGAGAAAATTAAGGGTGGTTGGACTGATATCGACGTCATCATCACAATGCCCTCTATCATGGGTAAGATTGGTGCTTTGGGTCGTATTCTCGGTCCTCGTGGCTTGATGCCAAACCCCAAGAGTGGAACTGTAACCATGGATGTAGCCAAGGCTGTCCGTGAAGTGAAGCAGGGTAAGATTGACTTCAAGGTTGACAAGACCGGTATCGTGCATACCTCTATCGGCAAGGTGTCTTTCACTGCTGACATGATCGCTCAGAATGCAAAGGAATTCATCTCGACCATTATCAAGTTGAAGCCTGCTGCTGCTAAGGGTACATACATTAAGAGTATTTATCTTTCAAGTACAATGAGCCGCGGCATCAAGGTTGATCCTAAGGCTACTGAGGAAATCTAAAAAAGCTGTAACATCATGAGAAAGGAAGATAAAATTGCAATTATTGCACAGCTTGGCGAACTGCTGAAGCAGTATCCCCACTTCTACCTGGTAGATGTCGAGGGCATGAATGCTGCAAACACAAGCAGCCTGCGTCGCAAGTGTTTTGAAAAAGGCCTCAAAATGGTCGTTGTCAAGAACACGCTGATGATCAAGGCTCTTGAGGCTGCAGAGGAGAACTTCGACGAGCTGAAGCCCGCATTGGTTGGAACCACAGCGTTGATTCTGACAGAGACTGCAAACGTTCCCGCAAAGCTTATCAAGGAACTGAACAGCAAGAAGCAAGAAAAGCCCTCATTCAAGGCAGCTTATGCCGAGGGTGCTATCTATGTCGGTGCTGACCAGTTGATGACTCTCTGCGCTCTGAAGAGCAAGAACGAACTGATTGCAGATGTAATCGCTGCTCTCGAATCTCCGATTATGAACGTCTTGAGCGCTCTGGAAAATCGCGAAGAGAAAGCAGCAGAAGCTGCAACTGAGTAATAACCAAGAATAATAACAACTTAAATACATTAAAGAAATGGCTGATATTAAGGCTATTGCTGCTGAGCTCGTTGCGCTCACAGTACAGGAAGTAATTGATCTTAAGAATGAACTTAAGGAGACTTATGGCATCGAGCCCGCTGCTGCTGCTGTTGTAGTTGCTGCCGGTGGTGAAGGTGCAGGCGCTGCTGCCGAGGAAAAGACTGACTTCGACGTTGTCCTCAAGAGTGCAGGTGCTGCCAAGTTGCAGGTCGTTAAGGCTGTCAAGGAAGCTTGCGGTCTCGGTCTGAAGGAAGCAAAGGAAATGGTTGACGGCGCTCCCAGCGTGCTGAAGGAAGGTATGCCTAAGGCTGACGCTGAGGCTCTGAAGAAGACCCTCGAGGAAGCTGGTGCCGAAGTCGAACTGAAGTAACACTTCCCTCCTTAAATAAGGACTACGGTAAAGGATCCTCTGGTAGAGGGTTCTTTGCCTTTTTGTGTCTATAAACTTTCACGAGAACACAATACAAGGTTTAGATGGCTAATAAAAAAAATCAGAGAGTAAATTTCGCTTCCGTTAAAAGTCCGTTGGCATATCCCGACTTTCTGGAAGTACAATTGAAGTCGTTCAGAGACTTCCTCCAACTCGATACTCCCCCTGAAATGAGGAAGTACGATGGTTTGTACAAGGTCTTCTCTGAAAACTTCCCGATTAATGATACACGAAACAACTTTAATCTGGAGTTTCTCGACTATTTCATTGATCCTCCCCGCTATTCTATCGAGGAGTGTCTGGAGCGTGACCTCACCTACAGCGTGCCTTTGAAGGCAAAGCTGAAGCTGAGTTGCGACGATCCCGATCATGAAGATTTCGATACGGTGGTACAGGATGTGTTCCTAGGTTTCATTCCGTATATGACCGACAATGGTACCTTCATCATCAATGGCGCCGAACGTGTAGTAGTATCACAACTTCACCGTTCTCCCGGTGTATTCTTCGGCAGCAGTATTCATGCTAACGGATCTCTGCTCTACTCAGCCCGTATCATCCCCTTCAAGGGCAGTTGGATTGAGTTTGCTACAGATATCAACAATGTCATGTACGCGTACATTGACCGTAAGAAGAAGTTGCCCGTTACCACATTGCTCCGTGCCATCGGATTTGAGAATGACAAAGATATTTTACAAATCTTCAACCTGGCCGAAGAAGTTAAGGCTACTCGTGAAAACCTGAAAGAACACCTTGGCCAAAAGCTCGCAGCACGTGTGCTCAAGAGCTGGATTGAGGACTTCGTTGATGAAGATACAGGCGAAGTGGTATCAATCGAGCGTAACGAAATCATACTGGAGCGCGAGAGTGTGCTTGATGAGGATGCTATCGAGCAGATTATGAACAGCAATGTTCCTTCCATCCTTATTCATAAGGAGGACGCACAAACGTCTGACTACAGCATCATCTTCAATACATTCCAGAAGGATGCAACCAACAGCGAGAAGGAGGCCATCAGCTACATCTACCGCCAACTGCGCAATGCAGACCCTGTAGATGATGCCAGTGCCAAGGAAGTCATCCTCAACCTCTTCTTCAGCGAGAAGCGTTATGATTTGGGAGATGTTGGCCGCTACCGTATCAACCACAAGCTCGGCTTGGACACAGATCCCAATGTACGTGTGCTGACCAAAGAGGACATTATTGAAATTATCAAGTACCTGATTGAGCTTGTTAACTCCAAAGCCAGTGTCGATGATATCGACCACCTGAGTAACCGTCGTGTCCGTACCGTTGGTGAGCAGTTAGCTAACCAGTTCTCCATCGGTTTGGCACGTATGATTCGTACCATTCGCGAGCGCATGAATGTTCGTGATAATGAGGTGTTCACGCCAACTGACCTGCTGACAAGCAAGAGTCTGGGTGGTGTCATCAACAGTTTCTTCGGCACTAACGCCCTGAGCCAGTTCATGGACCAGACCAATCCTCTGGCAGAGGTGACGCACAAACGCCGTCTCTCAGCCCTTGGACCTGGCGGTCTGTCTCGTGAACGTGCAGGCTTTGAGGTGCGCGACGTACACTATACACACTATGGACGACTCTGTCCTATCGAGTCTCCTGAAGGTCCCAATATTGGTTTGATTTCATCTCTTTGCGTCTATGCAAAGATTAACGATTTAGGCTTCATCGAGACACCTTATCGTAAAGTGGCAGATGGAAAAGTGGATCTCTCTCCTGAAGGCGTTCGCTACATGACTGCAGAAGAAGAAAAGGGACTTGTTATCGGTCAGGGTAATGCACCCCTCAATGATGACGGAACCTTTATCCGTACTAAGGTGAAGTGCCGTCAGGACGATGACTATCCTGTCGTTCCTCCCTCGGAGGTCAACCTTATGGATGTGGCTCCTCAGCAGATTGCTTCAATCGCTGCTGCCTTGATTCCATTCTTAGAGCACGACGATGCTCACCGTGCATTGATGGGTTCTAACATGATGCGTCAGGCTGTGCCTTTGATGCGGACAGAAGCTCCTATCGTCGGAACTGGCATCGAGCGTCAGGTTTGCGTTGATTCTCGCACTATGATTAGTGCTGAGGGCGATGGCATAGTAGAATATGTTGATGCAGCTACTATCCGTATCCTCTACGACCGTACAGAGGACGAGGAGTTCGTTAGCTTCGAGCCCGCTTTGAAGGAATACCGCATTCCCAAGTTCCGTCGCACCAATCAGAATATGACCATTGACCTGCGACCCATATGCAATAAGGGCGACAGAGTTGTGAAAGGACAGATTCTGACCGAGGGTTATTCTACTGAAGACGGTGAATTGGCACTGGGCAAGAACCTTCTCGTGGCTTACATGCCTTGGAAGGGTTACAACTACGAGGATGCCATTGTGCTCAACGAACGTGTTGTTCGTGAAGATATCCTCACAAGTGTCCACGTTGAAGAATTCTCTCTTGAAGTGCGTGAAACGAAGCGCGGCATGGAAGAACTTACAGCCGACATTCCCAATGTCAGTGAAGAGGCTACCAAAGATCTTGACGAGAATGGTATCATCCGTATTGGTGCCCGTGTGGCTCCCGGTGATATCATGATTGGTAAGATAACGCCCAAGGGTGAGAGCGATCCTAGTCCTGAAGAGAAACTACTTCGTGCTATCTTCGGTGATAAGGCTGGTGACGTGAAGGACGCTTCTCTCAAGGCAAGTCCTTCTCTCAATGGTGTTGTCATCGACAAAAAGCTCTTTACCAAAGCCTCCAAGACAGGTAAGGTGAAGTTGCAGGACAAGCCCCGTCTGGCAGCTCTCGATGAGGAGTTCAATAGCAAGACAGAAGACCTGAAGGCTATCCTCGTTGATAAGCTGATGGAACTCACCAAGAACAAGAAGAGCCAGGGTATTGTTGACAATGTGGGTATTGAACTTATTCCTAAGAATAGTAGTATCACAGCTAATCTGCTCAACAATATCGACTATACCACCGTACAGCTCACAGGCTGGACCAACGACACTCACATCAATGAGCTCATTGGCAAGCTCATCATTAACTATCTCAAAAAGTACAAACTGCTTGAGACGGAGATGAAGCGCAAGAAGTTTGCAATCAGTCTGGGTGACGAGCTGCCCAACGGCATCATCCAGTTAGCTAAGGTATATATTGCCAAGAAGCGTAAGATTGGTGTCGGCGACAAGATGGCCGGTCGTCACGGTAACAAGGGTATTGTCAGCAAGGTTGTCCGTCAGGAGGATATGCCCTTCTTGGCCGACGGAACACCAGTTGATATCGTACTCAACCCGTTAGGCGTGCCTTCGCGTATGAACATCGGTCAGATATTCGAGACCGTGCTTGGCGCTGCAGGCCAGAAGCTTGGCGTAAAGTTCGCAACACCTATCTTTGACGGTGCATCTCTCGAAGACCTCTGCGAATGGACAGACAAGGCAGGTCTGCCTCGATACTGCTCAACGCAGCTCTACGATGGTGCTACAGGCGAACCGTTCGACCAGCTCGCAACGGTTGGTGTCTCCTATATGCTCAAACTCGGTCACATGGTTGAGGACAAGATGCATGCACGTAGCATTGGCCCGTACTCTCTCATCACTCAGCAGCCCCTCGGTGGTAAGGCACAGTTTGGTGGTCAGCGTTTTGGTGAGATGGAGGTTTGGGCTATTGAGGCATTCGGCGCTTCGCATGTGCTTCAGGAGATCCTCACCATCAAGAGTGACGATGTCGTAGGCCGCAGCAAGGCTTATGAAGCTATCGTCAAAGGTGAACACATGCCCACGCCGGGCATCCCTGAGTCTCTCAACGTGTTGCTTCACGAGTTGCGCGGTCTGGGACTGCATGTAAGTTTGGATTAATGAATCGCTTTTTCAGAAAGGATATCAAAACATGGCTTTTAAGAAAGAAACCAAGGTAAAGACGAACTTTACCAAGATAACAATCGGTCTGGCATCTCCTGAGGAGATTCTTGCAAACTCTTACGGCGAGGTGCTCAAGCCCGAGACCATCAACTACCGAACCTACAAGCCCGAGCGTGACGGTCTCTTCTGCGAGCGCATCTTCGGTCCCACCAAGGATTACGAGTGTCATTGCGGAAAGTACAAGCGTATTCGCTACAAGGGTAACGTCTGCGACCGTTGCGGTGTGGAGGTCACGGAGAAGAAAGTGCGCCGCGAACGTAGCGGCCACATCCAGCTTGTGGTGCCTGTGGCTCACATCTGGTACTTCCGTTCTCTGCCCAACAAGATTGGCTATCTGCTTGGCATTCCCACCAAGAAACTCGATGCAGTCATCTATTACGAGCGCTACATTGTAATTCAGCCCGGTGTAATGGCCAAGAACAAGGAGATACCCGTCCAGAAGTTTGACCTTCTCTCTGAGGAAGAGTACGAGGACATCTTGGAGCGCCTGCCCCAGAACAATGATTATCTGGAGGACAAAGACCCAAATAAGTTCATTGCCAAAATGGGTGCTGAAGCTATCTATGACTTGCTCGTTGAGCTTGATCTGGATTCTCTCTCCAACCAGTTGCGCGATGAAGCCAACAAGGAGAATGCACAGCAGCATAAGAACGATGTCCTAAAACGTCTTCAGGTTGTCGAGAGCTTCCGCTTGAGTGCGAAGGTGAACAAGCCCGAGTGGATGATAATGCGCACCCTGCCTGTCATTCCGCCCGAACTGCGTCCTCTGGTACCCCTGGATGGCGGACGTTTCGCTACGAGTGACCTGAACGATCTCTATCGTCGTGTCATCATCCGTAACAACCGCCTCAAGAGGCTCATCGAGATTAAGGCTCCCGAAGTCATCCTCCGCAACGAGAAGCGTATGCTGCAAGAGGCAGTTGACAGTCTCTTCGACAACAGCCGTAAAAGCAGTGCCGTCAAGACCGAAAGCAACCGTCCTCTCAAATCTCTGAGCGACTCACTCAAGGGTAAGCAAGGCCGCTTCCGTCAGAACCTGCTCGGTAAGCGTGTTGACTACTCAGCCCGTTCCGTCATTGTTGTCGGTCCCGAGTTGAAGATGGGCGAATGCGGTATTCCCAAGCTGATGGCAGCAGAGCTTTACAAACCGTTCATCATCCGTAAGCTCATTGAACGTGGCATTGTAAAGACCGTCAAGAGCGCCAAGAAGATTGTTGACCGCAAGGATCCCATCATTTGGGACATTCTGGAGTACGTCATGAAGGGGCATCCCGTATTGCTGAACCGTGCACCGACGCTGCACCGTCTTGGTATTCAGGCTTTCCAACCCAAGATGATTGAGGGTAAAGCTATCCAGTTGCATCCTCTGGCATGTACGGCATTCAATGCTGACTTCGACGGTGACCAGATGGCTGTGCATTTGCCTTTGAGCAACGAGGCAATCCTAGAGGCTCAGATTCTGATGCTTCAATCGCACAACATCCTGAATCCTGCCAATGGTACGCCTATCACCGTGCCTTCACAAGATATGGTGCTTGGTTTGTACTACATCACTAAGCTCCGTCCCGGAGCGAAGGGTGCTGGCCTGAAATTCTATGGTCCCGAGGAAGCCATCATCGCCTACAACGAAAAGCGCGTTGATGTACATGCTCCTGTCTTTGTTGTGGTTAACGATAAGCTGGAGGATGGTACTATGGGTAAACATATGGTCGAGACTTCCGTCGGTCGTGTCATTGCCAACGAGATTATCCCCGAGGAGGTAGGCTTCTTCAACGATGTCATCTCCAAGAAAACACTCCGCGGCATCATCACCGACGTCATCAAGACAGTAGGTGTGGCTCGTGCCTGCGAGTTCCTGGACGGTATCAAGAATCTCGGTTACCGCTTGGCATACGAAGGTGGTCTTTCCTTTAACTTGGGCGATATCATCATCCCCGATGAGAAGGAAGAGCTCATTCGCAAGGGTAATGAGGAGGTTGAGCGTATCAGCGGTGAGTACGGCATGGGCTTCATCACCGACAAAGAGCGTCACAATCAGGTTATCGATATTTGGACACACGTCAACAACGACCTCTCCAAGGCTTTGCTGAAGACTATGAAAGAAGCAGACCAGGGCTTCAATGCTGTGTTTATGATGCTCGACTCTGGTGCACGTGGTAGTTCAGGTCAGATTAGCCAGCTCTCTGGTATGCGTGGTCTGATGGCCAAGCCCCAAAAGGCAGGTGCTGAGCCTGACACCATCGAGAACCCCATCCTTTCTAACTTTAAGGAAGGTATGAGTGTGCTGGAGTACTTCATCTCTACCCACGGTGCTCGTAAGGGTCTGGCTGATACCGCCTTGAAGACGGCAGACGCTGGTTACCTGACGCGCCGTCTGGTTGACGTTAGTCACGATGTCATCATCAACGAGGAGGACTGCGGCACTCTGCGTGGTCTTGTATGTTCTGCCTTGAAGAATGGCGATGAGGTCATCAGCAGCCTCTACGACCGTATTCTTGGCCGTGTCTCTGTTCACGACATCATCCATCCTCTCACTGGCAAACTCATCTGTGCTTCCGGTGACGAGATTACCGAGGCCAAGGCTCAGGAGATTGAAGAGAGTCCCATCGAGACCGTTGAGATTCGTTCCGTCCTCACTTGCGAAAGCCGCAAGGGTGTCTGCATGAAGTGCTACGGCCGTAACCTGGCCACTAGCCGCATGGTGCAGAAGGGCGAGGCTGTAGGCGTCATCGCTGCACAGTCCATCGGTGAGCCCGGTACCCAGCTGACGCTGCGTACGTTCCACGCCGGTGGTGTGGCAGGTAACGCCGCCGCCAATGCCCGCATCAAGGCAAAGTACGATGCACGCCTCGAATTCGAGGAACTGCGTACCGTTGATGTCGTTGACGAGGTTGGCACACCAGCCAAAGTCGTGGTAGGCCGTCTGACGGAAGTTCGTTTCATCGACCCCACCACAGGCATCATATTACTTACCGCCAACGTTCCCTACGGCAGTATGCTCTATAAGAACGATGGTGACATAGTTCATAAGGACGAGATTGTTGCTAAATGGGATCCCTTCAATGCAGTAGTCGTTACGGAAATGCCTGGTAAGGTGAAGTTCGAGGATGTCATCGAGGGTGTCAACTACAAGGTTGAAACCGATGAACAGACAGGTCTGCAGGAACTCATCGTTATCGAGTCTCACGACAGAATGAGAGTGCCCACCGTGCACATCATGGACGAGAATGGCGACATCCTGCGCCACTATAACCTGCCCATCGGTGGTCACATTGCTATCGAGGACGGTCAGGAGGTGAAGGCTGGCGATGTACTCGTCAAGATTCCTCGTGTCATCGGTGGTGGTGGTGATATCACTGGTGGTCTGCCTCGCGTAACAGAGCTCTTCGAGGCTCGCAATCCCAGCAACCCTGCAACTGTAGCCGAAATCGACGGCGAAATCTCAATGGGTAAGCTTAAGCGTGGTAACCGCGAGGTCATCATCACACCCCGTCTGGGTGGTGAAGAGGCTATCAAGAAATACCTCATCCCTGCCAATCGTCAGATTCTGGTTCAGGAGAACGACTACGTCCGTGCCGGCACGCCGCTTTCCGACGGTGCCATCACACCAGCCGACATCCTGTCCATCAAGGGCCCAACAGCCGTACAAGAATATATCGTTAATGAGATTCAGGACGTCTATCGTCTGCAGGGTGTGAAGATCAACGATAAGCACTTCGAGGTCATCGTACGCCAGATGATGCGTAAGGTTCAGATTGACGATGCCGGCGATACACGCTTCCTCTCTCAGCAGGTTGTCGATAAGCTCGAGTTTGCCGAAGAGAACGACAACATCTGGGGAAAGAAGGTGGTCATCGATGCTGGAGAGTCCGAGAACATGCAGAACGGACAGATTGTGACGGCTCGTCGTCTGCGCGACGAGAACTCATACCTCAAGCGCCAGGACAAGAAAATTGTTCAGGTGCGCGACGCCCGTCCCGCAACATCCAAGCAGATTCTGCAGGGTATTACCCGCGCAGCATTGCAGACGACCAGCTTCATCTCGGCTGCCTCCTTCCAGGAGACCACCAAGGTGCTGAACGAAGCTGCTATCAACGGCAAGACCGACTATCTGGAGGGTATGAAGGAGAACGTCATCTGCGGTCACCTCATCCCAGCCGGAACCGGTATGCGCGAGTTCGACAAGATTGTGGTCACCAACCGCGAGGACTACGACCGCACCCTTGCCAACCGCAAGACCCTGCTCGACTACGTTGACGGAATCTACTAAACCTCAATAAGGCTCTAAGTCTTATAGGTTTTCATAAGCCCCATAGGTCTCGCAAGTCCTATGGGGCTTTTAATATCTCACAGACGGAAGCCGAAGACGGCACGGGCACGCCACTTGGTCTGGGCGGTGTAGTGGTTGAAGTTGCCAAAAAGAGATGAATTGACAACAAGGTTGGTGCCGAGGAAGTATCTGGAGCTAATGTTATAGATGATTGCCGCACGGCTGTTGACAATCAAATCGGGGAAATGGGTATATTCGTGCACACTTTCGCCATCCATTGTGATCTTGTTATAATTGTAGCAGATAATGGTGGGCATCAGCGAGAGATGGAAGAGCCATTTGTGGCAGACCAGATTGTAGCCATATCCGCCACCGATGCCGACACTTCTCACCCTCAGAAACAGGTCGTGTGAGCCTTCCGGTGCCTCGTCGCCCGTCTTTATTGTGCCTCCCATGAAGGATAAGCCTGCGAGCCACGAACCCGCCGAACGCTTCTGAAAATACGACTGTGAAAAGGCAGCAGGATAGGAGAAACGCCGACGGTTGAAAATGTAGATGCCGGTTATGCTAAGCATTTTCATGTTTAGGTAGTTCTTCTCGATGTGATACGTGTCGCCTTTGGTAGTAATGTCCCCAGAGAGAGTATTGGACCTTTGGTAGCTAAGGTCGATAATATAGCGGTTAGAGGACGCGCTGACATTAAATTCATAGTCCTTGTTGCAGCCGCTCAACTTTCCCGGATTAATGGAATACGCAGCCGCAATACCCATGTAGCTTGCGCCCAGGCTAATCGTCCCTCTCATAGAGGTGGAAATGTCAGCATGTGAGTCATTATCATCTCGGACGTTCTTGTAGCGGATACTGTTGCCGGAGAGGTTTCCACGGACGCGGAGAGTAAGCCTCCTGTCGGGACGGCTGATGTATTGCGTGTCATATGTAACTCGTTCATACCTCACACGCAAAATGCTGTCCGCCTTATTATAAAGCTTCTTAATCTTGCTTTGGGAGAATGCGCAGGCGCTTACCATCAGCATCAGTATGGCAGCTGGGCACCTTATATTCATGTTGTCAATGCTCAAGATTTAAATACTCAATTCGTCAAGTACTGTGATGAGACGCTTGTCGAATCGCTTGTCGGTGCGGATACACTCGGTGAAGGGCACATAGACGATGTCGTTGTTGCGGTAACCCACCATGATGTTGCGCTGGCCCTGCTTGATGGCCTCGATGGCACCGACACCAGTACAACTGGCCAAGATGCGGTCACGGGCCGAGGGGCTGCCACCACGCTGCAAATGACCGAGGATGGAGACGCGCACGTCGAACCCGGGGAATTCTTTCTTCACACGGTCGGCATAGTAGAGAGCACCACACTTCGGACTTTCCGAGACAAGGACGATGCACGACTTCTTCGACTTGCGGATGCCACGTCCCATGAATTGTGCCAGCTGGTCCACGTCGGTTACCTCCTCCGGTACGATGGCAGCCTCGGCTCCACAAGCAATAGCACAATTCTGAGCCAGGAAACCCGCATCACGGCCCATCACCTCAACGAAGAAGATGCGCTCGTGCGAATTCGCAGTGTCGCGGATGCGGTCCACACATTCCATGATGGTATTCATCGTTGTGTCGTAACCGATGGTTGCATCCGTTCCATAAAGGTCATTGTCGATTGTGCCAGGCAGTCCGATGACGGGGAAGTCGAACTCCATGCCAAAGTCTCTGGCACCGGTCAACGAGCCATTGCCGCCGATGACCACCAGAGCGTCAATTTCCTCGCGCTGACAGGTCTTGTATGCCTTCTGCCTGCCCTCCCGTGTCATGAACTCTTGGCACCGTGCGGTTTTCAGGATGGTGCCGCCACGAGTGATGATGCCGCTGACATCCTCCGTGGTGAAGTCCTTCAGCTCGCCCTTGATGAGTCCTTCGTATCCTCTGTAGATACCCTTGATATTAAAGCCATTGTAAATACCTGCACGCGTCACGGCACGGATAGCCGCGTTCATGCCGGGGGCGTCACCGCCCGATGTCAAAATTCCGATAGTCTTAATCTTGCTCATAGTCTGTATGTATTTTTATCAAAATGTTATTAACTCCTTTAACTTTTCAACCCCTTAACTTTTAATTTTTATTTTTATAGTCTCTTTTGAGTGCAAAGGTACGAATAAGTGAGCGAAAAACCAAATTTATTTGAGTTTTTCCGAGCGCAAGAAGGTGCGAAGAAAAGTGAAAAAAAAACCCCTAACCTACTTTAGGGGGGGGATGTAAATAGTTAATCTTCAAATCGTAAACATCAGAACCACTGAGGAGCGCAGCTCTGGACGGCGAGGGTACCGAGGACGCTGGTGATGACAGTGGCGATGAATTTGAGCACTTTGGCTACATTGTTCCAATTGATTTTAATCATTTTAAATAGAATTTAATTGTTAATAATAAGCTCACACAGAAATCACTGATATCACAGAAATTGCTTGTGTCTGATGCTATGTCTCCTGACGGGAGCCTTCATGTTTTATTTCCTGTTTGTGCTTACAAGAGCACGCTCTTAAAGCTCAAACTGCAAACAATCCATCTTTTCATCCTGAAATAGCATCAACCACAATCATAAACCTACTCCGTCAATAGTCTCTTACAAAGACACTCTATTAGACAATAATACATGTAGTCATTCGTTATTATGTTATAACACTTACTTATTGAATGACTGAGGAAGATATAACGTACCAGATACGCGGAGCCATATATGATGTATATAAAGCATTAGGCCCTGGATTATTAGAGAGCGTCTATGAAGAGGCTCTAACATACGAACTGAGGAAAAGAGGCCTGAAAGTTGAATGCCAACAGGAAGTTCCTATATATTATGACGGACAGAAACTACAGTCACAGCTAAAACTCGACATCTTAGTAGAAGATTCTGTTATCATTGAGTTAAAATCCGTTCAGGAACTTCTACCCGTTCATTTCAAACAGACAATGACGTACCTTAGACTGCTTAATAAGCATTTGGGTATTTTGGTAAACTTCAATACAGATAATATACTTAAAGGCAGTATCCATAGAGTTCTTAACGGCTATAGAGCCAATCTTACGTCTTAGGATGGCATAACCACGTCAGTGGACAGAAATTATTGAATGGAAATGATGTGAACTTGCTCACAAGAGTTTTCAATCAATAATGTCTGACTGAGCTGAAAGCTCATGCCATCAGAAGACATCATTTCCGTTATATCTGTGATTTCCGTGTGAAATAAAAATGGAAATAAGTAAAAGAACGTGAGGCGCAAATTCCCAAATTCACAGGTTTCGTTTCCGTATATAGAGCAAACGGTGACCGCAGGATGAGGGATGCTGCACTACTTTTCTGGGATATTGTTTTGAGAAACCACACCTGGGTTAATGGAAGTAATAGTTGCGGAGAGCATTTTTTTAACGAAGATGAGTATAAAGATAAAGTGCAGGCAACGGGAGGACCTGAGTCATGCAACTCTGTCAATATGATGCGACTTACTGAGGCCCTTTATCAGATGGATGGCCGTATGGATCGTGTGGACTACTACGAGCGTGTACTGCTAAACCATATTGCAGGTAATTTCGACCCCGAGACAGGAATGTGCTGTTATTATACCTCGATGCGTCCTGGGCAATATCGTGTGTATGCCGACCCTTATGGTTGTTTTTGGTGTTGCGTAGGAACGGGCCTCCAAGCTCCAGCCAAACTGGCCCGTATGGTTTACGCTAATTATGAGGATACGCTTTTCGTGAACATGTTCCTGCCCACCACTCTCGATTGGAAAGAAAGGGGCTTTGCTCTTGAACAACAGACTGCCTATCCCGACAAGGACACTTCATCGCTTGTAATTCGTCAAGGCGGACGCTTGAAATTGGCTATACGCTGTCCCTACTGTTGGAACCCCGCTCATTACGTATCAGCGTTTGTGGCAAGGATTATCATTATGCTCAGGAGAAAAAAGGTAACAGCGAGAGCCGTTACATCGTAATAGACCGTGAATGGAAAGAAGGTGACCGTGTGGACATCTCATTCCGTCCTCAACTGGATGTACAGCCGTTGAAAAAGTTCAGTCAGTATGTCTCTGTACAATATGGTGCTATGGTGATGGCTCAGAAGATTGCCAATCATGGCCTTGGACACGATGATTTTGTAAACATTGATGCTGTGGCTCACAAAACGTTGCCTTTCAGCGAGGTGACAACTCTTGTGGGTTCTATTCCATCCATCAGGAAGTCTATCCGCCGTTTGGATGGAGACTCTTTGAAACTCGTCTTGAAGCCTGGTGCGGGTGCTGTTGCTGAAATCTGTCTAGTGCCTTTCTCACGTTTGCTATTCAATCGCTACGAGATTTATTTTCCTCGTGTAGATACCTCCGCAGAACGAGATTCCCTAATAACTGCTACCACTTTCGATTATTCACCTTCACCCGAACAGAAAGCTCGCTATGAACGCTTGCAAGTGGATGGGGTGAAGGTGGCTGATAACATGCCCGAGCGTGAGCACAAAATGGAATCCTACTTCTCTTCAACAGGCTCCGATTTCGGTCAGCATTGGCGTCATGCAGTGGATGGTGGTTTCTTTATGTATCAAATGCGCTGCTTGCCAGACAAACCCATGTCTTTAGCCATACTTTTCCGTCAGGATGATTCTGGAGCTCGCATATCCGATATTCAGGTGGACGGTCGCATTATTCACACCATAGACCACTGTAGCCCCATGGAAGGTGTAGAGAAGCCCCTTTATTATCATGAGGTGGAGATTCCCGAGGAGCTTACTCGCGGGAAAACATTTATTACCGTGAAATTCAATGCCCATAATCATCAAATTGCGGGTGGCATCTTCGACCTCAAAACAATAGTGCGAGAGTAACATGGAGCCAGTGAGGAGCAATTTATAACCGGTAATGGATGCTATTTCCTAATAACTTCTATTAGGTCGAAATACATGTAGCGTGTTTTCAAAGGCAGCTTCATCTTAGAACAGACCGCTTCCTGCTCGTCGTCTTTAAAGAGGAAAGAGAAACCGTTCTTCTCATAGTAGTTAAGTGTGCGAGGATTATTCAAGGCATCAACGGCCAAATAGCGCACAGCAGCTTTGTTATCGGGTTCGACAAACCAAAATTTCAGTATTTGCATCAATTCTGTGCCTATACCTTTATTGGCAAAGTGCACATCCACGCCAAGCCTACCAATGAGTACAGCGGGGTAGCGGCGTACCTGCTTCTCACGTGGTATCGTCTTTAGGAAACTCTTTTTTCGCGAGTTGGGCAGCATGTCTACCCGTATGGTCTCATTTGAAAGAGAAAAAGCACAGACAATAGTTTGCGGAGCTTCCTTTAACACAAAACAATACGTCTTGCCATACATTTGGTCAGCCCAAAGTGGAGAATCTTTCAAAAAATACTCGTCCAGATCATCATAGCCACAAGAAAACGGCTCACACGTGGCTATCAATTCGCGTGTAAGCAGTCGAAATGTACAATTGTCAGCGAGGAATCCCACAATTTAGGATAGTTGTGCTGTTGACATTACTTTATTGAATTCCTCACGAGAAATCTTAAGCTCTACGGTGTGTGGATTACGTTCAGCAGCTTCTGCTGCCTCGACAAATCGCACCGCATCGTCACCTGTTACAACAGGGATTGGTCTAATAGGTGTTGCCATGTTTTGTCTCTTTTTTTATGTGAATTTGCTGCAAAATTAAATCTTTTCAGTGAGACCACCAAATATTTATTCCTTTTTTTCATCAAGATCACTGCTATGACTGATATCAGATACCCTTTGAATATCGCAATAGCAGGGTTTTATCTTTTTTATCTTTTATCTTTTTGGGGTGGGGAACGGCACTCCCTTTTGTGGCTGAAAAAGTCATCTATAAGGTGAACAACCTTTTGAACAGCGGCAGTATAGTAGGATTGCTTCAAAAAGTGTTAATGCTTCAATTGTCTATTATAAGAAAGCGACCTGTCACGCGGAGATACTCGGTCTCGTAGATTTTCAGCTGGGCCTGCGCCTCGATGAGATTGCTGCGAGCCTGCTGCCATTGGCTTTAGGCGTCGAGGAGATCGGTCATGGTGCACATCTGATTGTCGAATTTCTGTCGCATGACGCGCAGGTTCTCGTCGTCCTGCTGCCTACCGACCTTGGCGGTCTCAACCATACGCTGGCTGTCCGTAACGTTCTGTACGGCACGCCGCACCTCGACCTGCATGCCGCGCTCGTTCTGCTGGAGTTGCAACTTGGCGTCGCTGAGATTGAGTTTCGCCTTCTTGACCTTCTTCAGTTCGGCTCCCCAGTGGAAGAGGGGCAAGCTAACAGAAAGCAAGGCCATGGGATTGCCGCCACTAATGGTATGACTAAAGCCCAAGGGATTGCTGTTGGGCAGGGTCAGGTCGCCCTTCAATTTCAGATTGTCGTAGTGTGAATATCGGCCTACAAGTGCAACGGTAGGCAAATAGTTGGAACGCGACTTCTTCACCAGTACTTCGCTGGCCTTTACCTGCTGTTGGAGCAGAAGGAGGTCGGGGCGGGTGGAGAAGTCCTCGGAGAGTTGCTGTGGTACAGCTACAGACAGAACCGTGTCCGTGGGAACGATGGTCTGCTCGAAGTCAGTGCCGATGATGTTCGCCAGAGCGAAAGCTGAGGCTGATGGTGGCATTCTCCTTCACCACGCCCGAGAAGTTCTTCACTTCCCTGCCGCCTACTGCAGATGGATGTACGGTCAATACGCTGTGAACGACCGCCTCTGCATCATCTTTTTTGTCGCTGCTGTCAGCAGGCTTGCCGCTGCCAGCGTTATAACAAAACTTTTGATAACTTTTATGTCTATTGTATTTGATTAATTAGAATTCATATCCGAGGTTCAGGAAGAAGTATGCCTTCTTGGTGCAGTTGCTGTAGCCGAGGCTGACACCGACGGGACCGAAGATGGTATTGTAGTAATAGGCTATCTGCCCGCCAATCAGAGTGCGATTGTCGAAGATTTCCTTCAGCTTGCTGGACTGTTGTCCTGCAGCCAGGCGGAGCAGTATGTAATGATTGTTGCCGATGCGCTGCTGTCCCTGGAGCTGAGCGGCAACAAACTGCTTCCCGATGTACTCTATGTTGCCTATGCCGGCGAAGGGCATCTGCTGCTCTATGTAATGGCCGAACCATTCGCCGCCGATGGTATTGCCGAAAATTGGAGGAACCACGTTGCCAAAGAGCAGGCGGCCATAGACCATAGGCTGGAAGGTGAAGCGCTTGCCCAAAGTGAACGACATGCGCCAGTTGGCATTGACGCCGCTCATGCCCGTGTGACCGTCGAGCTTCACGAAGTTATCGGTCAGGTAGGCATACTCAGCCTTGAAGCGGGCACCACGGGTGGGGAAGTTCCAGTTGTCCTCGCTGTTATAGTCGGCCCGAACGCGATAGCTGAAATAGTGACCGTTGTCCATACCTACCAAACCATTCGACTTGTCCGACACCAGTTTGTCAAGATAGTGTATGTAGTCCCAGCGAAGCCCCGCCTGCACGTTGAAGTGACGGAAGTCGTGATTGAAGGGCACAAGGTTCAACTGCGACTGGTGGTAGAGGATGCTGTAGTCACGGCTGCCCTTGATATACAGATTTATATCGTTGCGGCGGAAGGTGTAGGAGACAGTCGGACGAGTGAAGCTACGTGGGTGGAAGGTCCAGGCAGCCTGTGCCATGATTCGCTTTCCCAATCGGACCGTCACGTCGGCATTCATGGGGAGTGCGGTTTTCAATGGAATCTCGGCACTCACCTGCAGAGAGGCGTGCTCCTCGATGTCGTAGCGCATGCCGGCATGCAACTGCATCATCTTGCGGTTGCCTGCTGAGACGATGACCCGCACACCGTCTCCATCCGACACGAACCGGCATTCGGCAGTCTGGTAGAAAAGGTCGATACGCATGGAGGTGGTCAGCTCCTGTACCAGACTGGCATCGACGCTGTCTTTCTTGTTCAGTCCAAATTTCTGTCGCAGGAAATGCTCGGCCTGCGGTGTCATGTTCTCGAAGGTGTAGCCGGTGACACGTTGTTTTTCCGTCATCACCTGCGGACGCAAGGGGTGCAGGATGACAGGACGGAACGATTCATCGATGCTGATGCGCTCTTTCAGGGCGATGATTTCATCCCAATGGCGCATGGCTTCCTCCTCGCCGCGACGGATGAGGGAGTCGATGGCGACGGCAGAGAAGCTAGCGGTGCTGTAGCCCTTGGTGTCCACCTGCATGTGCAGGTCGGTAATAGCGAGGTTCTCCTCCACCTTGTTCTTACAGTTCACATCCACAATCTGACCGATGATGCTCATAGTTCCTCCCATGTCCTCAGCCACTTTCGGAGCGCCCTGTACGGTGACGCCAATAATGATGTCGGCACCCATCTCGCGGGCGATGTCGGCCGGGTAGTTGTTCTTCAGACCGCCATCCACCAACACCTTGTCGCCTAATCTGACAGGCGCAAAAACTCCGGGAATCGACATTGATGAGCGCATGGCCTGTGGCAGGCGCCCGCTGTGGAAATCCTCCTCGCTGTTGTCGATGATGTTCGTAGCCACACAGGCAAAGGGAATGGGCAGGTCGCGGCTGAAGTCGAGCGAGTCGGTGTAGCCCGTGCATACCTGCTGGAACAACTCAGCCAGGTTCTTGCCTTTGATGAGACCGCCGGCATTCAGGTTGCGCTTGCCAATGGTCAGACCCGTGGTGAAGACGTAGGTATATTGCTTCAGTTTGTCCCCGAGGCTCTGGTTGCGCAAATCCTCCTTGTCGCTGATGACGTAGCTCCAGTCCTGAGCCCGTGCCACGGAATCCAGCGCATTGGCGTTGTAGCCTATGGCATAGAGGCCGCCAATGATGCTACCCATCGACGTGCCGGTAATGATGTCAACGGGAATGCCTGCACGCTCCAGCACCTTCAGCACACCGATGTGAGCCATACCCTTCGCCCCACCGCCGCTCAGCACGACGGCTACCTTCTTCCTACCGACAACCGTACTGTCTGCCTGCTGAGCGCTTGCCGTGACACACATCAGCACCATTAGCCCAAGGCCTAAAGCCCGAGCCGTCATTGCCCTTCTTATTTTCGCAATTATCCCTATCATTGTTACTATTTCACATTTGCATGCAAAGGTACATAGAATTAGGTAAATTACCAAACATTTAGCACTAATTTGTGGAACTTTGCCCCGTATTCCAACGAACTTATGACTGCACTTTCCTCTGGGGACTGGTCGTTTCTTCATTAGCGTCCTATCCCTACCGCTGGAGGATTACTATTCCTACCGTCGAAGGATTACTATTCCTTCTGCCGAAGGATTACTATTCCTTCCGCCATAGGATTACTATCGCTCCGGCCATAGGGATAGGACGCTCCACCTGAAGCGACGGTTCGCTGGCAACGAAGGGACGGTATGTATCATGTATCAGGTACCCAACACTACACTACCGTGAGTTTGGCGAAACGTAGCATGAGGACTTTGGTACCGGCGTTCTCGAAACAGACAGTAGCCTTGGCATCAATACCCGAGCCTTCGATGGCCTGTACGACACCACGTCCAAACCGCTCGTGAACGACGGTGGAGCCTAGGGGAAGGGCATTCTGCCCTTCCCCTGCCCTTCCGCAAGGAGAGGAAGTAGATGTAGGGGTGATGTTAGGAGTAGGACGTTTAAAGATATACCTCCCTGTGCCAGAACCTTGTGAAGAATTTTGAATTATAAATTTTGAATTTTGAAATGAAGAGGTCTCGCCTCTTCCAAAGTACTGTGGTGGTATCTCACGAATGAAGCGACTGGGACGGGAGAATTCCATCCTGCCGTTGCGGAAACGCGACTTGGCGCAGGTGAGGATGACCAACTTCTCCGCCCTTGTCAGGGCAACGTAGAAGAGGCGACGCTCTTCCTCGAGGGCACGAGGGGATTCCAATGACATCTCGCCTGGGAAGAGTCCTTCCTCCAGACCGACGACAAAGACAACGGGGAACTCAAGGCCCTTGGCGGAGTGGATGGTCATCATATTGACGGCATCCTCATCCTCGTCGGCCTTGTTACGATCGAGGTCCGTGGCAAGACTAGCTTCCTGAAGGTAGTCGCTGAGATGCACACCCCCACCCTGCTCCATGTTCTCATCGACAAAGGCACCAATGCCGTCGAGCAACTCCTGAAGGTTCTCCTGGCGCGACAAGTCCTCCGGGTCGTGTCCGCTGAAAATCATTTCCTGCAAACCACTCTCCTTCGCAATGTGCAAAGCCAGCGTGTGGGCATCGTCGGTGGCAGAGCGCTGGTGGAAGTCGGCAATCATAGCGTAAAAGTCGGAGAGACGTTTCAGGGTTCCGGCATTGAGGTCGGGCGGATTGCCTGCCTCCAGCATGTCCCAGACCGGAATACCAGCTGTTGCAGCGGCGGCAAGGAGCTTCTTAACGGTGGTGTCGCCTATGCCTCTAGCGGGTTTGTTGATGATGCGGCGCAGGGATTCCTCGTCGTAAGGATTGGCTGCGAGACGCAGGTAGCAGAGCATGTCCTTGATTTCCTCGCGCTGATAGAACGACATGCCTGCATAAATGTGGTAGGGCACATGTCCATGCAGGAAGCAGTCCTCCATCTTACGACTCTGCGCATTGGTGCGATAGAGCACGGCAATGCCGCGATAGGGCACGCCCGTGCGATGTATGCGCTGCACCTCCCGCAAGACGATATTGGCCTCGTCGGTATCGCTGTATGCTTCGTAGCGGACGAGGGGATTGCCTACCTCCTTCTCGCTGAAGACGCTCTTTGATATCTGTTCGCGATTGTTGCGAATCAGGCTGCCTGCGGCGTTCACGATGGTCTGCGTGGAACGGTAGTTCTGTTCGAGCTTGAAAAGACGTGTTCCCGTATAGGCCTCGCGAAAATGCAGGATGTTGTCGATGTCCGCCCCACGGAAGCTGTAGATGCTCTGTGCATCGTCGCCCACCACACAGACCCGTTGCCGCTGGTTGGTGAGAAGCCAGACAATCTGATGCTGGGCATAGTTCGTGTCCTGATACTCATCGACCAGGACAAAGTGGAAACGCTCCTGCCACAGGGTTGCCACCTCTGGATTGTGCTTGAGCAGGAGCCACATGTTCAGCAGCAAGTCGTCGAAATCCATCGCATTCGACTGCTTGCAATGCTCCTGGTATCGACGGTATATCTCGGGTATAAGGGTGCGGTTGAAGAAGGCATCACTCTCGCGGAACTCGCGAACGGAGTTGTAGGCGGAAGGCAGCACCAGGCGGTTCTTGGCATTCGAGATGCGGCTCTGCACAGCACTGGGCTTATAGACCTTTTCATCGAGGTTCATCTCACGAATGATAAGTTTGACGAGACTTAGGCTGTCGGCAGCATCGTAGATGGTATAGTTCGTCTGATAGCCCAGGCGGGGACACTCGATGCGCAAGATGCGGGCGAAGATGCTGTGGAAAGTCCCCATCCAGAGAGCGGTGGCCTTTTCGGGCGAGACAAGGGTGGCAATACGTTCGCGCATCTCGCGTGCTGCCTTGTTGGTAAAGGTCAGGGCAAGGATGTTCCAAGGCTCCATGCCCTGCTCCAGCAGATAGGCCACCTTGTAGGTAAGGACACGCGTCTTGCCGCTACCTGCTCCCGCAATGACGAGAGAAGGAGCATCGATGCAAAGCACCGCCTCGCGCTGACTGGGATTTAAATCTTCTAAATTCATTGTTTTAACTCAACATATATTCCACGCATTGCCAGCAGAAGGAAACAACGACAGCGAAGGGGAGCACCAGCGGATGGCGGCGGAGGCCGAAGATGAGCATCCCTATCCAGGGAGTTCTTTTGCTGTGTCCGTAACAGAGACAGAACACTATGAAGGAAAACCATCCGAGGAAGAACAAACCATCCAGCAGAGGACTGCCAGCGATGCCTCCCGTGATACTGAGCAGCGGACTCTCAGGAGACAAGGCAGCAACCAAAATTAGAATGAGGACCAATGCATAGATGGCTGCACAGCGATAGAAACGAGGCTGGCGGAACGTCTTGGAGAGAGGAAACAGACGACTCTTCTGAATCACGCCCTGCATTATGGTGCAACACAGGGCAAGCATCACAAGCCGACTGTGCAGGCAGTCGCTGGCATGACGGAAGAGCCAGCGTAACCCCTCGTCGTCGAGGATGCTGCGGCAAGGCACTCCCAATGCCGACAAGGCCCACGAAAAGAAGGGCAACAAGGCGGCCAGCACCAGGAAAAAGACGAAAACCCGTTCCTTATTGTTCATCAGCTACAAGGTTGTCGGGGTCGATGATGTGCAGTTGAATGGCTCGCACCACAAGGCGCACGGCATTCACGCCGCTCCGTTCGCGCTCAGAGAAGAGACGGTTGATGAGGTCAACCTGACGCTTCTCTAAACTCTTCGTGCTAAATGGCATCTGGCGAAGTCCGGCAATCATGTCCTTCGTGTAACCAAGTGCCAGATGGCGCAGGAAGCGCTCGTCGTACTCGTCTATCTCATACTCGACGAAGGCATCGATGGCAGCCTGCTCTTTGCATACATTCTTGCGGAAGCGGGCCATCACTTTCTCTAAGAACGGCTCGTTGAAGACCAGATGCCTGCCATGCATGACCTGCACGACATCATCGCGCTGAAGGAGATTGCCCGTCTTGAGGATGATGCCGTCGGCTCCGGCTCCAAGCACCTCTACCCATAGACGCTCGTTGAGTATCTCACCTGTGAAGACGAGAATCTTCATGTTGGAATAGCGTGAACGCAGTTGGCGGCATATATCAACACCTACGGTTGTGCTGCCCCCCAGTCCGAGGTCGAGCAGGACAAGGTCGGGAAGTCCCTCGCGCAACAGGCGCCAGAAGTCACTTTCTCCCGAAGCCGTACCGATTATCTCCGCTTCCGGCACCTCGGTCTGCAGAATCTGCTGAGTGCCCTTGAGTTCCAGTTTGTCGTCCTCAACGATGATTACTTTGAAAGAATCCATAATTCAATTATTTCGTTATTTCGATATGTCGTTATTTGGAAGCCTGTTGCAACGAGAAGGCTATTCTGTAGCCCTTCCCTGTATTCTCTGCCACAAGCCGGAGGCCAGGATGACCGCAGGCAGCATCGTGATCGCGAACTATCTGACGCATGACGAGGAATTCCAATCGTTCGGTCTGTGGTGAGAACAGCTCCGAGAGTTGCTGGGCAGAGAGTTCCTGTCCCTCAACATCACAGATGATATAATTCATGCCCTCGTGCCCCTCCACAGAAAGCCTGGCGCTTGCAGGCACAACGGCAAGCATCTGGTCGAGAAACATCTGAAGAAGGAACTCGTTTCCTTTGACCCAGGTATCAGTAAGCTGACACTTGGTGCCATGCGTCTGTTCGGCATAGGCGAAAAGACTGCTGATGGCAAGGGGCTGAATCCTAGGAGGGGGCTGGTCTGTCTGTCCCAAAGCCTGCTCGTAGAGCAACATATAGATGTGGCGGTAATAGGTCACAAGGTCGAGTAGTTGGGGGGAGTCTGAGGGAGCCTCCGCCATCTGCTTGATGCGCGACGGAAAATACATCGTCTCATGCTTGATGGTACTCAGCGAGTTGTCGAGTATCTGGTTCATGACATACAGGCGGTCATGCTCGAAGCGCCACCGCTGTACCCTCTCCTCTGACTCCTGAATGGCTGCCTCTGTCTCTTGTACTTGTGTCAATTGCGAGGTGAGTGTCTGACGCAATTCCTCGACTGGCTGCCTAAGCTGCGGCTGCTCAAGTCCCCGAATGACGCTCTGCAATTCCCCGTCCAGCATTGCTGCATTCTCGGGAAAGGCACGGAGAACATTCGTGAGACGTTGGTAGAAGTCATCGAGCGAGGCACGATGGCGAAGAAGATGACGCAGCACAACCATGTAGAACAAGGTAAGAGACGCAATGAGAAGCAACACAATCAAGACATAGAGCACACGCGAATCCCCAGTCATCTTCTCCAATCGCTGGCAGTCGGAAGCAATCGAGTTATCAATGTGATAAAGGTGATGCAACCGTACGCACTCGGCATTGCTCAAGCGATAAGCCTCCCATCGTCCGAGAGCCTGGGCCGCTATAGCCTGTTCGTTATAGAGCATGACAAGCTTGGGCGTATCAACAGGCGCCTCCATCAGACGGATTGCGCTGTCGGCAAAAAGATAGGCATCGGCATAGCGTCCCTCTACGTTGGCCGCCATGGTGGAGTCATAAAGTTCCGACAGACGCCCAGGCATTGCCGCAACAGAAAGATTGCACAGCAAGAAGAACAGTAAAGGCAATACTCTCGGTAGGCGGAACCAGAAACGACTCCCCTTCCCTATTTCACTTTCTACGCCAAAGTCGCACACACTGAAAAGCGATGAGAGCTTTCGGTAGCTATTTATGATGCCCTTACAGTTCATGATGCCGAAACCGAAGCCCTTGCCCTGCGTCGTGGTTCCTATATGGCTTGAATCATAGACCTTGCTGTCGCACAGGGTTTTGACATCCTCAGGCGAAAGACCGATACCGGTATCGCAAACGCTAATCTCCACATAATCGTCGGTAGCATCGAGCTGGGCAGAGACTTTTCCTCCCTCGGGTGTGAACTTACGGGCATTGTCAACCAGCGTATTCACCATGAAAAGCGTCAGCGGCTTGTCGGCCTTGACCTGAAGGTCCGTATCGGGAACCTCGAGCGTGAGATGCTGTTGGGCGAAAGCATACTGCTGCATGGAAATGACCTGCAACACCTCGCTGAGCGGGAAACGTGTGACCTGTAGGCTAAGGCGGCCCTGCTGCAGCTGTATCCATGATGTCAGTCGGTCGTTGACAGCCATCATGCCTGTGCACAACTCCTGAATATAGGTAAGATGGCCGGCGACGTCACCTTCCTCCTTATCAAGCTTTTTGACTTCGGCAATGACTCGGTCGAGGTAAGGGATAATGGCATAGACGACGGACAGCTTCGTGCGTTGCAAGATGTGTCGCCGTTGCTCGTACAGGTTGCGCTGTTCCATAACCTGGCACTCCTCCCTACTCTCTTCCAAACGCTCTTCGCTTTCCTGCAGGAGTTTCTGAAGTCTCTGGCGGGCCTCCACGCAAGCATCGCTGGAACTTATCTTACGGACACGACGCTCGAAGGAACGGGAGCGATTACCCAGCTGTCGGTAATAGATGACAGAAAGGACGATTACGACCACTACGAGCAGCAGGAGGAAGAGAAACTGTATCTGCTCGCGATGGGCTTCCTGCCCTAGCAAGGCCTTACGGCTGTCAAGTTCCCTGTTCTGACGTGACTGGTCGAGCAAGTCAAGATACTTGTTGCGATGCTCGTCGGCAAGACGTTTATTGCCAAGGGCGCTGTAGGTGAGGCTGAGATTCTCGTGGATGCCAGCCAGCCAAGGTGTTACCTGATAGGGCGACCGTCTATGGTCGGAAGCCAGACGCAAAGCCGAATGGAAGCTGTTGAGAGCCGCATCATAGTGCCCAGCCGAGAAATAGACCTCACCCAGTGTGCGCAAGGCACAGGCCGTCTGGAACAGGTCGCAGTACTCCTGAAAGAGAGCAACGGAATGGTGCGATAAGGCTGCAGCGAACTGATGTCTGGAAGAGAGCGTGCTGTCGGACTGCCAACGCCGGTGGTGCTCATAGAGATAGCTGTAAGCATCCAAGCGCTTTTGCTTGAGCATGTCGGCACGAATCGAGTCGGTAATCATGGCAGAAAGCGACTGCAGGGCATTTGCTTCGAAGTAAGTAAAGTGATTGGCCCGAGCCAAAGTATAGACGCGAATAAGATGGTCGAACTCCGTGACGGTTATCTCCTCAGGAGTTCCCTCTATCAAACCGCCACTGCCCAACATATAGTGATAGTAAAGCCACTGAGTGGTATCTGTTTCCAGATTGACGTATCGGGCAGCTTCCTGTATTTCGTTCTGGGCAGCAACATCCTGTCCGAGATAATAGTAATATGTGGAAGCTACAATATGAAACTCCGTCAGGGCATAATGCAGACGATGCCGCTGGCGTTCCGTGAGGCTGCTCTCCTCGGAAAGAATACGGCGAAGACGCTTCTGGGCACGAAGACGGCTGTCAAAGAAAGATTTTCCACGGCCTATGCGCTGCATGACCTTCATGGTAAGCACATCTGCACAAAGCAGCTCCAACTGGTTGCGACTCGTGTCATGAACCTTCTGCAACAGATAAAGAGCCTGGTCATAGCGCATCTGCTGGTAGGCAACATAAGCCATGTTGTTGAGAGCTTCGGCCTGGCCGTCAGGAATCTTGGAGGAACTGGAATAAGCCTTCTTCGCCGCTTGTAACGAGGCTGAGACATCCGAATAGCGCAGGCGGTATGCCAAGTCATTGCCCTCTTCTACAGCCATCACATCCCTTTCGGCAACTGACGAGCAGGCGACGAGAATGAAGATGAGGGAGAAAAGGGCTATTGGGACTTTCATCAGATTGGCTTTAAGGAGTAAAGGCAAATATCGTCGCCCTGATGATAATATAGATGAAAATCACGGGAAACACACAAAGTAGCGGGATGAAGTCTGTACGTCTGTAACCTGTTGCAGTATAGGTTGAGGTGTATATGGGTGTGGATGGGTCGAGACGCATGCTGATCCAGCGATAGAGTCTATAGACAATCACTCCACAGAACACACCCCACAAAGTACCTGCCAGGATATCAAGCGGGTAATGAACGCCCAAATAAATGCGGCTGTAACTCGACAGGCAAGCATACAACAACAATAAGGGACTGACTTTCTTACTTTGGAACAAGAGCATGAAGAAAACACTCACACCAAAAGTGTTGGAAGCATGACTGGAGATAAAACCATAAAGTCCACAGCGATAGCCATTCACCAAGTCTATTACTTCCGCAAGGTCAGGCTCCTGCGAAGGTCGCAACCTATGGAAGTAGGGCTTGCAGAAACCGCTGGCAAACTGATCACAAAGCGTCACAAGCAAAGTAACCATAACGATGATGAGCAGATTGTTTCGCCATGTATTGTTCCTGATAACGGCATAAAGCAGGCACACGAACAGGGGAATCCAAGTGGATGTCTCGGTGATAGTCATCATAATGCCATCAAGGAAGAGGGAGGTCGAACCGTTCAAAGCAACAAGAAGTTCCTTGTCCCACTGGATTATCTGTTCAATCATAGTCTTAACTCTTAATTCCTATACTAAATCAAATCAAAGGCTTTCTTGGGTATCCAACCGACTTTACCATCAGCAATGCTTACCTCGCACCATTCCTTTAGGCTGCTGTCCAAAATGTCCACTTTGGAACCTTCATGCAGAACAAAGAGGTCATTGCCATTATCGGCAGGCGTGCTTTTGACCGTCACGGCAGGAGTAGTGATGATGCCACTTGTGTGAGACTGCATGAAGTTCCTCTGCTGTAAGGCACAAACGTTGGAAAGAACGGATATAAGCAGAAGCACGATAGTCGACGAGAATGTGAGTTTCCTCACGAACACACTACCAGATGCCCAGAAAAGAAGCAGCAATGCCAGCATAAACACGAAGGAAAGCAAGGCGATAACAGTCCAAGTGTTCAGACTGAACCAACTTGTCATGATACGGAAATAGGTAAACAGAATGAACTCATGCTGCGGTATTATCTTGTCGATGGTCTTGGTACGTACCAACTCAAGATTAGTGAGGATATCTTTGTCGCTGGGATTCAGTTTCAAGGCACGTTCAAACCAAAGAACACTATGGGCAATATCGTCGATGCGATAATAAGCACAGCCAAGGTTGTAGCATACATCACTTGTCATATTCTCCTCAACCAACTCACTATAGAGTTTGACAGCCGTCTCATAGTCGGCACGGGCGTATGCACTGTCAGCCTGAATCTTCAGTTCTGAGGGGATGGCAGCCTGCAATAACAGTGAGCAGAAAGCCAAGGAAAGGGAAAGGATATTACGTTTTATCATTTTGACACTTTAACGTTTTAACATTTAATTGAGGCATTCATCTGGGTGATGACATCGGAAGCTTGCTGATAGATTTTCTCCTTTGCCATACTGGGGTCGTCAACAGGGGCATAGCGTGCAAACTCACAATCGCTCAGAACTGCGATGAAGGCATTCACAACATCCTGTTCCACGCCACGCATCGTAAGTTCACGGATGACATTGTCCTTGTTCAACTCATTCGTTGGCAACGACAACTTGTCGCCGGCATAGCCCAGCAAGGCGCGCATGACTTCATCGTAAAATGCTGCATCATCCTTCTCATGCATAAGTTTGGCAGCTTTCTTGAGACGGCGCGATGCCACTTTTCCGGCTTTCTTGCCCTTGACGCTCCAAGAATTGGGATTCTGGCTCTGCCAACGCCTCAACCATACAAATGCGATGATAAAGGCAATGAGAAGCAATACATATAATAACCAGTAGTTTGTGGTGCCGAAGAAGTCATTTGACTTTGCACTCTTCAATTGGCCGAGCTTGATGAAGCGGATATCATTGCTGAGCACGTTAAGGTCTTCCTGCTCACGAGTGTATGCAACGGGCTGACCTTTGGCTTTGGCCACTGCCAGACTGAAGGAATCTGTACGCACAGTGTTGTATCGAGCCTGTTCTGGGTCGAAGTAGCAGAACTCAACAGGTGGTATGGAATAATTGCCTCCGTGACGCGGCACAACAACATAGTCGTAAGTAATGTTACCCTTAGCGCCTGTAGCAGTATTTGTCGTCTTGTTATTTTCCTTAGGGTCATAAACCTCGAAGTCCTGTGGGAAACGAACGGTCGGAGCCTTCATCAACTTCATGTTGCCCTGTCCGCTGACAACAAGCCGCAAAGTGGCAGCATCGTTGGCATTGACCTGTTCGGGAGTCAGAGTGGCAGACACACTGAATTTGCCTACAGCACCGGAGAAGTTATCGGGCTTTGGTGTCGGAAGGGGCAGCACTTCAATCTCGATGGCAGGTGTCTTTATCTGTTTGCGTACTATCTGCGAAAGACTGCCGCCGCCAAAGAAAATATCGAAGGGGTCCATACTGTGATTCTGCATCTCAACCTGTGTGTCAAAGGTAATGCTGGGAATCTTGAGTTTGCCCGTTTTCTGTGGGAAAAGCACGTACTGCTTCCAAACGGCTGTACCATAGTTGCGTCCATTGACACGTTCGTACTTGAGCGAAAGCTGTGCCTGACGGTCTAACTCCTGAACGTGACAGCCGTCTATTTGAGGCATCTCGCCCGATATTTGCTGGATGTTGACCAACGTGTAGAGCTTGTAAGTAAGCATCACGGCTTCCTGCTCGTATATCTTCTGACGATTGGCAGTGACAGTCATGTAGAGCTCATTGCTACCTATCTGTCCGCTGCTGGGAGCACTTTGCTGACGCTGCTGACGATTGCTGCCTCCTTGTTGCGAGTTGGAAGGCTGCTGACCTTGCGAGGAGGATGCAGGCAGAACTTCTATGTTGGCCGTTCCGCTCTTGATGGACTTTCCCGCAACTACGATGGTGGCAGCAGGCACTTTGATTGTCCCCTGCTCTATGGGTACGACAGTATAAGTAAAGGTCACTGTGCTACTTTGTGTCGTATGGCCATTGGTCATAGAGAAACTGCTGGAACGGCTGGTGCTGGGGCCATAGAGGACGTTGAATCCTTGGAAGTCACCGACTTGAAAGTCTTCCACATCCGAGGTGTTGGCTACATAGCTGATACGGATACGCTGACCTACTTCCGCCTGAGACGGAGCTTGAACCTTTAATGTCACTTGAGCACAAATCGTGCCAACGAATAGAAATAGGAATAAAAGTATGCTGTATATTCTTTTCATCTTATATATCATGTCTTACCAATTACCACTGTTTTTGCAGTCGCTTCTGTTGGTGCTGTTGCTGTGCCCTTTGTATCTTTTCCTGTGTGGCTTTCTCGTCCTGCATAGCGGCATTGAGCATCTGCTCAGCATTCTCGCGGCTCATCTGCTCCTGCTGTTGCTGCTGTTGCTGCTCGTCCTTCTTCTCTTGCTGCTGTTGTTGTTGCTCTTTCTCCTTTTTTTCGTCTTTGCCCTGGTCGTCTTTCTGCTGGTCCTGATTGTCCTGGCTTGGAGGATTCTTCTTGAGCTGATAGAGACTCAAAGCATAGTTGTAGCGTGTCTCATTGTTGGTCGGATCGTTGCGAAGAGAGTTGCGATAGCAGGCAACGGCTTTGTCGAACTGCTTGGCAGCCTGAAGCACGACCCCCATATTATGATATATCTGAGACAAACGTATCTTGTCTTTTTCCAGACGGGCCGCCGTTTCATACTCCTTCATGGCATCCTCAGCTTTGTTCTGATAAAGCAAAGCATTAGCTAGATTGTAATGTGATATGGGATTGGTATTGTCGCGTTCGATGGCCTTCTGATACTCCACCTGGGCCTTGTCGTATATACTGTCGCGCATATAGCGATTGCCTCGACGCAAATAGTCACGGTCGGTCTGCGAAAATGCTGCAAGACTGAACATCAGCATAAAAAGGGCAATGAGCGAGGCATTGACACTCCGCCCTCCCTTTTGGGGAGAGAGAAGCCGCCGCAGCCATGTTGACTTGCTTTCACGTTCCATAAATAATACCTCTATGATTAATAAAAGGAGTCCTATAAGAATGAATCCCTGGAATTGTTCATCGTACTCACTATATATCTGACTATCCATTTTTGCCTTGGACAGGCGGTCTATTTGCTCCGAAAGTTTCTTTTGGGCCGAGCTACTGTTGTCAACATAGATATATGTGCCGCCTCCAGCAGTGGCTATCTCGCGACACATCTCCTCGCTTAGCTTCGAAACGACGGTATTTCCCTCTTCATCTATGATATATTGCCCAGTGCCAGGTATGGGAATGGGGGCACCGCCAGGATTACCAATGCCCAAGACAAAAACGCGAATACCCTGAGATGCGGCCTGTTTTGCAGCCTCAACTGCACGACCCTCATTGTCCTCGCCATCGGTAATAATGAATATGGCACGGGAAACATCTTCCTGTTGCGTGAAACTGCGCATAGAGAGGGTAATGGCTTCTGCAACATCGGTGCCTTGGACACTTATCATGGATGGAGAAATAGTCTCCAAAAACATCTTGGCACTGACGTAGTCGCTGGTAATAGGCAACTGTGTAAAAGCCTGTCCGGCAAAAACAACGAGTCCAATCTTGTCGTCCCTCATACCATCCACCATGTTGCTTACCATCATCTTGGCTTTCTCCAGACGATTGGGTTTTACGTCTTCCGCAAGCATGGAGTTGCTGACATCCAAAGCGATGATGGCCTCGATACCCATACGCTCACGGGTGTCAAGGCGAGTGCCAAACTGAGGACGCGCCAAAGCAACAATAAAGCATATCAGAGCTGCCATTGCTAACCAGAACTTCACCTCAGGTCTCCAACGCGAGACACCAAGGAAGAGCTGCCGCGTCAGTTCAGGGTCACCGAAGCTCTTTATCTGCTGCTTCTTTCTATAAATTATATAATAATGTATTGCAGTCAGTGCCACGAGCACTAACAGCAAGTATAGATATTGTGGACTTTCAAAGCGAAACATCGAAGTAATTTACGATTTGACGATTTACTATTTAACGATTTCTATTAAAAGCCTCTCCTCAAGGGGAGGTTTGGAGGGGTCTATGGTATTCTCTTCAGTATGGTATTCTGCAACAGGAGTTCCAAGAGAAGGCAGAGGACGCTGATGAGCAAGAACATGCCATACGCCTCGTAGCGTTTGGAGTATTGCTTGACATTCATTTTGGTCTTCTCCAGTTTGTCAATCTCCTGATAGACTTCATGCAACTTTTGGTTATTGGTGGCTCGATAGAACTCACCGTCTGTCTTGCGGGCAATGGCGGCGAGTGTCTTGGTATCAATCTCTACAGGGATATTAACATATTCTATGCGGCCTCCAACAGGATAGGGATAGCGTGCCGTTCCATTAGTGCCGACACCAATGGTATAGATTCGTATGCCGAAGCTCTTCGCAATATCAGCTGCAGTATTGGGACTTATCTGGCCGCAGTTGTTCGTACCGTCTGTAAGGAGGATGATAACCTTGCTCTTGGCCTTACTGTCCTTGAGTCGGGACAATGCGTTCGCAATGCCCATACCGATTGCGGTGCCGTCGTCGATGAGACCTCTTTGAGCCATATCGACTTTCATCCCGTTCAGCAAGTTCAGAAGAACTGCGTGGTCAACAGTCATCGGGCACTGTGTATAAGCTTCTCCCGCAAAAAGCGTCAGGCCGATATTATCGTCAGGCCGACCGCTGATGAACTCCAAAGCGACATTCTTGGCGGCTTCGATACGGTTGGGCTTCAGATCCTCTGCGAGCATACTGGTACTGACATCCATGCAAAGCATAATGTCGATGCCTTCTGTATGCTTACTGCTCCAGCTGTTGGAGGTCTGAGGACGAGCCAATGCGATTACTGCGAAGACATAGCAGGCCACACGTAAAACGACAGGTAAGTGCAGCAGACGCTGGCGGAGACTTTTGGGAGCCTGGAACATGGCGGCTGTGCTGCTGACGCGAATTGAAGGTGTGGATGCCTTGTGCCGGAACCAATACCATATTAGGTAAGGTATCGTCAGCAGCAACAGAAGCAGATATAGTGGATTTTCAAATGTCATAGCTTTTACATTAACAGGTTAGTCGAACGCCAGATAATCCAAGCCAGCAGAGCAACGGAGAGCACAATGAGAACACCAATGGCTACACGCATTATCTTCACCTGGGTAAGGCGTTTCTGGTCGGTCTCCTTGATGACTTCTGGCTCGGGCTTAGCATTCGGGTCAACTTCTATCTTGGTCTGATTGACGTATTCAACGGCAGCAACAAGGTTTGCGTCGTTCTCGTTGATGAGTGTACTATACTTGGCAAACTTCACGAGGTCAGCCGTACGGAATATCTCACGAAGTTCATCGAGGGCCTCCTCGTTGTTCTCCGCAATGAGACGTTCGATGATTTCATTGGAAGTCATCTCCATTGCATTGAAACCGTAGCGGTCACGAATGTAGTTTCGTAGGGTATCGGTAAGCAATGTGTAATACTCTTTGCTGTCCTCTTCTGTCCATTTGCGTTCACTCTTGATGCGCTCTATCTCATCCATTGCCACCTTATGAGGAGGAAGTTTCTTCTTGCGACGGACGAATCGGAAAATAGGTTTGCCGTTCTTGACATAATAAATCAATATGCCCATGCAAACTGCCATATATACGAACAGCAGACCTGCGAACATCACCGGCAACCATTCCCTCCAAAGGAAATGAAGCTCCATAATACCATGGGGCGGAAAGAATCGATCCACATGGAGCGTATCAACATCAATAGTATAGACTTTCAGCGCCAGACTCTTGGAGTCGTACTTCTTGCCATCGACCATTACCTCCATAGGCGGCAGGTAGTAGAAGGCTGAGTCCCAGGCAGTGATGGTATAGGCCTGACTGACGGTCAGACGCTTGCCGTTGTTCAGGACAGCAGTATCGGGTTTGCCTACGTTAACGACTTCGATATCCGGGATGAGTTCCTGTCCCTTCTTGATGTCTGGCATCACAAGTTTCTGCTTGGCATCAATGGTGACGGAAAGCGTGAGGTCCATCTGCTGACCGATAAAAAGCTGGAGCGAGTCGAGCTTCACATCGACTTGGACCTGTGCGCTGCCACTAACAAATAACAAACAACATATAATAAATAATAATTGCCTTTTCACGCTTAATATTTATTTTCGATTTGCAAAAAGATTCATGAGTACACTCACATAATCCTGATCGGTGCGGACACTGACGGCATCCACCTGACTTCGACTGAAGGTATCTTTGAGACGCATGCTCTGCTGTTTCCACCATCTGGCCTGTGCATTACGGACGGCACTACTGCCAGTATCGATGATTTGTTCCTGACCCGTTTCGGCATCGCGTACTTTTAGCAGGCCTATGTTTGGCAGCTCTGCCACACGCTTATCATAAACCTGTATGGCTACGACATCATGTTTGTGGGCAGCGATGGAGAGGGGTTGCAGGAAAGAATGCTCGTCGAGGAAGTCGCTCAGCACAAAGGCAATGCATCTGCGCTTGATGGCCCGCGTCATGTACTCCAGGGCGAATGCAATGTTCGTCTGCTGACTTTCTGGCTTGTAGTCGAGTAGCTCACGGATGATGTAAAGGATGTGTTTGCGGCCTTTCTTGGGCGGAATGAACTTCTCAATCTTGTCTGAGAAGAAGATAACACCTATCTTGTCGTTATTCTGGATGGCAGAGAAGGCGAGCGTTGCAGCAATCTCGGTTACCATGTCGCGCTTGAATTGCTTTACGGAACCGAAGTCAAGACTACCACTGACATCAACGAGCAGCATCACTGTGAGTTCACGCTCTTCTTCGAACACCTTGACATAAGGCTTGCCGAAACGGGCGGTGACGTTCCACTCGATGTCGCGGATGTCATCGCCGTATTGGTACTCGCGCACCTCGGAGAAGGTCATACCGCGACCCTTGAAAGCAGAGTGGTACTCGCCCGCAAAGATGTTGCTGCTCAGGCCTTTTGTTTTAATCTCAATCTGCCTGACCTTCTTAAGTATCTCACTCGTTTCCACAATCAGGGTACTTCAACCTTGTTCACGATTTTGCTGACAATCTCTTCGCTGGTGACATTGTTTGCCTCTGCCTCGTAGGTGAGGCCGATGCGATGACGAAGCACGTCATGGGCAACGCTACGCACGTCCTCTGGGATGACATAGCCACGACGCTTGATGAATGCGAATGCGCGGGATGCGAGAGCCAGGTTGATGCTGGCACGTGGAGAACCACCGAACTCGATGTAGTCCTTAATCTCCTTCAGGCCATACTTGTCGGGATAGCGAGTGCAGAACACGATATCTGCAATGTACTGCTCAATCTTCTCATCGAGATAGACCTGACGAACCACCTCGCGAGCCTTCATAATGTCTTCTGTTCCCATCACGGGCTTCACGTCCTGGTTATCACCTTTAATCTGCTGACGGATGATGAGCTTCTCTTCATCGAGCTTTGGATAGTCGATGACCACCTTGAGCATGAAACGGTCCACCTGTGCTTCGGGCAGAGGATAGGTTCCTTCCTGCTCGATAGGGTTCTGAGTGGCAAGTACGAGGAAAGGCTTCGGCAATTGGAAAGTGTTCTTGCCGATTGTAACCTGACGCTCCTGCATTGCCTCGAGGAGAGCACTCTGCACTTTTGCCGGAGCACGGTTGATTTCGTCCGCCAATACGAAGTTGGCAAAGACGGGACCCTGCTCCACCACGAACTTCTCGTCCTTCTGACTGTAGATCATCGTACCGATGACGTCAGCAGGCAGCAAGTCGGGTGTGAACTGTATGCGGCTGAACTTGGAGTCAACAAGTTGCGCAAGAGTCTTGATGGCCATTGTCTTGGCCAAACCGGGCACACCTTCCAGGAGGATATGTCCATCGCTGAGCAGACCGATGAGCAGTGATTCTATCAGGTGCTTCTGTCCCACAATAACTTGATTCATTCCCGTCACGAGGTTCGTGACAAATCCGCTTTGCTTCTCAATGCGTTCATTGAGTTCGCGAATGTCGATTGATTCTGCCATAGATTTAAATTACTATTTTGACGATTTATTATTAACTTTTATCTGTTTCAATTCCCTAATTTGGGGTTTTTCGGACGCAAAATTACATCATACACTTTTATCTGCCAAATAGGAAATGATAAAAAGAGTTATCAGTATGTTTAATTCTGTTAAATATGTTCTGTTTTTATATTTTTACTGCTTCTTTTCAAGTTCAGGGAGCTTAATTTCAGCACCAACAGGCACATTATTTGGGTCTCGGAAGCGATTATGGGTGATAATGTAGCGTGTAAACTCCT
The DNA here is from genome assembly GCA_024697945.1 of Bacteroidaceae bacterium. Lineage (GTDB taxonomy): Bacteria > Bacteroidota > Bacteroidia > Bacteroidales > Bacteroidaceae > Physcousia. Next base: position 38,493 of record JAILRU010000020.1, read on the forward strand.
TGTCACCGTATTCTTTCAAAGCTATTCTTGTTAAATAGTCGCCGGACTTCATAATGTATGTCTTGCGAGTACCTATTATTTCATATTCTCCGTCAGGGACCTGGTCATATTGCACATCCACTTTTTGGGGAGCAGGTTCAGAAGCAGGAGCCTCACTTTGCTCTGGCGCAGGGGCAGGAGTGACTTCCTTTGGTGCAGGAGTGACAGATTTTGTGTTCTTCTTCAGCTCTGTTTTCTGTGGAGCATCTTCTGATGGACTTAACAGATGACTGTAGCCTATAAAATAACTCAGCAGGCAAAGGAGTATTATACCCAGAGCTATGGCCCACTTCTCCACAGCATTCAGAGGTTGCGAAGATGTAGAAACAACGGGTGTAGGCGGGACTTCCTTTTGGGCAGGCGCAGGCGGAACCGGCTCTGCCACTTGACTTATGCAAGGAACCTGTTCTTCTTTTTGTTCCAGATTCTGCTCCTCTTCCTGCACCTGCTCCTGAACCTCTTCTTGCACCTGCTCCTGTTCCTCTTCCTGCACCTGCTCCTGTTCCTCTTCTTGCACCTGCTCCTGTTCCTCTTCTTGCACCTGCTCCTGTTCCTCTTCTTGCACCTGCTCCTGAACCTCTTCTTGCACCTGCTCCTGAACCTCTTCTTGCACCTGCTCCTGAACCTCTTCCTGATATTGTTCCTGGGCCACTTCCGGCTCTTGCTCCATTTCCTCTTTCTCGTCGGGAATCCTTTCCATCTCCTCAAGGCTTGTGCCTTCGTTGATGACGACGGTCTGGAAGTCGGCAAAAGGTTTGTTGACCATATCCTTGAGTGAAGCATCTGGCATGAAAGACAGTTTCGAGTGTCCGGGTATGACGATGCGCTCGCCTGTGCTGACATTGACGCTCTCGCGGTCAAGCACCTCGATAAGTTTGAACGTACCAAGTCCTTTTATCTTAACCTGTTTTTCGGTGGTCACGTTCTGGATGATGACATCGAAGAATGTGCGGAGGAATGCTTCTGCGTCCTTCTGCGTCATATTCTTCTTTTGGGCTACTATTTTGGCCAGTTGCGGCAGGGTTATCTTTGCATCCATCTACTTATTCCACAATTTTACGATTTCACAATTCAATTGTCAAATTGTCAGTTCCTCATTTCTCACTATTCATTTTCTCCTTCAATGAGGTATAGGGTTTGAAGTTGACCACCATCTTTGGCGGAACAAGCATTCGCTGTTTGGTGGTGGGATTGATCAGCACACGCTCCAGCTTCTTTCTGACCTCGAAGTTGCCAAAGCCAGAGATTGTGACCGAATTCTCTTCCGAAAGCTCATTGATGATGGCCGAGACAGTGGCACCCACCAGCTCGGAGACTTCCTTGCAGCTATATTTGGTTCGGTTTGTCAACTCGTTGATAAGTTCTTGGTGGTTCATCTTTTCATTTGCTATTTGACGTTTACTATTTACCGTTTACTCCACCTTGGGCAAGACAGGAGGGAACCTCTCCATAGAGGTCGAATTCATCGGCACTTTCTATCTTTGCTCGGACGAACATGCCAGGATGAAGGTTAGGGCTTCTCTTGATAAGCACTTCGGGATCAACCTCGGGCGAATCGTATTCGGTGCGGCCGATGAAGTAGTCGCCTTCCTCGCGGTCAATAATGACCTGCATTTCCTGTCCAACCTTGTCCTGCTGAACCTCCTCGCTGATTTGCTGTTGAAGGCGCATCAGCTTGCTGAGGCGTGCCTGCTTCACCTCGTCTGGCACATCGTCCTCGTAGTGTTCCGCTCCGTACGTGCCTTCTTCCTCGCTGTAGGCGAAAGCACCCATACGCTCGAACTTTGCCCACCTGACGAAATCCAACAGCTCCTGGAAGTCCTCGTCTGTCTCACCAGGGAAGCCGACCATGAGGGTTGTGCGGAGGTGGATGCCAGGCACTTCGCGACGGATGGTCTCGATGAGGTCGTAGGTTTCCTGACGGGTGATGTGGCGCCGCATGGCCGAGAGCTGACTGTCGCTGATGTGCTGCAAGGCGATATCGAGGTATTTGCAGACGTTATCGTGGCGCTTCATCACCTCCAGCAGTTCCATCGGGAAGTTGGCGGGATATGCGTAGTGGAGCCTTATCCACTTGATGCCCGGCACCTGGGCAATGCGGTCGATGAGCGGAGCTATCATCTGCTTGCCGTAGAGGTCGGTACCGTAGCCCGTCAGTTCCTGTGCAATGATCTGCAGCTCCACAACGCCCCTTGCCACCAGAGCCTCCACCTCAGCTACGATATCCTCGATGGAACGGCTCTTTTGCTTGCCAGTAATGATGGGGATGGCGCAGTAGGCACAGTGGCGGTTACAGCCTTCGCTGATTTTCAGGTAGGCATAGTGCGATGGTGTCGTCAGCCGACGCTCGTTCGCGGCTTCCTTGCGATAGGTCCCCCCAAGGTCTGCAACAATCTGTTCCCAGTCGAACTTCCCGTAGAATCTATCCACTTCGGGCAGTTCCGCCTGCATTTCTTGGAAGTAGCGCTGCGAGAGGCAGCCCATCACGATGAGCTGGCGGAGTTTTCCCTGTTGCTTGCGCCTGGCAAGTTCCAGAATCATGTTGATGCTTTCCTCCTTAGCATCACCGATGAAACCGCAGGTATTCACGATGGCAATCTCACCCCTCGGCTCCTCGGAGTCGTGCGTCACCTCATAACCGTTCAGCTCCAGCTGACGGATGAGCTTCTCGCTGTCAACAAGGTTCTTGCTGCAACCGAGGGTGATGATATCTATAGAGACCCTCTCTAACTCCCCCTCTATGGGGAGAACTTGAGGCGATAGCATATTCTTAACTCTTAACTCTTAATTCTTAACTCTTAAAAAGCGAATCCACGAACTCTCTGCGGTTGAAAGGCTGAAGGTCTTCTGCACGTTCGCCCAGACCGATGTAGCGGACAGGTATCTTGAACTGGTCGCTGATGCCTATTACCACTCCGCCCTTCGCACTACCGTCCAGTTTCGTGATAGCCATACTCGTGACTTCCGTGGCAGAGGTGAACTGTTTGGCCTGCTCGAAAGCATTCTGACCCGTACTGCCGTCCAGCACGAGCATCACGTCGTGCGGAGCTTCGGGCATCAGCTTCTGCATCACGCGCTTTATCTTCGAGAGCTCGTCCATCAGACCCTTCTTGTTGTGCAGACGTCCAGCCGTGTCGATCAGGACGACATCCATACCATTTGCTATCGCGCTGTTCAGGGTATCGTAGGCCACACTGGCCGGGTCGCTTCCCATCTTCTGTTTTATGACGGGTACCCCTACCCTCTCGCCCCAGATGCAGATTTGCTCCACGGCGGCTGCGCGGAATGTATCGGCAGCACCCAGGCAGACTTTCAGCCCTGCCTCCTTGAACTGATAGGCCAGCTTGCCGATGGTCGTTGTTTTGCCTACACCGTTCACGCCCACCACGAGGATGACGTACGGCCGCTTGTCCACAGGAATCTGAAAACCCTCGGTATCATCGGTATTATTCTCTGTGAGCAGCTGTGCTATCTCGTCGCGCAGCAGGTTGTTGAGTTCAGCGGTCGTCACGTACTTGTCCCGTTCCACCCGCGCCTCGATACGCTTGATGATGTTGAGCGTCGTCTCCACGCCCACGTCGCTGGTCACCAGCACTTCCTCCAGGTTGTCGAGCACCTCGTCATCGACCTTCGACTTGCCTGCGACGGCACGGGTCAACTTTCCGAAGAAGCTCTCTTTGGTCTTTTCGAGCCCCTGATCCAGTGTTTCCTTCTTCTCTTTGGTAAAGAAATTAAAGAGTCCCATATTATTGGCCTTTTACAACTAATTCGGGCGCAAATATACAAAAAAAAGCCGAATTCATCGCAAAAAAGCAACATTATTTATTATTAATTAAGGATTCACAATCATGAAACACTCTCGCTTCACCTTCGCTCTACCCATAGTGTAGCCATACTTCAAGCATTGCTGCCTAGGGTATGCCTGTTATTTATGTTGCAACTTTTGCAATTGTTTGCTTAAATAACCATGAATACTGTAAAGCTGAATATTTTCCATCCAACCTTGGTCAATATATGGTTTCATGGAACATCGCAACCCCTTCAGATGTTCATTGGGATAATCAAACTTTTTGCCAATTTTATTGGGGAACCTCAGTGTATTTTTGCCAATTATATTGGGGAACTTTAATATATTTTTGCCAATTTTATTGGGGAACATTGAATTACAATGTCTCACTACGAGAAGGTGGAACTGAAGGTTGCAGGAAACGCAAAGTCGGCTCCTATCTCTTTGGCCGTTCGCGACGGCAATCAAAGCGACCCTATCTTCGACAATGGAAACATCATGGTAGAAATGCTTCTCAGTTCAGAGATAAAAGGCTTCATCCCCAATCCGGGCTGGTTCTTCGAAAAGGATGATGAGGAACATCGTCAGGCTCTTGACCTCCTGATGATGACACAGGGCTGGCGGCGCTTCGTCTGGCGGGATATGGCGATGAAGGGGGAATGGGATCTGAAGCAGCCAGACGAGAAATCTCCCGTTCTTATGGGGAAAGTTTCTTTCAATCCTAACAGAATATCATACGATGGGATAAAAGACCTGAGAAATGAAAACGGCATCATTCCATTGCGCGACTACAAATATGCCTCAGGGTTGGCAAGAAAGGATTTAACGACAAGTCTGCGTGTACATTCAGAACTGGTCCATTTGGACACCAACGAATCTGCTGTAAGCGAAGAGCATTATACCGGCGACTACTTTAGGATGCCTTGTCCGCCGTTCTACGGAAACTGTGTGTTCTTCCTCTCAGTAGCCGATACCGCAAAATGGGAGAAGCGAGAAAAGGACTATCCATGGATTCAAATGGCTGGCTATGGCGAAGAATATCCTCTGCGCATCATGAGGAAACTCGACCTGGACGAAGCTGACTTCAGAGCCTACATCTCATGGCCCTATCCGCGCTTCGTGAAGCCTTACTGTTATTATCAGACACATTTGCCACAGAACTCTGCATCATCTGGGTACGACCTACCTTCCGAACTGCTGGCAGACTCCTCAAAAACTTTGCGCGAAGTCAAAATCACTGCACGTCGCAAAAGCCGGCTGAAAGGATTCAATGCCGCCTACCCCGCTTTCATGGTTGATGCTTACGATGCCTGGAACATGATAGAAGACGCTGGAGTCCCAGTATTCAATTACGGAAATATCACAAAGGAATTGGTCCGTGTTTATTTGAATGATTACGGGGTGAATGAAGAAAAGGATGGGAACGGGGATGACCGCATTCGCATAAGTATGCCACGGCAGTCTTTGGCCGAATACATCAATGTGCCTATAGATTCGCTCGAACGTCCCATGAACCTAAAATCTGTGGCCAGCAACGTTTCTACGGGAGGGGATGACAATGCTCCATCGGGGAGATTGGACGGCACTTCTTCAGGAGAGCCTGGCAACATCGCCTCCAGGGAACCCGGGAAAATATCTGCTGGAGGTATCGAGGCCATCCCGTCAAGCTTCGATGTCTCACCTGGAGAATCCAGAAAATATCTTGGTGATGAACGTATCAACGAAGACCCACGATTTGTAGTAGAAAAGTATGTCGTCTATACCGACTATCAGCCCCGTTTGGAAGGCAGCACACGTTACATGGGAGCGAACAGGCCCGAGACGACCATTGCCATATATCCATATTCCGATGGGCACAAACGTGCGGTCTATCGTGACCGCCGCTACGTCCTCGAAGGCTTTGCCTATCCGGCTGAATTCTATAGCCCTGACTACTCGAAGCAGACACCTCCAGAGCAGACCGATTATCGCCGGACCCTTTATTGGAATCCCGACCTTCAGTTAGACGAAAACGGCGAAGCTAACATTTCCTTCTACAATAATTCTCGCCAGACGACCCTTTCCGTCGAAGCCGAAGGCCAAGCCTCAGACGGGACCTTGCTTTGGGGAAAATTCGGAGAATAGTAAAGACAAAAACTCAAAGAAATCTTTTATACATGTGCGCTTGTGCATCCTGATATATTGTGCATGTTCTATCATGCAAAAGGTGCACGTTTAGCGAGAGGAGAGATGCATCTAAATGGGGAGAAAGTCCTATCTGAATAGGGATAATAACCTATGTTCTCAGGGAGAGTTTACTATGTTTGTGAATTTTCAGCGACCGCCAAAAACATTTTTAGCGGCCGCTGAAAATATCCGCAGCGCCCGCTGAAAAGAATTGCAGCGCCCGCTGAAAACGGCGCAGGGGGAAAAGTCCGTGGATAAGCCCCCCATGCAGCCTAACCAAATATCTTAGCGCAACGGAACATGAAGAAGGGCAGGTCATTGACTCCATGCACCTGTGCTCTTAAGCCCTTCACCTTTGAATTGAAAG
>JAILRU010000005.1 GCA_024697945.1 Bacteroidaceae bacterium
CCGTGTGCCTGAAGCCGAGAAGAAAGACAAGCAGTTCGAGGAGTTTACAGACATCCTGTTCGGGCTACGGGCGGCTTTCAAACTGCTGAGGACGTACATCGAAAAATATCAGTGCGACACTGTTGCAAAGATTATCAGCAAATGGGCTCCATTCAACGAGAACCGCACAGATGTCTATATAGATGTGGTGTGCAAACGGACTGGGTTTAAACCAGACAGTGTGATGGAATTCTACGACCCCTTTGACGTGGTGCCGCTGGTGCAGGCAATGATACAGGTAGAGTGTGGTGAGTACATGACCAAAGCCCAAATCTTCTTGGGCTATCACCTCCTAATCTTGCAGGAAGGCAACAAGCATCCAAGGTGCAGCTGGGATGCCATTGAGGTGTATGGTGAATTTGCCAAGGAGGATTGGCAACATGCCCTAAAATCCCTCGGGTATGGCTGCAAAGGAACTCAAAACCTGTAATGACGAGGAAGCATCAAGGTATATATAGTTATGGATGCCGAAAACACAGTTTTTACTATAAGTTCTTATTTTTTTTTGTGTTTCTTTGATTTTATTGAATAAAATGTTAACTTTGCAGAGCGAACTGCGCATTATAGATAAGATACACAATGCATTATTATTAACAAAAATTATTAACAAAACAAATATTTCAACAATTACTAATTTAAAAATTAATATCATGAAAAGAAGATTACTACATCGCTATTGGATAGCGATAGCGTTTTTGATGTGTGCAGGACTGATCAATGCCCAGCAAATCAATCCTGCCAGCAAGAGCGGTGACAGTTTTGCTGGAATGTCCGTAAGCGAACCAGTTAGCCAGGATGAGACGGTTAACAAGATTAACCATGGAATTGTATCTATGGTTGTTACACCTGAAACTTCTCGGCCTGACGATGCCGGTGACGCTTCGCGACGCAAGGCTCCGGCCAGAAAAACCAATGTCAGTGGTTCGGTCTATGCGAGTAGCCTTGTTGAAAATGACAACATCGTCCTCACCGGCAACACCACACTATTCATGGACTCGAACTTGACACTCACGAGTATCCGTGGAGACTATTCCTTGGATGTACAGGGTGATCACATGCTGACGGTGAAGAATCCCGATGGAGTAGCGATTAGAGTTAGGTCGTTCAACAGTGCGTGTACGGAATGGATCCGTCTTACCGCCAAATATGAAGCCATCACTACAAAAACTACTGACAATTATGAAGGCGATATTACTGTCAAAGGTCGCTTGTCCGCGGTTACTACCAGTGAAAATGATTACTGTATTGTTGGTAAGAATGTCACGCTGGACACTGGATCCGATTACGGTAATATTATCATCTTTTCAAAATATATTGCTGTCTGTTCCTACGGTGATATGACATTGGACCATACAGTCCAAGCACGTGCATCTGGACACAATGTCCCTGCTTTCGCTATATTTAATGGTGGAAACTTACTCATCAAGGAACATGGCAACATTGATGCTTTAGGTTATGGCTACGGCATCTATGCCACCGGCAATATCACCATGGAGGGCGGAATCCTGAGAGCAGGAGGTTCAGAATCTATGGTTGATAAACTTGTTCCTGCTAAAATAAATGGCATAGTATCCACCGGAGGCAACGTCTCCCTCACTGGAAAAGTAGATGTCATGTCAGAGCAACCTGCTATAACAGGAACAGATGTTACTATCAATGGTAACCTGACAGCAGAGACTACTGAGGAAGAATTCTATTGTATTATTGGTAGAAATACAGTTACGTTGAATGGTGACCCCATAAATATCAACTCCATCAATTATGCTGTCTGTTCCTATGGTGATATGACGCTGTCCGGTTTTGTCACAGCAAATGCAACCGGTCATGGAGCAAGTGCATTTAATGTCCGTAATGTTGGAAACCTGCTCATCAAGGACGGCAGCGACATTACGGCTCTCGGTGGCGGTAACGCCATTTATGCCGAAGGCAGTATCACCATGGAGGGCGGAAGGCTGGAAGCACGAGGTGATGCATACGAAGGCATCATGTCCAGGAAAGGCAAAATATCCCTCAAGGGTAACATAAACGTCAAAGCAGCAAAGTGTACCTTATACGCACAAGATGGAAAGAATGGAAACATTACTGTCGAAGGTGACCTGACAGCAGAGACTACTGAGGAAGATTTCTACGGTATTTCGGGTAATGTGGTCAATCTGGAAGGTGGAACCATGAAAATCACCGCAAAGGCCTCTGCTGTCATGTCATCCTCTAATATGTGGTTGTCCGGTGATATCACAGCAACCTCGAAGTCGGGGAATGCCTTCAAAGCCAGTAGTACAGGTATGAATAATATATACATCACGGACGGTAGCACCATCACAGCTACCAGTTCAGGTTCCGCCTTATATGCCACAGGTGATGTTGAAATGAATAACGGAACGCTGAAAGCAGAAAGTACTTCAGAATCAGGCATCTATTCCAGCAGAGGCGATGTATACCTCGTAGGAACCATTGACGTCAAGTCGAAGGAGGCTTCCCTATTCGCAAAAGAAAGACGTATTTTTGTCAAAGGTGACCTGACAGCAGAGACTACAGGTGATTCGTATTACTGTATTGAAGGTGGCAAATGGGTCGATCTGGATGGTGGAACGATAAAAATCACCTCTGCCGGCAGAGGTATCCATTCAAGCGATGAAATGATTTTGTCCGGAGATATTACAGTTCTCGCCCACAATAGCGCCATCGTTACCAACGGCGGCGACATCACCCTGAAGGGAGGAACGCTGACGGCACGAGGTGAAAAGGGAGGTGGCATAGACTCCAATGGAGGCACCATATCCCTCACAGGAACGGTAGATGTCAAGTCATACGAAGTTGCTGTAAGAGGAGGTGTCGTAATTGTCAATGGGAACCTGACGGCAGAGACTACCCTGGAAGATTTCTACTGTGTTGTATGTATGGGAGGATCGTCGTTGACTGGTGGTACCATAATAATCAACTCCATCAATTATGCTGTCTGTTCCTATGGTGATCTGACATTGTCCGGTAATATCACAGCAAAGGCAACCGGAGATGGTGCCAGTGCGTTTAATATCCGTGAAGGCGGAAACTTACTCATCAAGGACGGTAGCAGCATTACTGCTCTCGGTGGCGGTAACGCCATTTATGCCGAAGGCAGTATCACCATGGAGGGTGGAACTCTGAAAGCACGAGGTACTGCGTATGAAGGCATTATGTCCAGACGTGGCTCCATATCCCTCACGGGTGATATAGACATCGAGGCAGAGAAGCAATCCATCTACGCAGAAGATGGAGATATTACTGTCAAAGGTAGTATGAAGGCAAGGAACTGGGGTGAGTTTAACTGTGTTCAAGGTAAAAAAGTCACGCTGGATGGTAAAGCTTATGCGGAAATTTCAATCGTTTCTATGACGGATAACGATGGCGTTGTGTCGTACGGCAATATGAACCTGTTTGGAAATATTAGAGTCCATATAGGCAGGGCACATCATAGTGGTGCCATGGCCTTGAGATCGTACGACGGAGGTAATATCTATTTCGGGAAAGGCTATTTTTGGTTCGACAGCTTTGGATCTGGAAATTATGCTATATATGCAGACGGACAGATTGCCTTCGATCTATCGTTGGCCATCTTGGAGCCTGAAAACGGCAGGATATCTGACCATACTATTGTTGACGCCAATGGTAAGACGACCCATGAGGTACGTATCGGCTATACTAAAAAAGTCCTCGAAAACTCACTTCTCGCCACGCCTACGGTTAATTACGGCCAGCAGGCGCGTGTTGAGGGCACGATTAAAGCCATTGGAAAGTGTACCTACACAATGCAGGAGAGTGCCGACGGCAATACTTGGCGTACCATCAAATCCGGCACAATAGAAAGGGAGGAAGCGCGTGCAGGAACAACTGTCCTATACAAAAAAGTGCTTGCCGAGACCGGCTATGAGGCGTACAGACAATATCGTATGATTGTTAATCACGCAGCCTCCGGCGAACGAGACACTTCTGCTACCACGCGTATTAATTACAGGTATCCGTTATTCAGAGACGGACATGTTTCTGATTATTATGGAGCAGGTGATGTGTTCCACTATGCGAAGCCTGCCGACTGCCGCGACTACAAATATACAAGCCAACTGCCTCAGCAAGTGAAAGAGTACAATGACTATCTGAGCATCACCATGCCGGCATGTCCTCTGTATATCGACGAATACACCCCGACCTACCGAGTGGACTTCCATGATTCTGACGGTACCAATCTGTCGAGCCAAGAGGTAATCGCCGGACATGATGCCACACCACCTTCGATGGGAGGAGAAGATGCCTCGGGCAGACGCAAAGCTCAGAGAGTCTTCAGAGGCTGGGACAAGGACTACACCAACGTTCACAAAAACCTCAAAGTGTATGCCAAGTACGACGTCTATGTGGACTTGGATATGGATATGGTAGAGCACACCTGCGACCGCACCGAAGACTGGAACTTCTCTTCGATTACGTTCACTGAACTTGAAGGCAACAAGGAGTTGGCAATGGCAGGTGACAAACTGACCTTCCGCGCCAGCGTAAAGACGAACACTCCTGTGGATGTATATTTCCAGTCCGGAACTCCTCTTGCCAGTGGCGAGATAAGCTGGACAACTGGTCAGCATGTGGGCGAGATTACCGGCTACGATGTAAACAAAGTCATGACCTTCGACCGCCAGGTGACCGCAGTTGTGGAGTATTATAATGAACTGCCGTTTGAGAAGTCACGCTACTACCGCTTCTATGCGAAAGGAAACGGTACAGCAGAGACCATCTATTCCCCAGCAATGGAGGTTCAAATGTTCTACCCGTTGCTTGTTACCGCCGACCAAGAGTTGTTAGTGCTAACCGCCCAAGGTTTCGGTTTCAATGGCAAACGCAGCATCGTCCCGGTAAAATATGACGAAAAGGTTTACTTCCTTGACCCCAAGGGATTGAAAGGAGCCGGATTTACATATGCACGCGTGAACAAACCCAATTTCCTCCAAGAAGGCTACTCAGACGATGGATTCCATTACATTCTTGGTCCAGGCGAGACTGAGAGCTTGAATGTCACCACAACGAAGAAATTAGTTATCTTCGACGGCGTTTACGGCAATGGTTATCCCAAACAACTCGACTTCTCAGCCGAGGGCTTTGGCAAAATAAACGGCTACTACGGCGAGATTGTTCCCTGCGGCGGTAGTGTCACCTTGCCCCCCGAGCCGACAGAAGAGAATGCCGTCTTCCTCGGTTGGACTTCGTGGGATCCTGAGGCGTACGATAGCTTGGCATACATGAACGTGCCGGCAATTAGCGAGAATGTCATCGGCTTCACGGCAAACTTCGAGTACTACGACCCGACACCTCAATACACCGTACGTTTCTTTGCAAAGGACGGCTCTACTCTGCTCGATACGCAGATGGTTACAGAAGGCTCGGATGCCACTCCTCCTGCCGCTCCTGAAGTTGACGGATGGCACTTTACCGGTTGGAACAAGTCATACGAGACCATCACAGAAGACGTTGATATTACTGCAGTTTATGGCGAAGAGACCAAAGTATGGACAGTAACGTACAAGAACTGGGACGGAAGCGACCTCGGCTCCGAGGAGGTGAAAGATGGCGAAGCTGCAGTAGGTGTCGAAGCAACGCGCGAGGGATATACCTTCGTGAAGTGGAGAGATTACACCTCCGGCGAAGATGTGGATATGGAGCACATCACGGCAAACATCACCGTGGAGGCTGTCTTCACAGAAACGCTTTATACTGTCACCTATCGCGTGGATGGTGTGGCTACTTATACCATCCAGGTTGTTGAAGGTTTCGCAGCAAACAGCATCTATTATCCGTATGGAACACCAACCAAGGATGCGACAGAGGCACTTGTATATACTTTCGACTACTGGGCTCCTGAGGTTGAGACTATTACCGAGGATGTGACCTTCGATGCTGTCTTTGTTCCTACAGCAAGGCTATATAACGTCTCATTCCAGAATTGGGATCACACCCTGTTATCCGAACAGCAAGTGGCGTATGGTACGTCTGCTATTGCTCCGTCCGAACCGAAACGAGAGGGATATGTCTTCGACGGTTGGGATCGTGAGTTTGATGCAGTATTGGCAGACATGAGGGTTACGGCTAAGTTCCGCTTGGCGGGCACATACACGATTTCATGGCTGAACGATGACGAATCGCTTATTGACCAAACGACGGTAGTTGAAGGCGAAACTCCAACTCATGCTGATCCCTCTAAGCCAGCAACTGCAGAATATACATACATATTCACTGGGTGGTCGCCAAATATCGAACCTGTAACAGGTGACGCAAGTTACACAGCTACTTATGAGGCTACGAAGAACAAGTACATCATCTCTGCGGATGCTATTAATGGCAAGGTAGAAGGTGCTGGAGAGTATGAGTATGGCTATATTGTTGACTTAACCGCTATTCCTGATGAGGGTTATATCTTCTACAAATGGTCAGATGGTGTCACAGACAATCCGAGAACTGTGACTGTCACTGAAAATGCAACCTATACGGCCTTGTTCGAGGATCCGGATGGCATTAAAGGAATCAAATCTGACAATGACGAGGAATGGTACGACCTGACCGGCCGTAGGATAAGCACACCACGGAAGGGTGTCAATATCATCCGTAACTCCGACGGAACCAGCCGAAAGGTTTTACAAAAGTAAACTTTTAATTGACAATTCACAATTAGCAGCAGTCGCTCTGAAAATGAGTGGCTGCTGCTTGCTTTGTTAAGTATGCCTTCAAAGGTTCCACTTCGAGCTACTTCTGCGCTCGACAATAAAAAGAAAAACAAGCTTTTCTTTTGTATTGTGCTCGCTTATTCGTACCTTTGCAGTGCAGAAGGTAAAAAGACTAACGTATTATGGCAAATGAACGGCTGAAATTACTACTGCTTTTCTCTTGTTTGGCTACAACAAGCCTACAGGCACAGGGACAGGTTGAGCAAACCGACACCACAGTGATGCGCGAGGTAAGCATCAATGGCGAGCGGCAGCGTATCAGCTATCGCTTGGACAGGCAACGCATTGATGCCGAACAGGTTCTTACGGCACAGGGTGGAACGGCGCTGGATGTGCTGCGCTCCGTACCAGGCGTCATCATAGATGCTGAGGGAAGTCTTTCCTTCAGAGGCAGTCAGAACTTCCTGGTTTATGTGGATGGTAAGCCCTCGCCTCTGTCTGGAACTGAGGCTCTGCAGATGATTGGTGCTGCCAGCATCAAGGACATTGAGATTCTGACCACACCTTCAGCCAAGTACAAGACAGATGGCGATGTGGGCATCATCAACATCGTCACCAAGCGTAGCGAGACGGACGGATGGGATGTCATGGTGAACGGCACTGCCTCGACTTGGGGCACTCTTTCGCTCGACACTAAAGTCAACTACCGTACCGGACACCATAATATATACGTAGGGGGACAAGGCTCCGACATCCACAACAAGAGTCAGTTCCAGCAGGAGAAGTGGACAGCCTCCCCCGACGGAAGCGCTCTCCCCCTAAAGGAGGCTGGGAGGTCTGCCACATCGTATGCCGATGGTACCCGCTTCCGTGACTTCCGTACTTTCATCGGACAAGGCGGTTATGAGTTTAATACCGAGAGACATCGCCTGACTATCGACCTGCAAGGCGGACGCACCATCAATCCAAGGGGCGGAGATATGATGTACGAAAGCCTCACCCCGACGCTCTCCAAAGGAGAAGGAGAGATTTTGGACAGTCACGACCGCTACAAGTTGACAAAGTACCTTTTCCAAACAGCTATTGATTATACGTGGAAGCTCAACGAAAGGGGCGATGAGATTAGCGTTTCCAACCGCCTGCGCTACGACCGCTTCTCGGAGGAATACACGGAGAGTAATATGTTTACCTTGGCGGGTAAGCGTCAGGAGGGCACTCGCGGCTACGAGACTGAGCATCACTGGGACTGCGACGGGGCATTCGCCTATAAGCTTCACTACCGTCCCGGAGGGGTGCTCGAAACAGGCTATCAATATACCACCTATAGCGAGCATGGTGACTACCGCATCTGCTACTGGGACCTCCCCAGTGAGAGCTTCATCTGGCAGGACGACCTATATGCTCCGTTCTATTATCGCCGTCAGACGCACAGTGCATACGCCCAGGTGAATGACCGCTTCGGCCCCCTACAGTTCGATGCCGGATTGCGCATCGACCATCTGAAAGACGATATGGACCTGCCTACTATTACCAGCCGGCATAAAAGATATACAGAGCTTTACCCCTCGGCACACCTGGCTTATACCACAACGAAGGCAGGCACCTTCACGCTGGGCTACTCGCGTCGCACCAACCGTCCGGGCATCTGGAAGCTGGAACCCTATATTACCTATGAAGATTACCACACGCGTATTATCGGTAATCCTGACCTTGAGTCGGAGTATATCCATTCGTTGGAACTCTCCTGGCGCAAGACCATCGGCAAGACCAGTTTGACGGCAACGGGTTATGTACGGCGTAGGACAGGAGTCGTTGACTACATCCGACGGGCATACGATGTGGGGGTGACGCTGGACAGCATCATCAATGCTGGCAATGGATGGCGCAAGGGCTTCGAGTTGCAGGTCTCGACAAAGCCTACCAGGTGGTGGCAACTCACAGCTAATGGCGACCTGTCTCTCCATAACTTCCGTGCCACATACGAAGGTTGCATCAGTCAGCACAGTACGACTGGCACAGTGGGTTGCATCAATAATTTCCGTCTGGCAAAGAATACCTCGCTTCAGTTCGACGGGCACTTCGTGAGCGGACATCATCTCACACAGGGTTGGGAGACGGCGTATGTCTATTTCGACCTCGCCGCCCGTCAAACCTTGTTCGGTGGCAAGCTACAACTGGGACTCGTGGCGCACGATGTCTTCCATACGGCCCGCTATCATAGTCTTCGTACATCGACCCTCATGAGTAGCGAGACATGGGTTCGTCCCACCTATCCCAATATAGCTCTGAGTGTCTCGTACCGCTTCCGTCAACCCTCAGCCAAAGCAAAGGAGGGAGCATTGAGTAGTGATGCTGAGTTTGTGGGAAAAGACTTTTAGGGGCGACTTTGCCGCCTGAGCCGCTGGCGAAGAACCCTTGGGTGAACCCCCATGCAACAAAGAAGGAGCCCTAAAGCTCCTTCTTTTTGGTAACCCGCTTGGGGCTCGAACCCAAGACCCCCACATTAAAAGTGTGATGCTCTACCAACTGAGCTAGCGAGTCAACCTATATGCATTCTTTTCAAATGCGCCGCAAAGGTACAATAAAAAGTGAAAAGTGAAAAGTGAAAAGTGAAAAAATATTTACTAACCTTTATTATTTTCCTTTTTGATGGTCAATTTAGCACTTTAACTTTTCAACTTTTACTGTGTAGCCATGATGTTCAGAATGGTTACGAAGTCAGCGATGTCAACCTTTTGGTCGCCATTGACATCGGCAATCTTGGTGTACCCACCTGTAGCCATGATGTTCAGAACGGTTACAGCATCAGCAATATCTACTTTCTTGTCACCGTTCAAATCGCCCTTGATACCTTCGTCACCTTGAGCCATAATGTTCAGAATGGTTACGAAGTCAGCGATGTCAACCTTGTTGTCGCCATTGACATCAGCAGCCTTTGTGTACGAACCATCACTCATGAGATTCAGAACAGTTACAGCATCAGCGATATCAACCTTGTTGTCGCCATTCAGGTCACCTTCCTTTCCAGACACAGGCTCATCGAAGGAAATCTCAAGCACTTCGGGTGTACTCGAATCAGTCAAGAGATAGCTGGTGTTGGCATACAGACATTGGACTTTTATCTTTCCTGTCATGTTAACATAGTCGTTAACCTTAATTTCGTTGAGCCGTTCAGGAGCATTGTTGGTCAGTACAATTCCGCCATTCACTACAGAGAATATGCGCATTGTGGCCGCGTCGAATATTTTGTATGCATCTACTGATTTCTGAGGACGGTTTCCGTTGCAGAAGTAAATGCCGCTAAGTTTGTTGCCTGTAACTTTTGCTGATGTGGAGATAAGTGGTTCAATTCGGTTTTGAGAGGGATCGGCAGATGCACATTCAATAAAGACAGGTGTGGCACCTGGTATTTCGCCCTTAATCTCTTTGAGGTATGCTATATTTCCCTGGATTTCCTGAACATAATACACATGCATGTCTGGGGAACATGCCTTAAAGGGGAAAGAGACATAATACGGCTGATAAAACTTGCCATTCAATTCAATGGTAGGCTTGATGCCGATATAATTTGTTTCATCGTTTGGGTCAATCATATCAACAATCCATCTGCGATAGTTTCCTGCACCACCTGTTCCCAACTGACCCTGTTGTGCATTAGATTTCTCGTTGTCGGAGAGATACTTCGTGACACCGGATTTTTTAGCGAACACTTCATAACAACCATCAAATTTCTTGTCGGCAGTGATATAATAACCGGTAAGCATGTGGACGCCAGTACCCTGAGCCAGAAGGTCATATTGTTGACCAGAAATATTCTCCATATAGATGATGCTGGCAGGATCTGTGCATGCTTTCTCTGCATCCTTCCATAGTTGAAGGGCCTGGAAATCCTCCTTGTCGTGAGTAATATCGTAGTAGTCCTTATTATCTGTCACATAGATGTAACGGTTTGTGGCCTTATTTTTAACACGATAGTATCCGTTGCCTATGAATCCTGATCCATTATTCTGAGCAAAAGCTGTTACTACACTAAGCAAGGCTACAAGGAATAATATTAGGTGCCTTTTCATAATTTTCAAGTATATTAAATTGTACTTTAAAGTGGTAATTCTTGCAAATTGCGGTGCAAATTTACAAATTCATACTGAAACAGCAAAACTTTTGCAAAAAAACTTGGGGAAATAGTGGTTAAATGATGAGAGATTATTCCACAGCCTTGCCAAGCTGATTGGCTTGCTCGGCTGTGAGGGCGATGTTCCAGAAGCGGATTTCGGCTGTTTCGATGGCTTCTTCCTCGCCGTCTTCATCAGCGAAGTAGAGGGCACCAGTGGTAAGTTGCCAGTGCTGTGAAATTGCTGATGTGCTTGTCCCAACCTTTTCACCATTCACATAGACGGTGGCGTAGTTGTTCTCCACAACAAAGAGAATACGATACCAACAACTATTGGTGAGGGAACCGTGATACCCAAGATTTCCAGCATTCAGTCCAACCATATTCTTATTGATGAAAAGACTGCCGTCCTTGGTATTGGTAAGGTCGTTTTGCAGGAGTGGAATATAGGGAGAATAATTATCGGCCTTGACATCCCAAAGGATGGAGTAGGTGCTGAGGTTTCCCACGTTCAGGTTACTGGTCATCAGCAGGCTGGAGTTCTTGGGAACGATGATTGCTCCATTTCCTTCGGCAGGACCAGCAACAGGCAGAATGCCTGCATTGGCAAGGTTGCTAACGACGGTCACACTGCCCTTGGAATGTTTCGTACCTTGCAGGGTAGCGATGCCTGTGCCTGCCATGAGGTCGTCAGCATTATCGAAGGTCCATGTTCCAATAGCTTCGGGTACAGGGTCGGGCTCGGGAACATCTTCTCCTGTGATGGTGCCGAGTTTGAGCACTTGCTTGCTGTTGAGAGGTTCGTCCCAGAAGCGGATTTCCGAAGTCTCAATACTGTGTTCCTCTCCGTCGTTGTCTATAAAGAAGAGGGCACCAGTACCCATTTGCCAGTGTCCGTCATTGGCCGATGTGGCCTGACCTATCTTACGGCCGTCCAGATAGATGGTGGGAATGTTATTCTTGACTACAAAGACGACGCGATGCCATTTGCCGGAAGTGAGATGACCTGTGTAGCCCAAGCCGTTGGTGTTGAGGCCTAATTGTGCATTCTTTATGAAGAAGCTACCGTCCTTTTGGTTGGTAATGTCGTTCTGATAAATAGCTGTGTAGCCATCGAGTTCTACCGAGCGGATATCGAACAGGAAGGTATAGCTGCTGAGGCTCTGCTCTTCGAGGTTGGATGTCATCATCAGACCGGAACTAACGGGGATGGAGATAGCTCCATTGCCTTCGGCTTGACCTGCTACTGGTGTGATGCCTGCGGAGCCAAGATTGTCAACAATCTTCAAGTTGTCCTTTATGATAGCACCCTTGAGGGTAGCAATGCCTGTGCCTGCCAGCAAATCACTAGTATCATCGAACGTCCATCTTCCAACAGCTTCTGGCACAGGACGGTCGTCGTCCAATGTGGAGCAAGTGCCGGTCAGAGCCTCGGACGTGTTGTCCCATGAGTCATAGGCAACGACCTCTATGTTGTATTCAGTATTGGGTGCCAGGTTGCTTATTGCATAGGAAAGTTGTTCAGGTGTGTCGATGGTAAGATAGAATTGTGAGAAAACGAAGACACTCTTAACTAACGTTTCATTTTTCAGGACGCGAATGTTATAGCGGAAGACGCATTCGTTGTCAGTAGCCTGTGGGAAGGTAACTTGGATGTCGTTCTCGCTGGGTTTCAGTTTGAGTTCTGCACCTTCGTTAAAGGCGGGTGCGGGCAAACCATCGCGAAGGACGACGTTGTTGGGGTTGTCGTCAGCATCACGGATGTCGGCATATTGGAACTGGCTGCCGTCGAAGGGAGCCTTCAATACCCAACGGTGTTCGGGGTCTATTTCTACGTCGCGATAGGTGTCGTAGCGGCGGATTTCGATGTCGCCATTGGGCTGCTCTTCCAAAATCATACCTTCGGTGACGTCCTTGAAGCCTTCGGGATGGATGCCTGCCTCAACTGCTCCTGGATTAATCTCAGAGTAGGTGATGCTGGCAGTATTGATGGAAGTGTAGTAGTTGTTGCGTGAGCTGTTGGGGTTAGCGCCCTGATGGATGCTGCGAGGGTCACCCAGGGGATAGTGGCTGTGACCACCAAAGACAACAACCTGCGGGTATTGGTTGAGGACAGGGTTCAGCACCTTCATTGCCCATGCCGCACCCTCAATTTCGCCCCAAGAACTAAAGCATGTCCAGCGGGGAGGCACGTGTGTAAAGACGAAAATGGGTTTGCCTGGGGCGTCTTCAGCAGCTTTTTTGAGATAGCTCTTCAGGGTATTTACTACGGTACTCGGGTAGGAAGCTGTGCCATTTGCTGGGTTGTCATCGTTATTGGCACCACCGCGAACGCTTATCAGAATGAAAGGATAACCTTTGATGAGGACATATTGGTCGAGAGGATAAGACCTGTTGCCGTTGAACTTCTTCAGTCCGCTTCTGTAGTTTGCCTGACCACTGCTATTATAGTTGTCGTGGTTGCCCATTGTGAAGAGGAAGTTATCTACGGGGTTGACAAAGTTCTCATTATTGCCGAATAGCTTCACAAACTCTGTGTATTGGTTGGTGTCGCCGTGGTCGGTGAGGTCGCCCACAACGGCGATGGCATCGAGTTTACCTTTGCCTGTCAGTCTCTGGAGTGTATTCGAAACCTTTTCCGCATATCTTCCACCATAGCTATTACCAACGTGAGTGTCGGAGATAACGGCAAAGACAAGGCGAGCTTCCTGCTTGACGGTGATGAGCAGCGGATGGAAATCCTTGCTTTGAACGGCAATGATGGCTGTTCGGGCATCCTCGGAAGAGTTTTCCGTAACGGTCAACGTGAGTGTCTTGTCCGCATAGGAAACTTGGCACCAGTCAGCATCACAACTGACGGTGGCATCCTGATTGGTCTCAATCTGAATGGTCTCAGTCGAAGCGGTGAAAGGTAAGGTAATCACCCCATTTTTGATTTTGTCAGCATTGAATGTGGCGGCACCTGGGGTGGCCAGCGAACTGACGATATAAGTCTGCGCCCAGATGGTTGAAAAAGAGAAAAGGTTAAAAAGTGAAAAAGCTAAAAGCGGGAGAATATATTTTTTCATCTAAATCTTCATTTTTCGTTATTACATTATTTTTGTTATCGCATTGTTACGTCTCAAGGAATCATCACTTTTACCGTCTTCTGCGGCATTTTCACCATATAGACACCAGTGGGCAATGATACGGTGCGTGGCATTTCCTCGCCTGCAACATCAAATAATTGCCATTCGGAACATCCGCTTACGGAGATGCGTTTCCCATTTACGCGAATAACCTGATTACCAGTTTTTGCAGAGCCGATACCCGTTTCAATTTCAACGGGGAAGAATTTCCAGCCGATGATGGACGAACTCTCGCCTGTTTCCGGATAAGTGAGTGCTTCGCCATCTTCTTCTGCCAAAGCGAGACAACGGTTCACGCCGTCATCCTCCACGCTTTCCAACTTGAAAGCATTGTCACCGAGGCTGATAATGTTGAAGCCTGGCGTATCTCCATTAGTAAGGTCTGTGGCGTTGATATTGCCAATGGCAGTGGAGCCATCGGAGTTGAAACCAGCGAGGTTTTTAGATGCGCTGTTGATTTGCTGTTCCGTGGCACGGTTGGTGATGATGACCTTTCCGTCCTCACCTGCCGTCAACTTCCACTGGGAATGATATTCCTCTGTTTCAGTCGGCAACAGAAAAACTTTGCTATAATACACGCACAAGGGTGTCATACCGTTGTAGTCTGTCATTGCATGGTCCTCCATTCCCGGCATGGCACAGCAGATGCGATACCAATAAACCACATCGTCGTTGCTCAGTTGCAGCTCCGAGTCAAATTCTTGGGCACTTATCGATAACGAAATCAACAAGCAAAAGGCCCATAATATGTTTTTAAAAGTTTTGTGAATCATAATTATAATTTTTTTAAGGGAAAATCAAATATTGTGATATTTCATTACTGCAAACTCCTATTTGCTTAGTTTCCAAAGCAAATCGTTGGCTTGGCGTAGCAGAGAAACGGGGTCTTTGTCTGCCTCGTAGGTGTTAGGTGCGAAGTATCGGAGCATTTCGTCGAGGTCTTTAGCTCCTTTGAGGTTGAGTGTGGGGCGGAGCAGGCGAGCCTTTTCGTAGGCTTGGATGCCTTCCACGAGACGTTCAAAGCGGATGCTGCTACCACTAGGATAGACGAGATAGGTGTCACCGGCAGGCCAGTTTCCGAAACGACTGTCCTGATTGGGTTGCTTAGGCCAGCTATTGTAGGCCCAGCGTAGATAACCATCATAACCGCAAGCTAAAGCATGAAGGCCAAGATATGCAGATTCTGCCGGAGGTGAGAAAGTGAAGGTGTTGGGACGTTCGGGGCCGCAGCAAGTGTAGAAGGTGATTTTCTGTCCCTTTGCAGCACGGCGGGCCAAAGCTTCGCCTTTGATGAGGTCAAATTGGAAAGCTACGCTGATGTCATCCACGCGGTCGGCTGCCTCGCTCTCGACGCTATAGTTCGCAGCCCCTTCAATCTTGAATTCAGGGTCGGCATCCTGAATAGTCTTCCAGGCTGCTTCCATCTGGTCCGTCGGACGCTCATCCATAGCGATGTGGGTGCGACTGAACCATCCCTTCTGACGAAGGTGACGACTGAAGTCTTTCAGGAAAGGTACGATGAAATCGTGATATTTTGCTTCTCCAGGCTTGCATGCAAGTTCCTTAACGCTGTTCGAGGCGCAGTCATAATAGTCGAAGCGATAGTGCCAGGGCACGAGGGTATAGCAGTCAATTTGCTCCGTAATGCCGCAGGACATCATGAACTCCACCCATTTGTCGAAGACAGTATAGTCGTAGCGCCAAGTGCCGTCAATCTGCTTCATTTTGGCAATCATACTTTCAAAGGGGTCGAAGGTCTGTCCGTTCCAAGGACGGTTGATGATGGAGCACGTGATGACCTTTTGTCCTGTGGCTGCCAACATCTGCATGAGGGGCCGCATTTTGTCGAAGTGCTCTTGGCTCCATAGGGGCACATCGTAGTAGCGTGCTACGGCGTATGGGTTCTGCCAGAGGTCGAGGTGGAAACTCCATTTGTTGGGCTCAGGCAGGACTCGGTCAGCCACTTGCAATACGATGGGGAGAGATCCTTCCCAGCCTCCCTTTAGAGGGGAGGAGTTAGAGATGGTCTTCACGGTCACAGTTCCCTGATATGTGCCAGCCTTTGCTTCTGAGGGAACGTGTATGTCGAGCCAGATGGGCTGAGTCGTATTGGCTTCTACCTTCAGCGTTTCGATAGGGTCGAGGCGGTCGGCGACAATCATAGAATCTTTCTTGTTATAGAAAGGCTCTGCCATGACATAGCGCACGAAATACTTCTTTATGGCTGAGGCTGGAATGATATTCTTGCCGTTCCTGAGGTCGCTGACGGTGAACGAAACTTCTCCGAGTTCGCTTGACGTGGCGAGTACAGCTTGTGCTGAAACCCTTTCACCACGCCAGGCACGCAGCAAGGGCGACTTCTTAGTTGTCTCAGGTACTTCGGATTGAGAGTAACGTACATCGATACTGCCCCAACCAAGCGTCACTTGTGCTGTGACTGTAAGGCTAAATATCGTGATGAAATGGGTGAGAAAGAAGCGTCTCATGATTAAATGAAAAATGAAATTTTGCTATCGCCAAAATAATTATGAATTATGAATTATGAATTGCTTCGCAGTGAAGCTAAGTTCGTCATACCATTCCTGCCCGAAGCGTCGGATGAGAGGTTCTCGCAGGAACTGATAGAGGCGGATGCCGCGTTCCATGCCGACGCGGATGGCTTCCTTGCAGATGTTCCAGCGATGATAGTTGAGACCCGTCAGCGGTCCCAACTTCTTTTCGCGGATAGGGTAGAGGTGGCAACTGATGGGCTTTTGTCGCAGCAGGCATCCTTTCGCGCCTCGGAAAGCGCAGTTGCCGCCGCAAACTATGCTTGTCACGAGTTCGCCTTCAGGGTCGGGATAGGCAACGCCTTGCCTGTCAATGACAGCCTGCGCACCTGCGGAAAGCTGTGGCCACAAGCCATCGAGTTGTGCCTCTATGTCTGCTATCTCGTCCAACGTGACCGGCGCTCCGGCATCACCTTCTTCGCAGCAGCGTCCGTGGCAGCTGTCTATGTCGCAGCAGAAATACTCCGTCATAATGTCCGTGTGCAGGATGACGTCACCTACCTCGATGAGGTTACCAAACGATTGGTCTTTGCCCATGCTGAATGATGTATTCGTTGCACTTGACGAAGTGTCCGTTACCCATGAAGCCTCGCATGGCACTCAAGGGGCTGGGGTGAGCGCTTTGCAGGACGAGGTGGCGAGACTGGTCGATGAGGGCTGCCTTCCTTCCAGCTGGAGCTCCCCAAAGCATGAAGACGAGGTTGTTGCGTCCCCGGCTCAATGCCATGATGGCAGCATCGGTGAAGGTTTCCCAGCCCTTGCCGCTGTGGCTGAAGGCTTGATGTTCGCGAACCGAGAGACATGTGTTGAGCAGGAACACGCCTTGCTTTGCCCATCGCGTCAGGTTGCCGCTTTGTGGGATGGGTGCTCCTGTCTCAGCCTGTATCTCTTTGAAGATGTTCTGTAGCGAAGGCGGGAAGGGAATCCCGTCGTTCACGCTAAAGCAAAGTCCGTGTGCCTGTCCAGGGCCGTGATAGGGGTCTTGGCCGAGGATGACCACACGCACTTCATTGAAGGGTGTTGTGTCGAAAGCATTGAAGATGAGCCGTCCGGGCGGATAGCAAGTGCCAGCAGCATATTCCTGCCGCACGAACTGCGTCAGCGCTTGGAAGTAAGGCTTGTCGAACTCTTCCGCAAGCTGTGCTTTCCACGAAGGCTCAATCTTGACGTCCATTACTTAATCAAGCACTTGCCCGTCATTTCCTTCGGCTGTTCCAGACCCATGATGTGCAGGATGCTGGGAGCAACGTCAGCAAGGACACCGTTCTCGACGGTTGCATCCTTCTTGTCTGTGATGTAGATGAATGGCACGGGATTGAGCGAGTGAGCGGTGTTGGCGCTGCCATCGGGGTTGATGGCATTGTCGGCATTCCCGTGGTCGGCAATGATGATGGCTTCGTAACCCGTAGCCTTGGCTGCATCAATCACCTCGCCTACGCACTTATCAACGGCCTTCACAGCGGCTTCGATAGCTTCATAGACACCGGTATGTCCCACCATGTCGCCGTTTGCGAAGTTGACAACGATGAAGTCGTACTTGTTGAGCTTGATGGCTTCCACCAACTTGTCCTTCACTTCGTAGGCGCTCATCTCGGGCTTGAGGTCGTAGGTAGCCACCTTCGGACTTGCCACAAGGATGCGCTCCTCGTTTTCGTAAGGAGCCTCGCGTCCGCCGTTGAAGAAGAATGTCACGTGTGCATACTTCTCCGTCTCAGCAGTGTGGAGCTGCTTGAGGCCCTTGCTGCTGATGTACTCGCCCAGCGTGTTCTCGACGTTCTCCTTCGGGAAGAGGATGTGA